>CAXTRQ010000062.1:0-29531 GCA_964246705.1 uncultured Pyrinomonadaceae bacterium
ACACGGGCGGCGGGCTGATGCGACTTGAGCAAGCGCACAACGATTATTTACAGATTCTTTCCGACGCAGGCATCGTCGGCGGCCTCCTCGGACTCTTGTTCATCATCGGTCTATTTCGGATGGCGTTTGCGCGTGCGGCCTCGAAGGATAAGTTCCGGCGCGGCGTCTGTCTCGGCGCATTGGCCGGGTGCTTCGCCGTGCTCGTTCATAGTTTATTCGATTTCACGTTGCACACGACGGCGAACGCGCTGCTCTTTCTCGTGCTCGCCGCGCTGGCGACACTCAACGGGCGTGTCGAAGAAGCTCCCAAGCGGCGCGGTCGCCGTCGCCGTAGTCGCCATCGTCACAGTTCGAGCGGGCAAGACGCTATCAGCGACGAGCAACCGTCGTCCGGCATTGAAGCGCCGGACAAAGACTCCACCCCTCCGCCGTCGGCAGCGGACGCGCTCGCTAAATGAAATAGTAAGTTGATAAGTTGAAGTGAAAGTTTAAAGAGAAGCTTTACTCTCTCAATCAGCAGCGTTCTTCAGGATCGCACGGAGCAGAGCATGAGGATACTTGTCACAGGCGGCGCGGGGTTTTTGGGATCGCATCTCTGCGAACGCCTACTCGACAGAGGGCACGAGGTGGTCTGCCTCGACAACTTTTACACGGGGCGGCGCGAGAACGTCCACCATCTTCTGGATAATTATCGCTTTGAACTCCTGCGCCATGATGTCGTTGAGCCGGTGCTGCTCGAAGTAGATCAAATCTACAACCTCGCCTGTCCGGCCTCGCCCGTGCATTACCAATACAATCCGGTCAAGACCGTTAAGACCAACGTGATGGGCACGATCAATATGCTCGGCCTCGCCAAGCGCGTCCACGGGCGAATCCTTCAGGCTTCGACCTCGGAGGTCTACGGCGACCCAGACCTGCACCCGCAGCCGGAAACCTATTGGGGCAACGTCAATCCGATTGGAATTCGCTCATGTTACGATGAGGGCAAGCGCGTGGCCGAAACGCTGATGATGGATTACCACCGGCAGAACCATGTGGATACGCGCATCGCGCGCATCTTCAACACCTATGGGCCGCGCATGCAGGAGAATGACGGAAGGGTTGTGACCAACTTCATCATGCAAGCTCTGCGCGGCCATGAGTTGACGATTTACGGGACGGGCAATCAGACACGCTCGTTCTGCTATGTTGATGATCTCGTCGAGGGATTAATCCGCTTGATGAACGTCGAGAGCGGAACTGCGGATGTGAATTTAAACGTCCATGAGCCGGTGAACATCGGCAATCCGACAGAGTTCACGATGAAGGAACTGGCCGAAGAGGTGGCGATGGGATGCGGCAGGGATATTAAGATTCGTTATTGCCCTCTGCCGCAGGACGACCCCAAGCAGCGTAAACCCGACATCACACGCGCACAAAGCCTGCTTAATTGGTCGCCCGGCGTCCCGCTCCGCGAAGGTCTGAAGAAGACGATTGATTACTTCGCAGGCAGAATCAAAGAGAAAGTATAAAGGCTGAACGCTGAACTTAAAAACAGCAATGCTTTTGTCTAACAACTCAGCGTTCAACGTTCCAGTGCCATGGCTCAAACTTTACCCGTCAACGACGTACCGCCGACCATCCCCGGCATGTGTCTCGCCGCTTTAGGCAAATACGCCAAGCCGGATGCCGTCAATCTCAAGCGCGGTGGCCAGTGGCTGCATCTTCCCGGCGCAGCCATCGAACAACGCATCCGTGCCGTCGCGCTGGGGCTGGCTTCGTTCGGCATCAAAAAAGGAGACCGCGTCGCGCTGCTCTCGGAGAACCGACCGGATTGGTCAGTTGTCGACCTCGCCATCTTGAGTCTCGGCGCAATCAATGTGCCCATCTACACGACGCAAGCTCCCGAACAGGTTAAATACATTCTGGAAGATTCGGGAGCGCGCCTGCTGTTCATTTCAGGCCGCAAGGTCTTCCGGCACGCGCGGGCGGAGATAGGGAGCGTCTCGACGCTCGAAGGTCTGATCTTTTTCGATGGCGAAGGAATCGAAACGGATGAACGCGTGTCGCTGCTCTCCGCCCTCGAACTCAATGGAACGCAGCGCGACCAGTCCGAGCCGGAGGCTTTCGGGCAACTGCTCACTCAGGTCGGCGGCGACGATCTCGCCACGATTATCTACACGTCCGGGACGACGGGCGAGCCGAAGGGCGTCATGCTGACGCACAGCAATTTCGTCTCGAACGTTATTTCGATTACGAGTTCGCTGCCGATTTCATCCGCAGATGTTTCGCTCTCCGTCCTCCCGCTCTCGCATATCTTCGAGCGCACTTGCTTCTACGTCTTTTGCTGGAACGGCGTCTCCGTCTATTACGCCGCCTCGTTCGATCAGGTCGGCGAATATCTGCGCGAAGTGCGCCCGACGATTATGACCGCCGTCCCGCGTCTGTTCGAGAAGGTCTATCATCGCATCGTCAAGAAGGGAACTTCCGCAGGCGGCTGGAAAGAGCGTCTCTTCCTCTGGGCGTTGGGCGTCGGGCAGCGCTACGCGGAGTTGAAGGATAAAAGGAAAGCTGTCCCGCCGCTCTTAGAGATTCAGCAATCTCTGGCGAGCAGTCTGGTTTTCTCGAAGTGGCGTGAGGGCATCGGCGGGCGTCTGCGATTCTTCGTCTCGGGCGGCGCGGCGCTTTCGCCCGTGCTCTCTTACGCGTTCTTGGGCGCGGGCATCGAAATCCTGCAAGGCTACGGCATGACCGAGACGTGCATCGTGTCTGCCAATCGCCCAGATAATAATCGCGTCGGCACGGTCGGCTTAGCGTTTCCCGGCATCAACGTCGCGCTCGACCCCGAAGGCGAGATACTGGTGCGCGGGCCAAACATCATGCAAGGCTACTACAAAAAGCCGGACGAGACGCGCGCGGTCTTGACACAGACGGGATGGTTCAAGACGGGCGATGTCGGAAGGCTCGACGAAGACGGGCGACTCTCCATCACGGATCGCAAGAAGGAGTTGTTCAAGCTGTCGAACGGCAAGTACGTCGCGCCGCAAATGGTTGAGAGTTTGATTAAACAGAGCGCGCTCGTCAATCAAGTTGTCGTCGTCGGCGCGGGACGCAAACAGCCCGCCGCGCTCATCGTGCCCGACTGGGAGGCGCTCTCCGGCATGTTGCCCGAAGCGGAGGCGGGAAAGCAGCCGCGTCATGCCGAGTGGAGTCGCAACCCGTCGGCCATCAAACTCGTGCAAAAGGAGGTCGCGCAACTAACGGCCCCGCTCGCCGATTACGAGCGCGTGCGCCGCGTCGCCCTCCTCCCCGAAGAGTTTTCCATCGACGGCGGCGAACTGACCCCGACGCTCAAAGTCAAAAGACGCGTCGTTGACGAAAAATACGGCGCACTGATTGACGCGCTCTACGACGGCGGCGGCGCAACCGCACAGGACGGGTAGACAGAAATTCGCTCAAGGATTTGACGTGCGACAGGCGCGGGGCGGGCACTGCTTTGGAACCTGAGACCGAGAGGAAGCCTTCGAACTGATGTTCTCAGGCGTCCGTCAAAGTGAGGCGGTCAATTTCGTAGATTGTTTCGATGAAGCGCGCACGGTTCAACGACGGCTCGCCTATTAAATCCTCCGCGAGCCGACGCAGGCTGAGCGGCATCTCAATCGCTTTGACTGGGACGGCACACTTCGGAAGCCTCCGGTGGCGCGAGAGCAGTTGCATCTCCGCGCCGCAGAAGTCGCAACTATTGAGATGCGCGGCAATCTTCTTTTGTCGTTCGAGCGCCAGCCCCGTATCTCTGTACAGAAGTAGCGTCTCGGCGGACGGACAGGTTTTCAGTTTTCGGAATTCGGCTGTGCTCGAACAACGCATCTTCGTTGCTCCTCCATGTTCGTCTGAATCTTCCGAAGCCGGGCGCATCGCTTGAAGCCGGGAAATGCGACGCCTTCTTCAGCTTTTTATCTCTAAGCGGGTTCGTAAAAGGCACAGCACGAGCTAAGGCTAGGGCAAAAAGGCACTGGGCGAGGAAGCCAGACCAGCCGACCAACCCTTATCGAGCACTTCGCTTAGTCATTGTGAAGAAAACTGGCAATCCCTCCTCTTTTCCACAACTCTCCCCGAAGTGCCTGCTCTTTTCTTCGCCTTTCTCGTTGATTTTCCAATGAGTTGCCGGAAGTGTAAAAAGATGTTGCTCATTTCGCGGTTTGCTGCTAACATCCGGTTTGTCAGTCGGAGCGCCTGACAAGGCGTTCTTCGACATTCCCTTCACGCGGTGACCGCCTCTAACCCCATTCGCGGTCAGGTAGCGCGGATTCCCCGTTAAGGTCTATCAATCCAAAACGAGCCTGATAGAGCGCGGATGTTCTCTTCCCAATTGGGCAGCGCGTCTTAATCAGTCGAGAGTAGTGACGATTTTATTGCTGCCGGAACTTTTAAGACGATAGCATTCAAAGTCCTTGCTCCTCATCAAAAGTTTTGAACTTCCCATTGAAAACTTCTCTTCGTACCTTCCAACCTTGCTCCGAAGCAGCAATTACTATTAACATGGCCGCAACATCCGCCGATCAAAATCATCGCTTGAATAATTCCATGCCAGGTGCCACCGAAGAACAGCCGCGCGTACCTCAAGAGGGACGCACCACCAACACGCACGAGCGCACGCAGCGCACAGGGCCGTGGGTGGACAGCTTGCGCCGTTCCGATGTCAACCGCCTGTGGATGGAACTCCAACGACTCGTCAGCAATCATCCCCTCGTACGTGCTTCGCATAGTGCCGGATTGCTCGTTGAAGAGGGCGACCGGGGCAGCGCCTATACAGACCTGACGCAAGAACTTTTCGTCACGTTGCTCAGCAAGTCCAGATTTCAACATTATCTCGACACGGCGATGACCGACGCCGAAATCGAGTGCGAAATCGGCCAGATTGAATTGACGAATCTCCTGACCGCCGAGTTGCGCAAGCGCCATCCCGAATCCTACAGGCTCGCGCGCCGCATCTCGACCATCATTCAATCGAGCGCGAACTTCCGCCGCTTCGACGGCGGGCACGCGCCCGAAGGCGAAGACGAACCGCACCGACGCCTCGTCGACCGCGTCTACGGCCTACGCGAATGGCGCGACGACAAAGGCCGCCGCCAGACCCACGAACTCGAACAGCGCGTGCACCTGATTCCCGTGCGCCAGCGCGATACGCGGATGGTCGGCTGTACGGGCGACGCGCAAATCATCATCAGCAATTCCGACCTCGAAGACTTGATCGTATCGGTGCTCGAAGCGTGCGATGCGCCGGTTGATGTCAGAGCTTTGCGTAGCCTCGTGATGTCGCGCCTTCCCGTCATGGACATCTATCTCGTTCCCTTGGGCGGCGACGATAGCGACGAATCGGGCAGGCCGTTCGAGCCGGTGGATGCGCGCGAGAACCCGGAGCAAGCTCTCCTGCGCCGCGAATCGGAATCTGAGGCGGCGGGCTTCGTTGACCAGTTTTTGAAGGGCTTGCATGAGGCCGTGCGCGGTAAGACGAAGCAGTACGACCGGATGCTCGGCGTGCTCTGGCATTGCTATTTAAGCCCGGCGCACATCACGCAGTTGGAAGCTGCCGCGCGCCTCAACGTCTCGGACTCGCTGGTTTCCGACTATCGCCGACGCATCGAGCAACAGTTGCGCGCGCTTGCGTTCTCGGAGATTGAAGAGGCGCGGCGCTTTGAGTCGGCGCTGCGGGAGCGCGTGCGGACGCTCGTGCTGGTGGGGGATGAAGAGTCAGTCGCCGTTTAGGTTTCTCGTCTAATTGCCGTTCTTCGCGCTACAATGCCGAAGGCGCGTAAACAGTTTCACGGAGGTAGGAGTGCCCCCACCTCCGTGTAACTGTTTAGCGATACGCCGCAAGGCTTACGTCGAGGGCGAGCGCACGAGATATAAGGACGCTGGCCGAACATCCAAGGGGAGTAGAGTGCCGAGATGTCATCCAACGGTCGGTTTCTTGACTACGAACCCGTGATACGTGCGCCGCAGGGGCGACGCGCGGAGGAGGGCGACAGCCCCGACACGGAGTTGTGGACACGTCCCGGCCAGATGCCGGACGATGCCGGGATGACATCTGCGCCTGCTCCGCGCGAGATTTACGACACGCGCCGCAAGCCTTCTCGCATCCCTGCTGCGCCGCCTGCGTCGCGCGTGAGCGAGGGAGAGGCTTGGACTATCAAGCGCGGACACGCGCTCAGTTATGCAGGGCTTTTTCTGTTCAACGCGGTACTCTATTTCCGTCCCTACGAGCTTTTCCCGTCCCTATCTGCGTTGACATCCATCGCGCTCTGGATTGCCATCGCCACGCTCGTCGTTTTTCTTCCCACGCAACTCGCGCTCGAAGGCACGCTGACGGCACGCCCGCGTGAAGTCGGGATACTGCTGCTGTTTTGTCTGCTGGGGTTAATCTCTTCCCCTTTAGCCATTAGTCCTGCCAACGCTTGGGACACTTTCGGATTCGTTTATATCAAGGTCGTCCTGATGTTCATCGTGATGGTGAATGTCGTCAGAACCGAGGGACGATTGCGCGGGATGTTGCTGCTGGCGATTGCCGCCGGATGCCTCGTCAGCCTCAGCGCGATTAACGATTATCGCGTCGGCAACTTTACGGTTGAAGGCTACCGTGTGGCGAGCAACATTCGTAACAGCAGCATCTTCGGCGACCCGAACGAGATGGCGCTCTACCTCGTGACGATGGTTCCGCTCGCCATCGTATTGCTGTTGGCCGGGCGCAATCCGTTCAAAAAACTGATCTACGCCGTGTGCACGATGGTCATGGCAGCCGGAACAATCTTCACGTTTTCGCGTGGCGGATTTCTCGGCTTGCTGGCCGCCTCCGCCGTTTTGGGCTGGAAACTCGGTCGCCGTCACAGGCTGGCGGTGGTGCTCGTGCTGGTGTTGGCCGTGGGCGTTTTCATCGTGCTCGCTCCGGGGCAGTTCGGGAGCCGCATGCTGACGATTGTTGACATCAGCCGCGACACCAGCGGCTCGGCCTCGACGCGTCAGGCAGTGCTTTACAGATCAATCTATGTCGCGCTCACGCATCCTCTGCTGGGCGTCGGGATGGGCAACTTTCCCATCGTCTCGATCAGGAATCTGGTCAGCCATAATTCCTATACGCAGGTGGCAGCCGAGATCGGGCTTCCGGCGCTGGCGCTCTACTTGATGTTCATGGTCGTGCCTTTCAGGCGGCTCAGGCGGCTTGAGCAGGAGACGTTCAGCACGCGGCGCGGTTCGCGCTTCTACTATCTCTCAGTCGGGTTGCAGGCCAGTCTGGCGGGCTACATGGTGAGCAGCTTTTTTCTCTCGGTCGCTTATTCGTGGCACGTCTATTATCTGGTCGGTTATGCCATCTGCCTGCGCCGCCTGTACCTCTATAAAATGGTCGCCGAAGGAAAAGAGGTGGCTGATTCCGCCGGAGGCCGTTCAAGAGAGAGTGAAGAATTGGCCGCCGCGCCGGAGGAGGTGAGAGCTACAGCCGATTCGATGTCGCGGCGACAGGCAGTATTGAGATGAGCATTCAATTAACAGCAGCGGTGCTTTTCTGGTTGAGCGCAGCCGCGTTCTTCTATACGTATGCCGGATACCCGCTCCTGTTGATGTTGATGAGCCGTTGGGGCACGCGCCAGATTCGGCGCGGCGCGGCGACGCCGCTCGTCAGCGTGGTCATCGCGGCCTACAACGAAGAACGCGCGCTGGCCGCCAAGCTCGAAAACACACTCGCGCTCGATTATCCGAAAGAACAGTTGGAGATTATCGTCGCCTCGGATTGTTCGACTGATGCGACCGACGAGATCGCGCGCGGTTTTGCTGCGCGGGGCGTGCGGCTCGTTCGTCAGAGGGAACGTCTGGGCAAGACGGCGGCGCAGAATATGGCGGTCGAGCAGTCGCGCGGCGAAATCATTCTCTTCTCCGACGCGACGACGCTTTATCAACCCGACGTGCTGCGCGTGATGATGCCGGGCTTCGCCGACCCGACCGTCGGATGCGTCGGCGGGCGGCTCGTCTACGCCGACCTGGCGCAGTCCAGCGTCGGACGCGGCGCGCGCTCCTACTGGGGCTACGAGACTTTTCTCAAAAGACACGAAAGCCGCATCTGTTCGCTCATCGGCGTGTCCGGGTGCTTGTACGCCGTGCGCCGTGCGGCTTACGTGCCCTTGTACAACGAAGCGTGCAGCGACTTCATCATCGCCACCAAGATGGTCGAGCAGAACTTGCGCGCGATCTACGAACCCGATGCCGTCTGCACGGAAGAGACGAACGCACGCGTCGACAAAGAACTGCGGATGCGCGTGAGAATCATCACGCAGACCTTCACAGACCTGTGGCGGCATCGCGCGATGTTGAATCCTCTGCGGAGCGGTTTCTACGCCGTGCAACTCGTCTCTCATAAGGTGATGCGTTATCTCGTGCCAATCTTCCTGCTCGTCAACGTGTCGGCGGCGGCAGTGCTCGCGCCGCGTCAACTCTTCTACGCCTTCATGCTGGCGGCGCATCTCTGTTGTTACGCCGCCGCCGCGCTCTCTTGGACGCTCGAACGGGCGGGTGTCCGCAATCGTCTGCTTGCGCTGCCGCAATATTTCATGCTCGCCAACATTGCCACCGTCATCGCTTATTTCAAATTCCTGCGCGGCGAACGCTATGCGCGCTGGGAGCCGATTCGAGAGCAGGTGGCGGACGCGGCGGCAACGACTCTCCTGAAGTCATAACGATTAAACTCTGACGGGACGGATAACTGACGAAAGTGACGGCAAAAGTTTCCGAAGCAGGTACATCGTTGACCGCTCGCGCGGCGTGGCTGATGCTTGCCAAAACGATTGCCTTCGCCTTTAGCTTCGCCATTCCGCTCCTACTCGTGAGGCGTCTGAGCCTGCCTGAAATCGGGCTGTACAAGCAGGTTTTTCTCTTCGTCGACACCGCGATGTTGATACTGCCGCTCGGATTTCCACTGAGCGTCTACTATTTCCTGCCGCGCGAGCAGGCGGAGCGACGCGGGCAAATTGTTTTCAATCTGCTGCTGTTCACACTAGCCGTCGGAACGACGGCGCTGCTTGTGCTCCTGCTGCGCCCCGTTTGGCTGGCGGATATTCTCAACAATCCCGAGTTGACAGGATATGCGTGGGTGGTCGGGCTGGTCGTGTTGTTATGGATTATGGCAGCGCTGTTGGAGGTGATTACGGTTGCGCGGCAAGAGGTCAGGCTCGCGACCATTTTCATCGTCACGGCGCAATTAACGAAGGCGCTCTTTTTTCTGGCCGCCGTCGTCGTCTTCGCCTCTGTGCGGGCGTTGCTTTACGCGGCGGTCGTGCAGGGAATAATTCAGGTCGTCATCCTGTTGGTTTACTTGCGCGCGCGCTTCGGAAATTTCTGGCGCAGCTTCGAGTGGCCTGTGATGCGCGCGCAGTTGTCATATGCGCTGCCGCTGGGTATCGCCGCCGTCATCTTCGGGCTTCAGTGGTATCTGGATAATTACTTCGTGTCGTATCGCTTCGGGACTGCCGCTTACGCCATCTACTCTTTCGGATGTTTCCAGTTGCCGCTGCTCGGCGTCTTAAGCGATGCGGTCGGCTCGGTACTCATCCCGCGCGTTATTTCTCTGCAAAAGAATAACGAGCGGCGCGAAATCGTGCTGGTGACGGCGAGCATGATGCGCAAGATGTCTGCCGTCTATTTCCCCCTCTACGTGTTTCTGTTGGTCGCGGGGCGCGAGTTCATCATTCTTCTCTTCACCGAAAAGTTCGTCAGCAGTTGGCCTATCTTCGCCGTCAACATCACGCTCATCCCGCTCGGCATTCTGTCGAGCGCGTGCGACCCCGTGATGCGCGCGCACGCCGAGCACCGTTACTTTTTGTTGAGGGCGCGCGTCGTGCTGCTGTGCCTGTTAATAGTTGCGCTCTGGTACGGCACACACCATTTCGGGATGGTCGGAGCGATTACAATTGCCATCAGCGTGAATGTCATCGAGCGTGTGATTGTGGCGCACAAGGTTAAGCGAATACTGGGCGTGACGCGGCGCGACTTCGTGCTGTTGAAGGACTTATTGAAACTGGCTGTGGCCGCCGTCGCGGGAGGCGTGGCCGCCGCAGGCGCGCGCACCTTTCTGGTCGGGGCGAAGCCATTCATCGTGCTGCTCGTCTGCGGCATCATTTTTTCAGTCGTCTATCTGACAATCGCGCTGCTGCTCAGAACTCTGACAGGCAGCGAACACGAGGCCATCCGTCGCGCGGTCGCGCGCGTGCCGGGTTTCAAGGTTTGGGAGACGAAGAGCGTCGAACAGTAGTTGTCGGCGCGAGGTCGGTGCAACAATTGCGCCGGAGGTCATACATCAATGTGCGGTATTGCGGGGCTAATCGGAAAAACTGACACGACGGCAGCAGCGAGCGCCGTCGGCAGAATGGTCTGCGCGCTCGCTCGTCGCGGGCCTGACGGCGAAGGCATCGAGCGATGGGGCGAAGCCGTGCTCGGTCACAGGCGTCTGGCGATTTTCGATTTAAGCGAGGCGGGCAGGCAGCCGATGTGCGCCCCTGACCGCTCGCTCGGCATTGTCTTCAACGGAGCGATTTATAACTTCTTGGATTTGCGCGCCGAACTCGAAGCGCGCGGCTATGCGTTCAAAAGCAACACCGACACAGAAGTGCTGGTGCATGGCTATCGTGAATGGGGCATTGACGAATTGGTGGCGCGAATCCGTGGCATGTTCGCTTTCGGGTTGTGGGATGAACATGCGCGCAAGCTCTTTCTCGTGCGTGACCGGCTCGGCGTCAAGCCGCTCGCCTACGCCGAGCGCGACGGGCAACTCGCCTTCGCTTCGACCGTGCGCGCATTGCGTCTCGGCAGGTTCGTCGAAGAGATTGACGAAGCGGCTGTGGCTGAGTATTTGGAATTCGGGTATGTGACGGACGAGCGCGCGATTTATCGCGGGGCGAAGAAAGTCCCTGCGGCGACCATCGTCGAATGGTCGGGCGGGCAGACGCGAACGCGAGAATACTGGTCGCCGCCGAAGGCCGTCGAAGCATCTGCCGCGCCATCTTTTGAAGAGGCGGTCGAGGAAACGGAGCGACTTTTCCTGCGTGCCGTCGAGATGCGCCTACAGGCGGACGTGCCGGTGGGCGCGCTGCTGAGCGGTGGTGTTGATTCGAGCCTCGTCTGCTGGGCGATAGCGAAACTCGGCGGTGATATCACAGCCTATACAGTCGGGACGCCGGGCGACGCTTGGGACGAAACAGCCGATGCGACCGCAACGGCACAGACGCTCGGCATATCTCATCGCGTGCTCGAACTCTCGGCAGCAGACGAGCCGAATATTGACGAACTGGTGGCGGCGTACCCGGAGCCGTTCGCGTGCGCTTCGGCGCTCGGAATGTTGAGCGTGTCGCGCGCCGTCGCGCCGTCGGCGACCGTGCTACTCACGGGCGATGGCGGCGACGACGTGTTTCTCGGCTACCCGGAGCACAGGCATCTGTGGCTGGCTGAAAAACTGGCGCGCGCGCTCCCGCGTGCGGCTGCCGGTTGGTGGTCTTCCTTGCGCGAATCCCTGCGCGAATCTATGCCGCGCGCGGGCTACGTGCGGCGCGCAATCTCTTTTCTCAATTACACGACCGGGGGCTTGGGGGCGGTGGCGTGCGCGCATGACGGGTTGCCCGCCTACCGGCGACACGGCCTGCTCGGCGAACGGCTCAACTCTGCGACCGTGGCTCAACGTCAAATCCCTTGGTCTCTGGATGCGGGACGCCGTGTGCTGGAGGGGTTTTTGGATTACGACCGGCGGCAGCGGTTCGTCGGCGAATACCTGCCGAAAGTGGATGGAGCGACGATGCATCATGCGCTGGAAGCGCGCTCGCCTTTTCTGGATCAGGAGCTTTGGGAGTTCGCCGCGTCTGTGCCGTTTGATCTGCGTCTCCGACGCGGTCGTTTGAAAGCCGTGCTGCGCGAGTTGGCGCGGCGCAGGATTGGCGAGCGCGTCGCCAGTGGGCGCAAACGCGGGTTCGGCGTTCCGGTGCAACGTTGGATCGCCGGTCGCTGGCGCGGCGCTATCGAGCAGACGATGCGCGAATCAGTGCTCGAACGCGAGGGCTGGATACGCTCCGGCGCGGTGCTGGAGCAGTTGGAACAGGCGGCGCGCGCAGGGTGGTCGCCGAATCAATTGTGGTACATCTTCGTGTTGGAAACATGGCTCAGGCGCGAGCGCGGCGAGTTAAAAGTTTCCGGCGCGAAGAATCTGGAAAGCATTCACATCGCGGCACAGACTCGCGGCGACGGCGTGCAGCGTGCGAGCTTGACGGAGCCGGTTGCCGGAACTTGAGGGCAACTTCTTGACTCAGGGACAGGTAGCTTCAGACAGAGTTTTTTTATGGCATCGAAACCAAACGTCCTTCTTTTAATCGGCAGCTTCGACATGGGCGGCGCTGAAGGGCAGATTGTGCTGTTGGCGCGCATGCTTCAGGAGCACGGACGTTACCGCCCGCATCTGGCGTGCCTGAACGCGAGAGGCGTGCTGCGCGCGGAGGCGGAGCGAATCGGGGTCGGTGAAATTCCCGAATATCGCCTGACCAGTTTTTACGATGGCAATATGCTTAAGCAGCTTCGACGCTTCGCGCGCCTGCTGCGCGAGCGTGAGATTGATGTAGTGCACACGGAAGGCTTCTACACGAATGTTTTCGGGATGGCAGGCGCAACGCTGGCGCGCGTCCCGGCGCGCATCGCTTTCCGGGGCGAGACGGGCGGTTGGCGGACTCCGGCGCAAAATAGAGTCGAGCGTTTCGCCTTTCACCTCGCGCACGTAGTGCATGCCAATTCGGAAGCGGTCAGACGGCAGTTGATTGAGAACGGCGTCGCGTCGAAGAAAATCGCCACCGTCTATAACGGACTCGACCTCGCGCGGGTCGCGCCGCCCGTCGGCATCGAGCGCGCGGCGGCGCTCGACGCGTTCAATTTGCCGTCTCAGCCGACGCGACGCTGCGTGACCATTATCGCCAACCTGCGCCACGAGGTGAAAGATCATCCGATGTTTCTGCGCGCGGCGCGACGTGTGCGCGAGGCCGTGCCGGATGCGGCGTTTGTGATTGCCGGTGAAGGCGAATTGATGACGCCGATGCGCTCGCTCGCCGCGCAACTCGGTCTGGAGCAGGACGTATTTTTCACAGGGCGTTGCGATGACGTGGCGAAGCTCCTGTTCGTCTCGGATATTTGCGTGCTCAGTTCAAAGGCGGAAGGTTTCTCGAATTCAATTCTCGAATACATGGCCGCCGCGCGTCCGGTCGTGGCGACGGATGTCGGCGGTGCGCGGGAGGTCATTGCCGAAGGCGAGTCGGGCTATCTGGTCGCGTCGGGCGACGACGAAGCGATGGCCGCGCGTATTATCTCTCTGCTTCGTGACCCGGCGGGCGCGCGCCAGATGGGCGAGCGCGGGCGAAGCATCATCGAGCGGAATTTCTCCGCCGCCGCGCAACTCGAAAACACGCAGCGATTGTATGACCGCTGCCTCGCGGCGACCGCTCCGGCGCGTCTGCAAACTGTGAAAGGTGTCAGCCGGGAAGGCGCTTCGTAACCGTTCGGAGTTGAATCTAAATGTTCGACTCGACAATAACAACAGGGGCGACGGGGTAACCGCACAAGCGACGTTCAGATGCTTATAGGAAGAAACATTCTCCCGCGAAATGAAGGGATGCGATTGGCGCGCACTGCCCTTTGGCACGCGCGTCTGGCCGATTTCTACGAGATGGGGGGCGGCAACAATTCGCAACGCCATCTGGCGATGGAAGGCTTGCGCGGGCTGGCCGTCCTGCTCGTCTTCTTCGTTCACTACCACGCCCTATTTCAGACGTGGGTCAGACCTGAATCGCTGACTTTCAGATTCTCTTACTTCCTCGGAAACATCGGCCATTCCGGCGTTGATCTCTTCTTCGTCCTGAGCGGCTATCTCATCTACGGCGCGGTCATCAGGAAATATACGAACTTCACGGCCTTTATTAAGCGACGCGCGCAACGCATCTATCCGACTTTCCTGTGCGTGCTCGTGATTTATCTCTTGCTCTCGGCAGTCTATCCTGAGTTGAGCAAAATTCCCACCGAGCCGTCGAGCGCCGCAATCTACATTTTGCAAAACCTGCTGCTGCTGCCCGGCATCTTCCCCATCACGCCGGTCATCACCGTGGCGTGGTCTCTGAGTTACGAGTTTTTCTTTTACCTGATGCTCCCTCTGCTGGTCGCCACGCTCCGCATGCGACGCTGGGAGAGCTTTCATCGAGTAATCTTCTTTCTCACACTGGCGGTGCTCTACACGGCTTACTGCCTGCTGACCAATCAATACATGCATTTCCGCATGATTATGTTCATCTCCGGTATTCTGCTCTACGAAGCGCGCCATTCTTACAACCTCGTGAGAGAGATGACACCGCATGCAGAGTGCATGGCGTTGCTCGCGCTGCTCGTCACCTTCCCTCTGATATATACGCTGCCGGAACGTCCAGACTTGCTGCCCGCGTGGCTCGACGCCTATCGCTTCGGCGGCGTCTATCGAGAGTTTGTGCTTTTCATAAGTTTCTTTGCGTTCACGCTCGCCTGTGCCAACTCCCGTGGATTGGTGAGGAGCATTTTCTCTTGGACGCCTCTGCGCTGGCTCGGAAACATGAGCTATTCGTACTACCTGATTCACGGTCTGGCGCTCAGGGGCGTCGCCTTCCTCGTCATGCGAGTGATTGCGCCCGATCATCACGCGCCCCTAGCTTTCTGGTTGGGAATGCCGGTTTTCTTCTTCGTGACGCTGGTCGTCTCAACAATCCTTTTTCTTTTAGTCGAGAAACGCTTCTCGCTCGCGCCCGCCGCGCCGCAGGTCAATATCGGAGAGACGGTGCTGAGGGGCGGTTCAGCCGCCACCGAATAGATATATATGTCCGGCCTAAAGGAAGCACAGATACAGTCAAGAGAGAGTGAGGCGCGTGCGCGCGGCGCGTCGTCACCGCTGCGGATTCTGATCGTTGCGCCTTCGCTGGATATTCTGGGCGGGCAGGCGGTGCAGGCCACAAGGCTGCTCGCGCGTCTGGGCGAAGAGGCTTCACTGGAGGTCGGTTTCCTGCCTGTCAATCCGCGCCTGCCGGGCGTGCTCAGAAAGCTACAGGCGATCAAGTACGTGCGGACGGTTGTGACTTCTTTGATGTACGTCGCGACGCTGCTGCTAAGGGTTCGCGCCTACGACGTGGTGCACATCTTCTCGGCTTCTTACTTCTCGTTTGTGCTCGCGCCGACGCCAGCCATTCTGATTGCCAAACTTTATGGCAAGAAGAGTGTGCTCAATTATCGCAGCGGCGAGGCTGAAGACCACCTCCGGCGTTGGAGCCGGACGGCCATCCCCTCGATCCGGCTGGTGGATGAAATCGCCGTCCCTTCAGGTTATCTGGTTGATGTCTTTGCTCGCTTCGGATTGCACGCGCGCGCGATCTTCAATTTCGTTGATACGTCTCACTTCCGCTTTCGTGAACGACGCCCCTTGCGTCCCGTCTTTCTCTCGAACCGCAATCTCGAACCGCTCTATAACGTCGGTTGCGTGCTGCGCGCCTTCGCGCTCATCCAGCGACGCTTTAGCGATGCGCGCCTGACAGTCGCGGGCGACGGCAGCCAGCGCGGAGAGCTTGAGCGGCTCGCACGCGAATTGAAACTGCGCCACGTCGAGTTCATCGGTCGCGTCGCACCCGCACGGATGCCCGAACTTTACGACGCGGCGGACATCTACCTGAACAGTCCAAATATTGACAACATGCCGGGTTCGATTATTGAAGCGTTCGCCGCCGGTCTGCCGGTCGTGACGACGGACGCGGGCGGCATTCCCTATATCTTGACCGACGAGCAGACCGGCCTGATGGTCGAACGCGACGACCACGAAGCCTTGGCGGCATGTGCCATCCGCCTGCTCGAAGACGATGCGCTGGCCTCGCGTCTCGCCGCGCGCGCACGCGGGGAGTGCGACAAGTATGAATGGGCAGCGGTGAAAAACGAGTGGCTCAAGCTTTACCGTCAACTGGCGACAGCTTCTCCCGTGAGACTGCCGGAGCAGTCTGTCGTGGAAAACTGCGCGACGGCGAGAGAGCGGCGATGATTAAGATTCTCAAAAAGTTTGAAGGCCGAAGTCTCGACGAACTACGCGTGCGAGGGGCGCAGGCGTTGGCTGCCCGCGTCGAACGCTACGGTCTCTCGGAGCAGACGCGCGTGCCGGGTGATGACGCCCTGTTCAAGAAACTCGACGCCGGATGGATGGAAGGTCGCGCGAGCGTCTCCGCCGAAACTCTGCTCGCACATTTTCGCACGCGCCGCGCGCCGGTCTTTTTTGCGGCGTTCGGAGAGCGCGAGGCGACGCTCGAAGAATTGCGCCGACGCTTCGATTCGCAGGCGCGCGAGGCCGTGATTGAAAAAGCGCGACGCATCGCCGAAGGCCGTTTTGATCTGCTCGGCTTCAGCAACCTCTCCTTCGGCAATCCGATTGACTGGCATCTCGAACCCGTCGCCCGCGTCAGAACTCCGCGTACGCATTGGAGCCGGATAAATTATCTGGATGCGGGCGTGGCAGGCGATAAGAAGATTGTCTGGGAACTGAATCGTCAACAATATTTCTCCGCGCTCGGACGCGCTTACTGGTACACCAAAGATGAGCAGTACGCGCAAACCTTCGTGGCGCACCTCGAACATTGGATGGAGCAGAACCCGCCGAAACTCGGTATCAACTGGGCGAGCAGTTTAGAGGTGGCTTTCCGCGCAATCTCATGGTTGTGGGCGCTCTACTTCTTCAAGGATTCGCCGCATCTCACGCCGCCCGTTTTCCTGCGCGCGCTGAAATTTCTTTATCTTCATGCACGCCATCTCGAAACATATCTCTCGACCTACTTCAGCCCGAACACACACCTGACCGGCGAGGCGCTCGGACTTTTCTATCTCGGCACGTTGCTGCCGGAGTTCAGCGCGGCGCTGGGCTGGCGAGAGACGGGGCAGCGAATTTTGCTCGCCCAACTTGAAAGCCACGGCAGACCCGACGGAGTCTACTTTGAACAGTCTAGCTACTATCATCGCTACACGACCGACTTCTACACGCATCTCCTGATACTCGCGCGCTTGAACGGCAAGCTCGAAGCGGGGCGACCCGATGGCGACAAGTTGGCGGCGCGGCTCGCGGCGCTGCTCGATCACCTGATGCACATCACGCGTCCCGACGGCACTTCGCCGCTGTTCGGCGATGATGACGGCGGAAAGCTGTCGAAACTCGACGAGCGCGCGGCGAACGATTTTCGCGCGACGCTTTCGACCGGGGCTGCACTGTTTCGGCGTGCCGATTACAAGTACGTCGCCGGAGCGGAGTTGTCCGAAGAGACGCTCTGGCTGCTCGGCGCATCCGGCGCGCAAGTCTTCGACCAACTCGACGCGCGACCGCCATCGGAAGCGTCACGCGCTTTCCCAGACGGCGGCTACTACGTGATGCGGGACAGTTGGTCTTCGGACGCAAATTACCTGTTGATAGATTGCGGCCCGCACGGCATGAAAAATTGCGGACACGCGCACGCTGACACGCTCTCGTTCGAGTTGGCGGCGCGCGGGCGCACGATGCTGGTTGACCCGGGAACTTACACTTACACAGGCTCCGACGAGTTGCGCGATTTGTTTCGCAGTTCCACCGCGCACAACACCTTAACCATTGACGGGCAATCATCATCAATTCCCGCAGGGACTTTCCAGTGGCGGCGCATCGCCGAGAGCACGCCGCGCAAGTGGACGACCCACGCGCGGTTCGATTATTTCGAGGGCGCGCATGATGGCTATGCGCGGCTCGACTCGCCCGCCACGCACACGCGCAGCATTCTGTTTTTGAAGGAGGGCTACTGGGTGATGCGCGACACCGTCGAGACGAGCGGGACACATACCTACGATGCCTATTTTCACTTTGCGCCGGGAAGCGACCCCACGATTGAGAGGGAAGGCGAAATGATGTTGATGCGCGAAAATGGAGCGCACATGGCGGGGCTTGAAATCTTCGCTCCATCGGGCGACGGAGTGTGGAAGAAAGCTGACGGCTGGGTGTCTGAGCAATATGGACAGCGCGCGCCTGCGCCGGTTTGCACACGCTCGACGCAGGCCGAAGGCAAACGCGATTTCACCACTTTTCTCGTTCCCGCAAGCGCGGAGCAGAGAGATTTCAAGAGGCGCATCTTCGAGATTAGCGCGGTCGGTGGACGCGCCTTTATCCATGATGGCAGCGCGCCCTTGTCGGCTGCCTCGTCGCATAGCGTGCGCGACCTGCTGCTCGTCGGCGACGGGCGGCATCAGGTCTCGACGACCAATTTCGTTTCGGACTTCAAGTGGACGTGGGCGCGCTTTGCGGGCGACGGCACGGAGCCGGAAGAACTTGTGTTGATTGAAGGACGACAGTTAGAGATTAACGGGAAGAAGATTGTCTGTGCGAGAACGAAGGAGCGTATTGCTCATCTGTGGGCGCGCTCGGTGGACGGCGAGTGGCAATTTGAAACTGACGCGGAGGTTGACTTTACTCCCGCCGCTCGCCGGGCGAGGCAGATGGCCGGAAACGTCTGAGTAATGTTTGACTAATGTTTGACTGCGGCCTTCAAATGGCGCGGCTCGTTTGACGTAAGCGAAAAATTTATGTGTGGAATTAACGGAATAGCATTGTCGAGCAGGTCTGGGCGCAGAATTGACGTGCGCGCGCTCGAACGAATGCGGGATATTATTAAGCATCGCGGGCCGGACGATGAAGGCATCTTTGTCGAAGGCCAGATCGGCCTCGGTCATCGCCGTCTCTCCATCGTCGACGTTGCCGCCGGGCATCAGCCGATGACGAACGAGAACGGCTCGCTCCGCATCGTTTACAACGGCGAGATTTACAACCACGCCGATTTCCGCGCCGGTCTCGAAGCGCGCGGCCATCGCTATCGCACCCATTGCGATACGGAAACAATTCTGCATCTCTATGAGGAAGAGGGCGCGCGCGCGGTCGAGCGCCTGCGCGGCATGTTCGCGTTCGCCATCTGGGACGAGCGCAAACGCGAGTTGTTCATCGCGCGCGACCGGCTCGGCGTCAAGCCGCTCTACTATGTCCAACAGGAAGACGGCTCGCTCTATTTCGCCTCGGAGATTAAGGCGCTGCTGGAGGCGCGCGCCATCAAGCCGGAGCTTAATTACACCGCGCTGCCCGATTATCTGGCGAACCACTCCACGTCCGGCGAAGAGACGCTGTTTCGCGGCGTCAAAAGATTGCTACCCGGCCACACGCTGCTGTGGCGCGACGGCGAAATACGTTTGCAGAAATATTGGGACATCCGTTTCAACCCCGAAGATGAGGCAACGAATCTTGAGGAGGACGCCCGCCGCACTAAGAGCGACGAAGAGTATGTGGCGGAGTGGTCAGAACTCTTCCGCACCAGCGTACGCCTGCGACTGATGGCCGACGTGCCGCTCGGAATGTTTCTTTCGGGCGGGATAGATTCCTCGGCTATCGCCGCCGTGATGAGCGGGATGGTCGCGGAACCGATCCAGACTTTCTCGGTCGCCTTCGCCCACCGCGATGCTAACGAACTTGAATATGCGCGGCTCGTCGCGCGCGCCTACAAGACAGACCACCACGAAGTAGTCGTCAGCCCTGAAGAGTTTTTCGCCGCGTTGCCGCAACTCGTCTGGCACGAAGACGAGCCGCTCGCGCATCCTTCGAGCGTGCCTCTCTATTTCGTCTCGCGCCTCGCCGCGCAGCACGTCAAGGTCGTGTTGACGGGCGAGGGCAGCGACGAACTTTTGGGCGGGTACGAACGCTATCGCAAGACCGTCTACAACCTCGCGCTCGGCGCACGCTATCACGAATTGACGGGCGCAGCGTTGCGCCGCTTCGTGCGTCAACGCATCGAGCGGATGCCCACGGGTTCGCGCCTGCGGCAAAAGCTGTTACGCACTTTCCTATGTGTCGAGCCGGAGATTGACAGCATCTATTTCGACAATTTCGCGGTCTTCCCGCGCGCGACACAGGACGACCTGCTGACACCTGAAACGAAAGAACGCGCGGGCGCGCTCGAACCTTACGCCGGAGTTCGCGCGCATCTCCGCGCGACCGACGCCAACACGCTCCTCAACACTCTGCTCTACGCGGATATGAAAACCTACCTGCACGAGCTTTTGATGAAGCAAGATCAGATGAGCATGGCGGCCTCCATTGAGAGCCGCGTGCCGTTTCTCGATCACAAGCTGGTCGAACTGACGGCACGCTTGCCTGAGCGCATGAAGCTGCGCGGATGGACGACGAAATACATCTTGCGTCAAAGCATGAAAGGCGTGCTGCCTGAACAAATTTTGAAGCGTCCGAAGATGGGCTTTCCGGTTCCCGTCGGGGCGTGGTTTCGCGGACAATTTCGCTCCGTGATAGATGAGTATGTATTGGGCGAGCGCGCGACGAGTCGCGGCCTGTTCGATGCGGTAACGGTGCGCCGTCTCGTCGCGGAACACGAGGCGGGAGCAGGGAATCACACGGAGCGGCTGTGGTCGCTCGTCAATGTCGAGATGTGGTTGCGCCTGTTCATTGACGGCGAGCAGGCGCGTGCGGGGCTGCCGGAGATATTGGAAACCGAAGCGGCGGTGCGGGCTTGAATGTTCGCCTGCCAGCGAGCGGCTCAGACAAGAGGCAAGAGGTCGGTCGAGAAAGTTCAGACGAAACGTGCGAATACTTTGGCTTAAAAGCGAATTGCTGCACCCGGTTGATAAAGGCGGGAAGATTCGTTCCTATCACATGTTGAAGGAATTGAAGCGCGAGCATCACATCACTTACCTGACGCTCGACGACGGCACGGCGGCCACAGACGCGCGCTCGCGTGCGGAAGAATACTGTCATGAACTCGTCGTCGTGCCGCATCACACGCGCGCGAAATTCAGCGCCGGGTTTTACATGGAACTGGCCGCCAATCTCGTCTCGCCGCTTCCTTACTTCATGAAGAAATACGAGTCGGCGCGGATGCGCCAAGAAATCGCGGCGCGCACGGCAGACGACAGTTTCGACGTGCTCATTTGCGATTTTCTCGTTCCCGCCATCAACGTGCCGGACGATGTCGCCTGCGCCGCTGTGCTCTTTCAGCACAACGTCGAGGCGATGATTTGGAAGCGACATTACGAGGTGCAGCAGAACCCGCTCAAGAAGGCTTACCTCTACGGACAGTGGCGCAAGACCGCCGCCTTTGAGCAGGCGACTTGCCGCCGCTTCGATTACATCGTCGCCGTCTCGCGCGAAGACTCGGAGATGATGCGGCGCGAGTACGGCGTCGAGCGGGTCGCGGACGTGCCGACCGGAGTAGATATCGAATATTTTCGCCCGCGCGGGGCGCAGACGCGCGATTCGCATAACCTCGTCTTCACGGGTTCGATGGACTGGCTGCCGAATGAAGACGCGATGCGCTATTTCGTCGAGCAGGTGATGCCGCGCATCAAGCAGTCCGTGCCGGACGTGACGCTGACGGTCGTCGGGCGCAATCCTTATCCGGGGCTGCTCGAACTGAGTGAACGCGATCCTTCGATTATCGTCACGGGGCGCGTCGAGGATGTGCGCCCGTACATGGAGCGAGCCGCAGCCTACATCGTGCCGCTTCGCATCGGCGGCGGCACGCGCCTGAAAATCTACGAAGCGATGGCGATGGAGAAGGCCGTCGTCTCGACGAGCGTCGGCGCGGAAGGTCTGCCGGTGCGCGACGGCGAAGAGTTGCTGCTGGCGGATACGCCCGAAGCGTTCGCCGCGTCGGTCGTCGGCATCCTCGCGGATGAGCAGAGAGCCAGCGCGCTCGGCGCACGCGCGGCGGCGGCAGTTCGTGAACGCTTCGGCTGGCGTCGCGTCTCCGAAAAGTTCGCGGAAATTTGCGAGCGGGCGATTCGCGGCGGCGGCGCGAAGCGCACAGGGCTAGAGATGGAAAAGAACTCGGCGGTGAGCGCCACCTGAAGAATGCGAACAGCACGACGGACACGTTCGGGTCGGCGACTAACGAAGATAAGGAGACGGGCAAGACAACATGCGCGCGACATTCAAGAGCGTTAGAAGCGACTATGCGATTGCCGCATGTGTGCTCGTCGTCTTCGTGGTGCTGTCGGTCGGCAGTGCGCTCACGAAGCGCCCTTGGAGCGACGAGGGATGGTTCGCCACCCCGGCGCTGAACTTAATCAAGCATGGAACGATGGGCACGATGGTGCTGGAGCCGGTCGGCTGGCTCAAAGACATTGACCGTTATACCTACTGGACGCTGCCGCTCGACTTCATCGCGCAGGCGGCGTGGTACAAAATTTTCGGCTTCAGCCTGCTCTCAATGCGGACTCTCTCGATGGCTTGGGGAATCTTAGCGCTCTTGTCGTGGTTCGTGATTGTTCGTGCGCTTTCGGGAGACAGAAAAGTTGCGCTACTGACCTTTGTGCTGATTGCCTTCGACTACGTTTTCATCACGGGCGCATCGTTCGGTCGCATGGACTTGATGTCCGCTGCGCTGGGCTTCGCCGGAATCGCTGCCTATCTGCGGTGGCGTGAAAGAAATTTAACGCTCGCCGTATTCTTGAGTCATACGCTGGTGACGGCCAGCGGTCTGACCCACTGGAACGGGATACTGCATTTCGCCGGACTCATCTTTTTGATTCTCTATTTCGACCGCGCGCGCCTGCGTTGGCAGCACGTCGCCGTTGCCGCCGTGCCGTATCTCGTCGGGGCTGCCGGGTGGGGGCTTTATATTCTTCAGAGTCCCTCAACCTTCGTCGCGCAGATTACAGGGAACGCGCAGGAGACGGGTCGGCTCAGCGGTTTCAGCGCGCCTCTCTCGGCTTTCAAATACGAAATCACACGGCGGTATCTGGTCGCCTACGGGCTGGGCAGTCACTCGACCGGAAGCGTCGGGCCGATTGCGCTCAAAATCCTGATTCCAATCGCGTACCTTCTAGCGATTATCGGCGCGGTCGCCGCGCGCAGCATTCGCCAACATCGCGGCCTGCGCGCGTTGCTTATCATGACCGGCATCTATTTCGTCATGATGACGATTATTGATGGCCAGAAGCTCTCCTATTATCTGCTCCACATCGTTCCTCTCTACAGCGCCGTCCTCGCGGTGTGGCTTCATTGGTGCTGGACGAGTCGCGTCGTGCCGCGCAGGATTGTCGCAGCGTCGGTGTGCGGTTTGATCATCGTCCAACTCGGCGGCGTGCTCTATAAAATGAAACTCGACTCTTTCCGCCGGAGCTACCTTCCGGCGACGGAGTTTCTCAAGCGCAATGCTGACCGCGACACGCTCATCATGGGGACAGCCGACTTAGGTTTTGAACTGGGATTCGAGCGCAACCTCGTCGACGACTATCGGCTCGGATATTACAGCGGCAAGAGGCCGGACTTCTTCGTGGTTGAAGAGATTTACGAAGGCTCGATTAACGGGCAGGAGAAAGACCGCCCGGAGATTTACCGCCACGTCACGACGCTTCTCGACGAAGAATATCAACTGGTTTATGACCAAGCCTTTTTCAAGATTTACGCGCACCGGAAGCGGAACGCGATTGGTGGTTTATAGCTCTACTCTGTACGGAAATCTTTTCGCGGGCGTGCGGCAAAGCATAAGGAATCAATAATGAGAATCAGCGTCTTCGGTCTGGGTTATGTCGGTTGCGTTTCGGCGGCGTGTTTCGCCAGAGAAGGACATGAGGTCATCGGTGTAGATGTTAATCCGACCAAAGTGGAAATCATCAACAGCGGCAAAAGCCCGATTGTCGAGCAGGGCATCGGCGAGCTAATCGAGGAGATGGTCGGACAGGAACGCCTGCGAGCAACCGGGGACACGGCGGCGGCGGTGGCAGATTCGGAACTATCACTGGTGTGCGTCGGCACGCCGAGCAACGCGAACGGCAGTCTCGACCTGAAATTCATCAGCCGCGTCTGCGAAGAGATCGGGGCGGCGCTGGCTGATAAAGAGGCGCATCACACGGTCGTTATTCGCAGCACGATGCTGCCGGGAACAATCGAGCGCGTCGTCACGCCCGCGCTCGAAAAGCATTCGGGCAAACACGCGGGCGCGGATTTCGGAGTCTGCATCAATCCCGAATTTTTGCGTGAAGGAACCTCGCTCAAGGATTTCTACGCGCCGCCTTTTACTTTAATCGGCGCGGACGAGCAGCGCGTGGCGAATGCCGTGAGCGGCCTCTACGCAGGGATTGATGCGCCGCTTTACGTGACCGACATCAAGGCCGCCGAGATGGTCAAGTATGCGTGCAACTGTTTTCACGCTCTCAAGGTCACGTTCGCCAACGAGATCGGCAACGTCTGCAAAGAACTCGACATTGATAGCCATAAAGTTATGGACGTGTTCTGCAAGGACACGAAGCTCAACCTTTCGCCCTACTACCTCAAACCGGGCTATGCCTTCGGCGGCTCGTGCCTGCCCAAAGACCTGCGCGCCATCACCTATAAGGCGAAGGAACTCGATATCGAAGTGCCCGTGTTGTCGTCAATTCTTCAGAGCAACCGGCTGCAAACCGAGCGCGCCGTCGAGATGGTTTTGCGGACGCGAAAGAAACGCGTCGGCGTGCTCGGCTTCAGCTTCAAAGCGGGGACGGACGATTTACGCGAATCGCCGATGGTGACGCTCATCGAAAACCTCATCGGCAAGGGAATGCAATTGGCAATCTACGACCGTGACGTGTCGCTGGCTCGCCTCTTCGGCGCAAATAAGGAGTACATCGAGCGCGAGATTCCGCACATCTCGCAACTGATGCGCGAAACCGTGGCGGAAGTCTTGGAGAGCGCAGACGTTTTAATCATCGGCAACAAGAACGAAGAGTTTCGACAGATCGAATCGCAACTGCGCGAGGGACAGATAGTCATTGACCTCGTGCGCCTGTTTGAGAGAGGCGACGCCGACAGCCCCGTGAGAGGCATCTGCTGGTGACGGACAGAGAACGAAACAATTCCGGTGCGGCCTCCGCGACGTGCGCGACTATCGCCGGGCGCAAGACCGGCGGCTCGCGTTGGTGGCGCATCTACGGGCTGTCAGTTTTCGTGATCGCGGTGTGGTGGATGCTGGCGTGGCTGGCGGCGCGCGCACTGATTGTCGAGGCGGAACTGCCGCGCGCCGATGTGCTCGTCGTGCTCGCCGGTTCGGGCGCGTACATGGAACGCACGCGTGAGGCGGCAAAGCTTTTCAAAGAAGGACGCGCGCCGAAAATTATCCTGACCAACGACAACATGAAAAGCGGTTGGGAAATTGCGGAACAGCGGAATCCTCTGTTCGTCGAGCGCGCCGCCGCGCAACTTGAGCGCGCGGGCGTGCCCGTTCAAAGCATTGAAGTTTTGCGCTCGACAGTCGCCAGTACGCACGACGAGGCGGTGCTGTTGCGCGAGTACGCGGAGGCTCATGCGCTGCATTCGATGCTCGTGGTGACTTCGGCTTATCACTCGCGGCGGGCGTTGTGGGTGCTGCGCCGCGTCTTCGAGGGAAGCGGTATAACAATCGGCCTGAAGGCTGTCGCGCCGGGAGAGCAGACGCCCGCGCCGTCGAGTTGGTGGTGGTACAGAGACGGTTGGGGAACCGTCGCAACGGAATATTCAAAGCAGCTTTATTACTGGGTTCAGTATGGATGATTTTCTCGCACGCTGAGCGGTTTCGGGTGACAAATGATGAGTGTAGAAACAATCGCGGAAACAAAAAACGCCACGCGCCGTCCGGCAAATGATGTGGAGCCGGAGTTTGAATTGTCGGTCGTGATGCCCTGTCTAAACGAGGCGGAGACGCTGGCGACATGCATTGAGAAGGCACAACGCTCGATGCGCGAGCAGGGCGTCGCGGGCGAGGTTCTCATCGCCGATAACGGCAGCACGGACGGCTCGCAGGACATCGCCGAGCGGCTGGGCGCGCGCGTCGTTCACGTCGAGGCCAAGGGCTACGGCAACGCGCTGATGGGCGGCATCAGCGCGGCGCGCGGCAAATACGTCATCATGGGCGACGCCGATGATAGCTACGACTTTGAAAACCTGATGCCGTTCATCGAGAAATTACGCGAAGGCTACGACCTTGTGATGGGCAATCGCTTTCGCGGCGGCATCAAGCCGGGAGCGATGCCGCCTCTGCATAAGTATCTGGGAAACCCCGTGCTGACGGGCATCGCGCGGCTGCTGTTTCGCCATACGCCGTGCAGCGATTTTCATTGCGGGCTGCGGGGCTTCAGCCGAGAGGCCGCGATGAGGATGGACTTGCGGACGACGGGAATGGAGTTTGCGAGTGAGATGGTCGTCAAAGCGGCGCTCAGGAGAATGCGAATCACGGAAGTTCCGACGACGCTTTCGCCCGACGGGCGCAGTCGCCCGCCGCATCTGCGTAGCTGGCGCGACGGCTGGCGTCACCTGCGTTTTCTTCTGCTCTACAGCCCGCGCTGGCTCTTCCTCTATCCCGGCTTGCTGTTGATGCTGTTGGGAACAGCGGTCGGCGGTTGGCTCCTGCTGGGGCCGGTCGTCATCGAGGGCATCACGCTCGATGTACACACGCTGCTCTACGCGGCGTTAGCCGTCATTGTCGGCTTCCAAGCGGTCGTCTTCGCGGTGTTCACAAAAGTCTTTGCGATTAGCGAGAAGCTGCTTCCGGAAGACCCGCGCCTCGACAGGATGTTTCGCTACGTCACGCTGGAAGTGGGATTGATTCTGGGGGGCGTGCTGCTGCTCGCAGGGTTCGCCGGTTCCTTCTACGCTTTGAGTTGGTGGGGCGAGCGCGCATTCGGCCCGCTCGATCCTTCGCGGACTCTGCGCACGGTGATCCCGTCGGTGACGGCTATCACGCTCGGCTTTCAAATCGTTTTGTCGAGTTTCTTTTTGAGCGTGCTGGGGTTGAAGCGCCGATGATGAATCAGACGGGATTCGACGAATACGCGGAGGATTACGACGCGGCGCTCGCAGAGGGGCTTTCCGTCTCCGGCGAGGACAAGGATTTCTTCGCGCACGGTCGGCTCGCGTGGACAGCGCGGTGTCTCGGCAAGCAGCAGGGGAAAATTGACTCCGTGCTCGACTACGGGTGCGGCACGGGTTCGGCGACTCCGTATCTCTTCGACTTGCTCGGCGCGAAGTCTGTGCTCGGACTCGACATCTCCGCGAAGTCTCTGGACGTGGCGCGCAGAGAGCACGCTTCCGCGCGCGCACGCTTTCTTTTGTTCGCAGAGTATCAGCCCGCAGAGCGTGTCGGTATGGCTTTCTGCAATGGCGTCTTTCATCACATTCCCGTCAGAGAGCGCGCCGCCGCCGTCGAGTACATCTATCGCTCGCTCCGACCGGGCGGGCTGTTTGCTTTTTGGGAAAACAACCCATGGAATCCCGGCACGCGCTACGTCATGAGCCGTTGCCCGTTTGATCATGATGCCGTCACGCTCGCGCCGCCGGAGGCGCGTCGCTTATTGCGCGAAGGTGGCTTCGAGATTATGCGGACGGATTTCATGTTCATCTTTCCGCGCATCTTGGGCTGGCTACGATTTCTCGAACCGCCGCTCGCACGCCTTCCGCTGGGCGCGCAGTATCAAGTGCTTTGTCGAAAAGCCGGGGTGGAAAAGTTGAGCCATGAGTAACGCTGAACTTTCGACAACGCGTTGGACAAACAACCTGCGCGGCTACGGATTCGCGTTGGTCGCTTACGTGTTGGCGACCATCTGCACCAACGCGTACTTCATGGGCGACACGGTCTATTACGTAGACTCGATGGACGACGAGTTTTGGGAGTTCGGTCACCTGTTCTGGCGACCCGCCGGATGGCTACTCTCACGCGCCTTCGGTTCTTTGATTACTTTATTGACGGGCGCGCAGGAGGCGCGCGACCACGCCACTTACACGTTTCTGGCGATAGGCTGGCTCTCAGGCTTGTTGTCGGCGTTGCTGGTGAATGCGCTGGTGAGACGCGTGTGCCGCCGCGAGTGGGTCGCAGGTCTCGTCACCGTCGCCCTCATCGCTTCCTACGGCTTTCTTAATTACGCGCAGACGGGCAACAGCTATGTGCCGGGACTCTCTCTGCTCCTGCTCGGCATCTACCTGCTCACGCGCGACGGCGAACGACCTGTGCCGCCCGTGCGAACTGCTCTGCTGGCGGGGCTGGCGTTGGCGGGAGCGGTCTGCCTCTGGTTGTTGTACGTGTGGGCGATTCCGGCGGCGCTCGCCGTTCCGCTCTTTCTCTACGGTTTCGACAGAGGCCGCCGCAACTTTGTGATGCAAACTCTGGCGGCTTTGACGCTGGCGACCGGGTTGGCTTACGTGCTCGTGCTGGCGCACCTCGGTATCTATACGCCCGGCGCTCTGAAAGCGTGGATGGCTGCTTCGTCGCACGGCATGACCAACATGACGGGATGGTCGCGCACGACGTTCGGCCTTGCGCGCACTTTTATCCACATGGGCGAAGACGGCGTGCTGTTCAAACGCTTCCTCGTGCATGACCCGTTTAATCCCGTCACGCTCGCAGACCTCTTTCGCCTCAGTCTGTGGAAGTTCGCGCTTTTTTATCTCTTCGTGGCGGCGATGGTCTTGAGCCTGCTGCGCTCGCCGAAGGGCAAGCGGATTCTCGCATTGCTGCTGCTCAATGCTATTCCGCTCATCGCCTTCGCCGCGCTGGTGTTTGAAGGCGGCTCGATGGAACGGTACCTGCCGCTTTACCCAATCGCCTTTCTCGCGCTCGGCTACCTGTTGCATAGCGAGCGCTCTCTGGCCGCCTCAAAAGTTATCGCTTTGCTGTTCGTTGCGGCGGCGATTATTACTAACCTGAGCTTCATGGCGAAACCTGTGCTCGACCGCCACGAGGAGGCGGTGGCGGCGCGCGCCAGACCTCTCCAACCTTTACTTAAGCCGGAGAGTCGTGTTGCGACCGTCAGAGACGTGCTTGAAAAAAGCAACTGGGAATATCCGTTTAATCCGGCGACGCGCAATTTGCGCTATCATTCAATCGTTTCGCTCAACACGGCAAGCGTGACGCGTTGGCGTCAGGATTTCGCAGCGAAAGCCTTCTCGGTCTGGGAACAGGGCGGCGACATGTGGGTTACGAGGCGCGTGCTCAGCCCGCACCCTCTGGCCGATTGGAACTGGGTCGAGGGTGACGACCCGCGCGTCTCTTGGACGGACATGTACGAGTTCTTTTCGCAGTTTGAGATGGGCGCACCCGTTGGCGGCGAGGACGGCTTTGTTCCTCTGCTCCCCACCGCGCGCAACGAACAGATTCTCAGCGGCCTCGCGCGCGAGAATCCGACGGCGGAAAAGACGGCCAATCATGAGAAAACGTTTTGAGAATTCCTGCGGTGCGAATCACAGAACATAACGGACGAAGCATCCGCTTCAGGCGATGGTGGCCGTGGGCGCTCGCCGCGTGCTTGACGGTCGCGTGCCTCGTCGCGGCTTTCGCGCAAGTGCGCCGCACCGCTTCTCAAAAGGAGCAGCAGCGCCCACGCCGCGTCTCGAACGACCGCACAGTAGTCGTCAAGGCGGGCGGAAACTTGCAATCAGTGCTGAACGCGGCGAATCCTGGCGACACCATCATCGTCGAAGCCGG
>CAXTRQ010000063.1:0-29453 GCA_964246705.1 uncultured Pyrinomonadaceae bacterium
TACATTTAATCGGTAAATGGCTTTTCTTGTCATCTGAAATCTGTCCACAGTATTGAACCGGAGAGGCTATCGCAAACCCTGAATACTTGCGCCAGTCGGAGCGCGCATTAAAGATTGCACAACGTAAAGTCTCGCGCCGCAAGCGCGGCAGTAACAGACGCCGCAAGGCTGTCACTCTGTTAGCGAAGCAACATCAAAAGGTGAACCGGCAGCGGTTGGACTTCTTTCACAAACTCTCACTCCGGTTAGTTCGTGAGTTCGATTCTGTAGCTTTCGAGGACTTGAACGTCGCCGGGATGGTGAAGAATCATCACTTGGCTAAGAGTATCAGTGATGCGTCGTGGGGCACTTTCATCTCTATACATACCGCCAAAGCTGAATACGCTGGACGGCATGTTGTGAAAGTGCCAGCCGCATACACGTCGCAAGATTGTAGCGGGTGCGGTACTAGAGTGTTGAAGTCGTTATCTGTTCGTGAGCATCGGTGTGAGGCGTGTGGCCTTATCCTTCACCGTGACCATAACGCCGCTATAAATATCAATTAGCTTAATTCTTTGAAGTAACTTCGCTTCCGAGAGCCAAGACACATCAAGTAGCCTCCCACCCCTTACAGAAACCGACCGTTCCTCGCGAGCCTGAACGGGAGCGCGGCGGATTCTCCTTGACTAGAGCGTGCAGACGCAGGACGACCCAACATTCCGCCGTTCGGACCCGCGCGGGAAATCCGGTCTATTTATCGACTATCAATAATCTGCTTGACGAATATCAATAAATAATTTATTGATATTCGATATATTGGAGGTGGCGAACCATGTCAAGGCCAATATCCGCCGCGCTGCCGATCGCGTACCCCGTGCTGCGGATACTCATCATCGTGAATTGGTTGGGCGGCGCCGCGATCCTCGCCCTGCTGGTTGTCCTACCGAACGAGCAATGGATCATGACCGCTTTCAAACTCGCTCCTTCGCCTGAGACAGAGCGGCTGGTCATGGGCCTACGCGCGATTGCCGTGCTCGGCCTCGTCTCAATCCCGCTGAACTACGTCGTCTTAAAACGGCTGCTGGCGATCGTGGAGACGGTTCGCGCGGGCGACCCGTTCGTCGCCGCGAACGCATCCCGTTTGCAGTCCATCGCCTGGGCGCTGCTCGCGCTGAACCTTCTCAGCATCGTGATCGGCGTGATCGCCAAGACCGTTTCCACTCCGGCGCACCCGCTCCACATAAACGCCGGCTTTTCGATCAACGGCTGGCTCGCCGTACTCCTCACGTTCCTGCTGGCCCGCGTGTTCGCGGAAGGCGCGCTCATGCGCGAAGACCTCGAAGGGACGGTGTGACATGGCGATTGCCGTCAAGCTCGACGACCTACTACATGATCGGCGGATGACGCTGACCGAACTCGCGGATCGGATCGGAATCACGCTGGCCAATCTCTCGATTCTCAAGACCGGCAAGGCGCGCGCGATCCGCTTCTCCACGCTCGAGGCGATCTGCGAGGCGCTCTCGTGCCAGCCTGGCGACATTCTCCGGTTTGAGCCTGAGCAAGCAGAACGCGAGCGTCCAGCAGCGTAGAGCAAACGGAGCGCAAGCCGACGAACGCCCTGCTGAACGCGCACACATGCACTTGGCGAGAGGCACACAAGTCTGACCGGGAGGACATCAAATGAAACAGAACCTTATGTTAACCATCGCGTCTCTGCTCTCGCTCCTCCTCCTAACGTTTCATCTGGCGGACGACATCGTCCGCGGGATGGAGCCGGGAGGTCTCCCGAACCTCATCGGGTGTGTGCTCATCTCCGTCGTCTGGTTGTACGGGGCGCTGGTGCTCGCCGGACGGCGGTCGGGGTACGTCATCCTCCTCCTCGTGTCGCTCCTTGGGTTGGTCGTTCCCTACATCCACATGAGGGGGAAGGGCGTCGGCGTCGCCGGCGGCATCCCGAACTCCGGCGGGGGCTTCTTCTTCGTCTGGACGCTCCTCGCCATCGGCGTGGCCTCGCTCTTCTCCGTCATTCTCTCGGCGCGCGGGCTGTGGGGACTGCGACGGGGCTAGCTCCGAACAGTGAAATGAAATTAGCTGAACGGGAGCTTCCTCCGTTGATGCGGGTGCCGCAGGAAATTCGTTCGAAGGCCGCGCCGCGCCCGACAACTCGCTCGATCTGACCGGCCGAAAGTATGGTTCATCTGAGCGCCCGCTTCTTGGAAATCGCACTTTGCTTTGCAGACACTTCGAGATATGTTTACGCACACTTCACCCCGCACACTCGCCCGAATGGCCGGTCTCTTCCTTCTTCTGACGATTCTCGGCGGTATATTCGCACAGGGCTTTGTCAGCGAAAGGCTCGTTGATTTCCGCGATGCCGCGGCGACGGCGAACAGCATCGTCACGCACAAGGGCCTCTATCAGTTGGGCTTCACCGTTTATCTCATCGAGATGGCGTGCCAGGTTGCGACGGCAGCGTTCTTTTATCTTCTGCTGAGACCTGCCAACAACACCGTCGCATTGGTAGCAGCGTTTCTCGAACTCACCGGCTGTGTCATCAAGACCTTTGCGCGCGTCTTCTTCATCGTGCCGTTATTCGTGTTGAGCGCCGGGACCGGCTCGGCCGCCGGCGGTGCGTCTGCATTGACTGGATTCACCACGGAACAATTGCAATCCGTCGTTTTGCTCCTGCTAAAGATAAATGATCAGGGTGCCGCGCTCGCGTTGGCATTTTTCGGATTCGCTACGCTGCTGAACGGCTCGCTCGTATTTAGCTCAACCTTCCTGCCAAAGTTTCTCGGCGTGCTGTCGATGCTTTCAGGTCTCGGCTGGCTGACGTTCATTTACCCGCCGCTCGGCTACCGGGTATTCATTTTCTTCGTCCCAATGGGTCTGCTTAGTTCTGTCGCCTCAATCTTCTGGCTTTTAGTAAAGGGTGTTAACGAAGAGCGATGGAAAGCGCAAGCACGCGCGGCAACGGTGCAGTAGTCATTATGTTGACCAACATTTATCGCGCCCGCCGATGTATATTTATATGGGCTTGGGGAAGCGAAGTACCGCGAAATTATCGGACTCACGAAATCCCTTCATAACAGTTCAGTTAGAAAGTCAATACTCTTGACGAGGTTTTACATGGGGTAGAAGAAGCGCGGATTCGTGTGAAAGGCAGAAAGGTAAATGCCAAATCCCTACTACAAATGAAATGTCATTGTTGACTCGCCACCAGCTTTATCAACTTTTACGAGGAGGGAGCGGAGCCGACTGTCCGACTCATCGAGTCTCTGCTCGACTACATCGAGGACTCAAGCATGACCCGCGCAACCGCCGGCAGCGCCAGGTCGCCGAGCTTGCCGCGCGCATCGCCAAGCTTCAGGCCAAGCTCCAGCGAGTCGGCGAGAAGCTGGAGAGTCAGTAGTGCCTCAACTACGCACTCCGGCGGCGGATTGCGGAGCTGGAGGCGGCAGCCGTCGTCCGTGACTCACACAGTCAAAGAACTGCTCTGATATTGGGTGCCGCCGTCGCGCTAGTCATCGCCGAAGAAGCGAGGGCGGCCGTCACGCGCACTGAAGTTAACGATTGCGAGGTGATGTCAGCCCAGACCACGTTTTATTGTAGTGCTACCGATTAAAAGCCTCGTTTTAGCAATTTATATTAATTATGCTGAGGTCGGAATACATTGTTTCCAGTCTTCTAATCTGTCGCTCGGCGATACTGCATGACCTCACTTTCGAGGCGAATCGCTGGCACATTCCCAAATTGCGTTCCGCTTATTTGGCGAGTGACGCAAGCAAAATGCCAGTAGGTAATCCAATGGTTCACCATCTCTCCGAATCCGAATGTAGCAGTATCGAGTGCAGCATTCCTTAGAACGACACGCGCACAGACGCGAAGATGCCGCAACAATTGGCCTTGCCGGGCCATCACGAAAGCGAGCAACAAGGCTCGCGCAGACCACGCGCCCGCATGTAGAAACCGCAGCTTAAGACTCGGCTGCCGAATCTTAATCGTACTTTGCGTCTCATCTTGACGACGTGCTTTAGAAGAAGCGGCAGCACCATTGAAGACGCGATCGAAATAGGCCTCGACATCGAAGACTCGATTCAGGAGTTTACGAAAACCGAGCTTGAGTTGTTCTCGGGTCATCTGTTTCGGATGATAGATGAGTTCCGGGTCGGAGAAATCGAGACGGCCTTCGGCGCGCAAACGCTCGTATAAAGGCGTGGTCGGAAGCGGCGTCAGTAAACTGATCGACAGCGTGGGGATTCCGCTTGATTGAATGAACTCGAACTGCTCGTCAAAGATACGCTCGTCATCATGGTCAAAGCCAACGATGAAGCCCCCGCTGATCCCCAATCCTCTGTCCCGGATACGCGCAAGCTTTGCGAGCATCGAATCGCCGTGAGTGTTCTGATGTTTACGCATCTCGGTCAGCGATGCCTCGCGCGGCGTTTCAATTCCGATGAAGACACCTTGAAAGTTTGCCTTAACCATTAATTCTATCAGTTCGCGGTCGTCGGCAAGGTTGATACTCGCCTCCGTCGTAAACACCAGCGGATACCCGTGAGACTCCTGCCATTCGATGATTCGCCTCAGCAATCGTTTCGCTTCCACTTTGTTGCCGATAAAGTTGTCGTCAACGAGGAAGCAACCTCTAAAACCTTGCGCCAGCACAGCGTCGAGTTCGGCTATCACCTGTTCAGGTCGTTTGACGCGAGGCTTCCGACCAAAGATTGTGATGATGTCGCAGAACTCGCAAAGGAACGGACAGCCGCGCGAGAACTGCACGGGCGCAGTGCCATAACAGCCATGCTTTAATAGATCAAAGCGCGGCACAGGCACTTGCGTCATATCAGTTTTCTGCGCCTGCTCATATCGCGTTTCTGTGGTTGCGCCGGAGGCGAGCGCGTTCAGGAATGCCGGCCAAGTCTCTTCCGCTTCACCTATGAATCGGACATCGCACAGGCTCTCGAACATCTCTTCGCTTACCGTCACCAACGGCCCGCCGACGGCGATTACCGCCGGCAGTTCTCGCAGTTGTCGTAAAATCTCGCACATGCGTTCCGCCTGCACGACCATGCCAGTAACGCCAATCACATCGAAGCGACGGAGGCTGTCGAAATCTATCCCTTCGACATTCTCGTCAATTAGGACGACTTCATGCTCCGGAGGGACCAGTGCCGCCACCGATACCAGTGCTCCATTAGCCATCGAGTATTTAAGCTTGCGGCCTAGGCCGTAGAAGGGCATCGCGAAGTCGCCGGTCCAATACGAGGGCCGACTTCGAGGGTTGAGCAGACAGATCGCCAGATGCTTGGACATCATTTTATCTTTCTTGCAAAGAAAATAAACCCAACAGGTTAACCGGCTGTAGAAAATTTCAGAAACCAGCTGTTGACAAGGAAGGACCTGAAAAAGCTCAGCGGGTCTCCTTAGTTTCTACACTTCAAACTCATATAGAGCCGCTCGTAGAGCCGCGCGGTCATCTCGACCGAACTCCCGGCGACCTTGGCGCGGGCGGTCTGCGCGCGCTCTTGTCCCGCCGCGCCGCATGTCAAAGTCAGCCTCAGCGCGTCAGCCGCCTTGGCCGGGTCGTCCGGGTCCACGAAGAGAGCACCGCGTTCGTCGAGCAGTTCCCTATGCGCCGGAATGTCGGAAATGATTAAAGGGGAGCCGCAGGCGGCCGCCTCCAACACGGCGTTCGGGCACCCTTCGAACCTGCTCAGCGAGACGAAAGCGTCTGCGCGCTTCATCAAGCTCCACAAGTTCGAGACATAGCCGGGAAAGAGGATGCAGCGCCCGAGCCCTAACTCGCTGGCCAGCCGTTCGAGGTCAGGACGGCGCGGGCCGTCCCCGCAGAGAATCGCAACGAAAGGCACGTCGCCCATAAGCTTAGCCAGTGCGGCGATAAGGGTCTCCACGTTCTTTCCTTCATCCATCCGTCCGGCGAAGAGCACCATCTTGACGCCTGGCTCGAACTGTGGCCCGGCAACGGGCTCCGAATCACCCCGGGCAATTTCATCAAAGGGGACGGCGTTTGGGATGATGAGTCGCGCCCGCACACCGGCTGAGCGCCAATAGGCGTCTCCCCCGGCGGAGTTCGAGACAACCCCGTCTGCCAGACAGCCGAGCGTCAGACGCAACTTATGCCTCCAACCAGTGGCGTACAAGGGAGCGGAGCTGGACTCCTTCAAAATCCAACGGGTGCGCGTCAGGAGCGCCGCCGCGCCGCCCATGATGTCCATCGGTGTGAGAATTGTCTGCACAACATCCGGCCTCAATCTTTGAATCAGGCCGACCAGCCTGAAGAAAATCACGGGGTCGCGATTAGAAAATCCGCCGACATGGTGCCACTTCGCTCTGCTAGACCTCAGCCTGTCGAGGTTCGAGCCGCCACGCGAGGAGGCGACGTGAATCTCATGTCCCATCTCGGCCAGTTCCGTGGCGAGGTACGATAATTGTCGCTCTGCCCCGCCATAGCGGAGATTGGGGATGCAGTAGAGGATCCGCATAGAGCGCTTTGGCCGTGACAAGTTACTAGGTGTAAGAGCGCCCATACGCGCTATCGGAACAGGCGTGACGATGGCCTCTGGTTGAGACCACGCGGCGTCTCCTCGTCCTGCCGCCCTTGCCGTTTGTCCGTCGAATCTCATAGCTCAGGCAACGAAAGATTGAGTCTTCGGGCGTAACTGCACTAGGAGCAACCCCCTAATTTGGGAAGCGAGAGCAGCGGCCGCCGCTACAGCCAGCAGCCAGACGGCGCTCAGGTACGCCAGAATCTCGAACCGGGAAAGGCGAGCCGGAAGCAGCCAGTAGGCGGTGACTGTGATCATGAGCACGCCCGCCAGCGGGAGGCAGACGTCCCCGAAGAGCCAACGCCATTGTTGTCCCTTCAGGAAGCGGCGGTGCATAAAGGGAAGGGTAAACAAATAGCAGGCATTGAGAACGAGCGAGACCAAGGCGGCACCTGGCCCCCCGGACTTACTTGCCGTCAAGATGTACAGGGGAATGATGCCCAGGAGGAGCATAAGATTCGCCCGCGAGATGAGTCGCCACCAGCCGTGGGCCACCTGTAGATAGTACAGGGGCTGAGTCAGCCCATACAGGAGCATCCCGCTAACGAGGAATGTAAGGATGAGATGGGCGTTCTCGACGATAGCAGGGTCGCCCGTCCAAAACATCAAAGCCTCTCGCGAAAAGATCGCCGCCGTGACGGCGGCCGGCATTAGCAACACTGACATGACTTGGCACCCGCGGTGATACGTGCGGCTCAACTCCGCCTCGGCCCCACGGGCCACCAGACCGGAGAACTGCGGAAAGAGAGCGCCAACCACCGCGACGATGGCGGCGTACAGTCCGTTGGCGACGCCCTTGGCTAGTGCGTAATAGCCAAACATTTCCAGCGATAACAATCTGCTGAGAATAATCTTATCTGCCTGGAACAGTCCGAGATTCGCGACAGAGCTGGCGGCATAGGCGGCGCTGAAGCGCCACACCCGTCGAATCAACTCGGGTCGGAAGAGCAACCTGCTCTCGCCGGAAGGGGGTAGGCCGCGCCAGAGCGCGATGGCGACAGCTCCGGTGCCAGCCGCACTCGCCGCCATCTGCGAGGCGAAAAATACTTCTGGAGTGGGCGAAATGAGCCGCAGTGCCAGCAAAGTTCCGAGCGCGCGGAACGTCGCAGCGGAGGAGGAGACAGCGTTGAGTTGCCACTGTCTTTGTAGCCCGAGCAACCCACCCTGATAGAAGGCGAAGGGGAACTGAAGTGCTATGGCAGCGCCCATCATCTTGATGCAGATCGTCACCTCACTGATCGAGAGAGATTGCGGCCTCACCCATTGGCGTGCAATAGACGGAGCCAGTAGGAAGATCGCCGCCCCAACTGCGAGAGCTACCAGCCAATAGAGGGTCTGCAATGTGAAGACGAGATCGCGTTGCTCTTGAGCGTTGCCGCCTGCGGCCGTGAGGCGTGCGATCTCGCGGCAGAGAGTAGCGCCGATGCCCAGATCCAGAATGACGAAAATACCCTGCAAGGTGAGGAAGAATCCTACCAGCCCGAACGCCTCCGCCCCCATCAGCTTAATGTAGAGTGGGATGCACAAGACCCCGATGACGGCCGACCACGCGACCCCTGATAGATTCGCAAAAATATTTCTTTCAAGTTTTCCCATACCTTGTCCCCATCGCCCGCCCAGACGTGTCTTCCTAACCGGGATCGTTATTCTACCTCAGCAGTCACAACTAGCTCCCTGCTTATATTGAGGAGCAGCGTTATTCTGGAGACACCGCGAAGGTCGATACCTTTCCATTCGGCGTAGTGCGCGTCCGCAGACTCCACCCTGATGTCCCATAAGGCGGCGCTCTCCTCTGGGCTGAAACGAATATCTACAGTGTCGCCATCATTCAACTCATCACTGCCGAGCACGTTCTCCTCCCAACCCTTGGAATCGCTAGGGGAGACATATACGGCATGGAGTGCGCTGCCGGTGAAGTTGGTAAGGTCGAAGCTTAAGGTGCCTGTTGACTCGGCGGTCGTCCTCGGAATCGCCGCTCCCTGCCTGCCCAGTCCTTCGCTCCCAACGTGGGACGAGCAAGAGCATACGGCAGCGAACAGGCAAGCTAGCGCGACGATGCCAAGAGTCTTTTTGCTCAATTCTACCCGCAAAACCCACACCTCCTTAAACAGCAACTCTGACGCGCTTGAACAATCCCGCAGCAAACTCGAATTCGCGCAACCCAGCCCACTGGATTGCCTCAACTCGCCGCCATGGCCGGGCGGGCACCGATCCTCTGCCTGAACGACATCAGGACAGCTTCGAGCCCCTTTGCACCCAGTATGATCAGCAGCATCCAGAATATGTAGCGAAACCTATAGAGAGCGCCGACATTAGGCACGACCAGTCCGAGCAGCGTCATCCCGAACGCGCTGGTTGACAACAGCAGCCAAGCGGCGAGTTGACGCGGCGGGCGGAAGACTGCCACCAGTGCCAGCAACTCGAATATGTACATGATGAACGTCTCCGCGCCAGACAGTAACTTTCCGGCCTTCCCCACGTGCTTGCCTGCGGCGATCCACATCTCAGGGAATGGGGCGCAACACCCGATCTCGAAGGCACGCGGTAAGTAGAGAAACAGGTCTTTAAGATTTCCGAACCTTTTTTCGGAGTCGATGTTCGAGCCGGACTCTGAGTAGATGGCAGCGAATCTGTAACGGACACTGCCGATCCTGAGCCCTATCCTATGCCCCCACGCATAAAGTCGCCCGGTATATGTCGTCGGCGACTCTTCGTCCGAGCGCGAGCGCGGCAGGTAGGAGATGACCGTCGGCACTTTCACACCGTCGCTTGCAGCTACCTTGGGCTGTCCCCCTTGGTCGGAGGGGTAGTGTTTGAGCTTCTGCCCCCCACGCGGAGAGAGAGAGAGCAGCAGGAGCACGCCCACCGCCAGAATCAGGAGGGGGCTGATCATATTCCAATACAGCAATCGTCTTTCGATCAGCTGACGAACAATGAGGAGAATGAGCCCGAAGAGAACGAGCGCGAAGATGACGAAAGCGAAAGCAGGGCGTATAAGCAGGAGTAGTGACACGGCGACTGCCGTGAACGCCCCGATAACGATAGCTTTGCGCGGGTTGTAGGTTCTCGTTAGCCAAGTGGTCAAGCACAGCACGAGCGCGATGGCTCCCGCGATAAAGATCGGGTCTTTCAGAAGCTGCAGTGTGTGCAGGAGGAAGGTAGGCCACAGTGCCACGATCCACGCGGCGAGCAGCCCTGCGCGCGCGCCACCGAGCTCGCGCCCAAGGGCAAGGGTGAGTCCCACGACGACGACATAGCATAAGAGGTTGAACGGCTCCGCGCTCAAAGGGCCGTACCCGAAAAGCGGCCCGAAAAGCGCGAATAGGAGTGAGACTACTTTAACGTGTATAGGCGCGCTCGTGCCCGCCCACGCGGCGACGCCGTCTTGCCTGACGACCTCCACCAGTTTCACAGCCCCACGCTGATACTCGTAGCTGTCAAAGGCGAAGGAATCCATGATTCCATCGCGGTCTATAAGGGTCGGCGCGACCTGCGCCCGTCCTACCCAAAACAGCCCGACTGCCAGCGCGATGTGGATGAGCGCCGTAGTCACAAACAGCCGCCGCGCATCCGATGAGAGGATGGAAAGTCGCGGCCTGAAGAACATCAGGGTCTTTGTGACTGCGCTGGTAATTGCTCTGTCCCCTCCTTGCTCTTAAATCAGCCTCTGCCCTTAAGGTATTACGCGAAAGGCGAAACGCGTCAATGAGGCTCCTGTTATGACTCATGATACAGTAATGAGCGGCGCACCTTTAGACTTAGCGAGCGTGTTGATCTTCGGCACGCGCACGGACGAACTCCATGAAATCCTTAAGGATTTCGTCTGCCACGCCGTCTGATGTTGGCGACGGCGCGGTGATTGTGCCCGTTAACCCATCTCCCTCAACGTGTACCTCAGTGAAGACTACCGCCGCTCCGCAACGTGCTGCCACCTGCATCAGCGCAGGGGCAACTATAACATGCCCCTTAACCGTAGCAAATTCGACTGTCCTCGCGCCGTGATGTTCCGCCCTATCTGGCATTGCACACACAAGCTCGCCGCAGCGCAGCCTGTTCCGTGTCTTGACCAGAAACATTGGCGACGGCTGTATCGTCCGCGCCGTCACAATTGTCCCGCCAACGCGCATATGAGGGTCAGGGCTGACGACCACGGGGTCGAGACCGCGGTCGTAAAAGTGGCGGATCATCAGAAGGGTAAGTGCCGCATGGGGGCCGATGACAAGGACGCCTTTGCCTACCGCATAAGCTCGTTCGAATTCCTCATATCCTTTCACGGCGATCACAGAGTCGAACCGCGTGCCCTTCCTTGTCAGGGCGTTTAGGATGAAATGGAGTGCGATCTCATGCGGCCCGTCAAACCCTATCATCTCTTGCTCTCGGTAGGCATTCGTTCTGCGGAATAAAGGCACCGCAGCGCGTGCGATTGTAAAGGCAGCGCCGAAGCGATACCGGCGTGGCACAAGCCGCATCGCCGTCGCAAAACAGAGTTCCGCCGCGTGAAAGAAATTTGGTAGTGGTTCAAATCTGGGTGACATGCGAGAGTTCATGCATGGTTACTATTACTTTACGGTGTCAACATTGCCAAAGCACGAATCTGGTGCTCAATGGATTGGCCGCTGATGGCCGCCAGCGTTACTTATGCCGCGATTGTCAGAAGCGCAGCCGTCAACATCCGCGCACGAATGCTTACTCGGAACAAGAGCGCGAGCAAATACTTCGCGCTTACGACGAGCGCAGCAGTTTGCGAGGACTTTCTCGTACCTTCGGCGTCTCGCGTAACACCGTCACGGCTTGGCTTAAAAAAAGGTAGCCTTGTTGCCCGAACTCTGCGCGCCGCTTCTTGAAGTCGAATATCCCGTGCTGGAGTTGGATGAACTCTGGTCATTTGTGGTGAAGAAAGTCAGAAAGCGCTGGATTTGGATCGCTCTATGTCGGCAGACTCGTCAGGTTGTGGCATACGTTGTTGGCGACCGCAGCGAGAAGACGTGCCACCATTTATGGAAAGCAATTCCTGAAGTTTTTCGCCAAGCCCATTGTTATACGGATTTGTGGAAAGCGTACTCAAAAGTATTGCCCGCAGCGCAGCATACGGCAGGGGGTTAAAGAGTCGAGCGAGACAGCACACGTCGAGCGATGGAACCTGACTTTGCGTCAATGACTAGGGCGCTTTGTGCGGCGAACATTGTCATGCTCAAAGTCAGCACAGATGCATGAAGCATGTTTACGTCTCTTCATTCATCGTTACAATAACAGTCACGCGCTCACCCTGTTGTGAGCCACTACCAGAAATTTTTCCGGTGGCGGGGACTGTCGCCTACCTTCCGAAAGTACCTCTCTCTCTGCACGCCTCCCCTTGACCGAATTTATATAATAACGGGCACTGTTGCAAGAATTGCCGGTGATCTGTGAAGAAGCATCTACTTGTGCTTATGCTCGTAGTAGTAGCCGCGACGACAGCCGCAGCCACTCTGCTACACAGTTCTTCTCACCCCTCTGCCGCAAAACAGGTGCGAGGTGCGGGAAGAGCAGCTAGAGAAAGAACGGTCGTCGGGTACATCGCCGGCGGCCACTGCGGGATGAATCACGGCAAGATGAAATAGAACCTTGACGCCAAACAATGCGCCTTAAAATGCGCTGAGGATGGCAGGAAACTGGCCCTTGTCAGTGGGAAGGCTGTCTATATCTTGAATGATGAAGCTCAGGAGCAGGCACGTCAACTTGCCGGTCAGAAGGTCAGAGTCACCGGACGAGTTAACTCTAAGGTCAAAACTATTCGTGTGACGAAGATGGAGGCCGCCTCATAACCGTAGAGGTTACCTCATTTCTTAATTGGTCGGCACAAAGCCGGGGGCAGGATGTTCCTGCACCCACTTAAAGAGGAAAAATGAACAACGCGAAAAGCCCTCTTCACCGTGTCAAACTCTTCACTGGACTGGCGCTCTTAGTCTTTAGTTTCATCTTACAAGCGCCAGCGCATCTTTCGATTGGTCAAACATCGACGGAGCGTCCAAAGTATTTTTGCAGCTCCGGCAAAATTGTCTCGGTTGATGACGGTATGACCGGCGTGACCATCCAGCACGTCGTGATTGAGGGATTCATGGGCGCTATGACGATGCACTTCAGAGCCGAGGTCGCCGAAGTCCTCAAGGGTATCAAGTCGGGAGACACAGTGCGCTTCACTCTCAAAATGAGACGAATCAGGGCGAGCGCGCTTTTCTTCATCGTAGGCACGTATTTGATTTCTATATTCCCCGTGCTCGCGCATGACTACTGGCTTGAGCCTAACTCATTCTTTGTGCCGGAGGGGAAAGGTGTACGCGTGCATCTCTACCTCGGCGAGGCATTCGGGGCCGAGGTAGCACGCAGATGCAAAGGGAGCGAACCCGCAGTTTCGTATGTTCTCGGCGGATGGAGTTCAGGACTTACTCGGCTCCCCCGAACGTGAGGGTCAGAAGCCTGTGGCGGCAGTCCTCTTTGTAACGATGTCGATTGGGAGAGTTTCTGGATGAGCTATTCGTTCGGCATGAAGTAATTCCCATCGAGCGACGGATTAAGAATTAGCCGCCAATCGTCGGGCTTCTTGCTACTCATCTGCAATTGAATTAAAGCGATGAAGTTCGTCTGCTATCGTCAAGTAAGAATACAACTCATCGCCAATCCAGTAACCGTGTGAGTGATCTCCACGGGCAGGATAAGTTTGAGCCGCATCACAACGGAAACTCAACTCGTCGCGGTAACTCAAATATTCGCAATCCAAAACATTGACGAGTCCGTATATTGAGTGCTACTAATTTTTTAATTGTGCTACCGGGCTAATCTGGATGGGAATAAAGGACGCCTCTATGGGCAACGTGTCGCGCGTCGGGGTGAGCATCGAAGACGACTTATTGGAGAGTTTCGACAGGCTGAACTCCGACCGGGGGTATAACAATCGTTCCGAAGCCGTCCGTGATCTGATTCGTGACGCCCTCGTCCAATCCCGGCTCGAAGCGCCACGTGACGAGGCAGTCGAGGTGCTCGGCAGTCTCACGCTCGTTTACGACCATCACGCGAGCGACCTGACCAACCAGATGACCGAATTGCAACACCATCACGACGGGATCGTGGTGTCCGTGCTTCACGTCCACATCAACCACGACGACTGCATGGAGTTGATTGCGTTGCGCGGCAGGGCCGACGAAGTGCGCTCGCTCGCCGACGCGCTGTTGAGCTTGAAAGGCGTTAAGCATGGGAAACTCTTCGTCACGGTTCCGTCCCACGCCATGACCGAGCGAGCGCCATCCCCGCACACACATAAACACCACCATACTCGCTCCAAACAAGCCAGTCGCCGCTACGGGTGAGACGCACGGCAAGTCGCACCGTGCGCGACTGAAGCCGATTCGCGTAACCCGACGCCGCCCAGCCGTGCTACGTTTCTCAATTTCTTGCTACCACCTCGTCGCTATCATTTTCCGAAAGAACCTTTCTTTGCTAAGGGATTGAGTCATGAACAAGTCAGCCGTAGGGATCGCTTTAAGCATAACGCTGCTCGTCACCTCTCACACGGTAAGAGCGCAGTCACTGGTCAGAAAGTCAGCCGTTCCCGTTTGGAGTGGCACGCTCTTCACCCAACCTCAGCAGTCAACAAATACGCGCACCGTCTCCGGCGTGATCCTCTCAGCGCAGAACGAGTTGGTCGCGGGTGTGACCGTCATCGCTCGCTCGGCCTCCGGGGAGCAGAGAACGATGAGCGATGCCGAAGGCAACTTTCGCTTGCTGCTTCCTCAAAATGAGGTCGTGACGCTCAGATTCGAGGGGAACAACATCGCCCCCGTAGAGCGGATTATCAACCCGCGCGACGTGGCTGAGAACATACAGATCAAGATCGAGTTCGTCGTGCCGCCCGTCCACGAATCGGTCGTCATTCAGGACACGGCGCTCAATCCGACCATTGACCAGCGCAACGATACGATTTACAAAAACACGCTCTTCCAGCGCGACGACCAACTCGTGGAGACCCTCAACGCTGGCATCAATGCCGGGCAGCACGAGGGCGGAGGGAAGTCGCTGGAGATTCGCCGCTTCGGTTATAACCTCGACCATGGCGGCGTCAACGGCGGCTTGAAAGTGCTGGTGGACGACGTGCAGCAGAATCAAGGGACGCAGGGACACGGGCAGGGCTACCTCGGCCAGTTGAAGAGTCTCTCGCCGGAATTGATCGACGACGTAGACATCCTCAACGGCCCGTTCAGCGCGCAGTACGGCGATTTCTCCGGCCTCGGCGTGGTGCAGATACGCTTGAAAGAGTCGCTGCCCGACCAACTCACGCTGCGGCTTCAGGGCGGCAACTTCAACTCGAAGCGCGCCTTTCTTGCTTATAGCCCGCGCTTCAAGAACGCCGATTCGTTTATTGCCTATGAGGGCGCTTACACGGACGGGCCTTTCATCAATCCGGGGCGCTATCGCCGGGACAACCTGACGGGTAACTACACGCGCCGTCTCGACGAACATCAGTCCATCAGTTTCAAGCTCAACGTCGGGCGCAACAACTTCTTCTCATCGGGACAGATTCCGCTCGACGAAGTGGCGGCGGGCAGGCTCGACCGCTTCGGCCTTATTGATCCGTTCGACGGCGGGCGCGTCCGTACCGGCCTGTTTAGTTCATACTACAAGAAGGAACTGAAGTCAGGCGGCATCCTCAAAGTGGATGGCTTCATGGGACGGTCGCTGTTTGACCTCTTCTCCAATTTCACTTTTTTCCTTAACGACCCCACTTTTGGCGACGAGATACAGCAGCACGATTCACGTTTGCAGGAGGGAGTGAATGTTCAGTACCTGCGCCCGTACAAGCTGTTCGGACGGCAGGCGCTCTTCACGGCGGGAGGTAACTTCCACGCCAACCAGATCAACGTCGGGCTGTTCCCCACGGTCGCGCGCGACCCCAACCGGCTCGAACTCAACCGCACGCTCGGCATCGTCAACCCGAACGTTTTGCAGACCACCGCGCACGCCAACGTCACCAACGTCGCGGGCTACATCCAACAGGGACTTGATCTCATGCGCGGTCGCCTCCACTTGGAGGGCGGGTTGCGCTACGACTACTTCCGCTTCAACGTCCGTGATGGAGTCAACGAGACGCCGTCGGAAATAACGACCTTTTCCGGCGTCGAAGGCGCGTCACGCTTCCAGCCGAAGGCTTCCACCGCCTACACCATCTCTGACCGCGTGCCGCTGACTTTCTACTTAAACTACGGGCGCGGCATCAACAGTCAGGACGCGCGCGGGGTGGCGCAGCAGCCCGGCAGTCCGAAGGTTGCGACGACGGACTTCTATCAGGCAAGCATCGCCTACAATAAACGGCGGTTCTCGATCAGCACGGATTACTTTCTGATCGATCATTCTAACGAACAGGTTTACATTCCCGACGACGGCACGTACGAGTTCAAAGGCCCCAGCCGGGTCACCGGCTATGAAGCGAAGGCTTCGGCGCAGTTGACGTACCATGTGGCAATCAACGGCGGACTGACGCAGGTGACGAACGCCTTCTTTCGCGGCACCGGCCCGCGCGTGTACGTGGACAGCGCGCCGCATCTGGTGGGCAACGGCGGAGTGACGGTCTCCGGATATCGCGGCTTCTTCGGCTACCTCGGCTACCGGCACATAAGCAACTACCGGCTTGACGGTGAAGACCCGACCATCCGCGCGGCTGGTCTGGACGTGGTGGATTTCAGCATGCGCCAGCGTATCCGCCGCTGGGTTGACTTCAACTTCTCGGTGGACAACTTGCTGGACAAACATTACTTCGAGACGCAGAACTTTCTCGAATCGCGGGTTAGCGCTAACGCCCCGATTGTCGCTCAGATTCACGGCACGCCGGGTTATTCGCGCGGCGTCACGGCGGGTCTGACCTTCCACCTGTTCGGGAAAGAGAAGTGATAAAAGATAGGCTATGCGAATACACTTCAATCTCGGCGCGACGACCGCACTCTTGCTGCTGGTGGCAATCCCGGTGTTCTCACACGATTACTGGTTCAAGCCGGAATCTTTCTTCGCGCCCGTTGGCGGCAGCCTTGAGGTGCGCTTGTACGTCGGCGACGAATACAAGATCGAGGAAGAGCGACCGCTCCAGAAAGAACGCACCGTCAGCTTCCAGATGTTCTCTGCTAAACAGACGCCGGTGGACTTGATGGCGCAAGGACAGGACAATCAGAGTCCGGTCGCCAACTTGAGTTTTAAGTCGGCGGGCAATTATCTGATTGCAATGGAGCGCAAAGCGGCGACAATCAAGCTCGACGCCAAGAAGTTCACGGATTATCTGGCCGAAGAAGGCTTGGATTCGATTATCGCTTTGCGAGCGCAGGCAGGTGAGAGCGGTATGCAAGGGCGCGAGCGTTACCGGCGCTACCTCAAGTCGCTGTTTCAGGTCGGCAATCAACACGACGATACTTACAAGCGCGTGCTCGAACAGCGGCTGGAGATCGTCCCGCAGTCGAATCCCTACGCAATGAAGCCCGGCGACACGCTCCGGGTTCGCATCCTCTTTGAAGGAAAGCCGTTGGTTGGAGCGAAAGTGTTTGCGTATAACCAGAGCGGCAGCGAGGTGCATGAACAAGCAGGGCGGACGGCGGGCGACGGCACGGTCGCGTTCAAGCTCGACGGACGCGGCGAGTGGTTGATCCGGCTGGTTCACATGCGCCGTTGCGCCGCTGATTGCGCCGAGATTGATTGGGAGAGTTTCTGGGGTGCTTACTCCTTTGGTATGAAGTGAGCATCCGGCTTGAGAGGCCGCGAGGCGCGCCGCTCAGTGGATTCAAGTTGTTATGATGTGTGGGGAGACGCCTTTTCTACCGTGAGCGATAGACCCGCGATGATAGTAGAAGATTGATATGCACATCCCTGACGGTTATCTGAGTCCTGCGACGTGCGCGGCACTGTACGCTGGCGCTGCCCCGTTCTGGTACGTCGCGCTCCGGCGTGTAAAGCGGTTGATGCACACGCGACTTGTGCCTCATCTTTCGGTCTTCGCGGCGTTCTCATTTGTCATCATGATGTTTAATTTGCCGCTGCCGGGCGGCACGACGGGACACGCCGTCGGCGTCGGGATTGCGACCATCGTGCTCGGGCCATGGGGTTCGATGCTGGCGATTTCGGTCGCGCTCTTGATTCAGACGCTCCTCTTCGGCGATGGCGGCATCACGTCTTTCGGCGCGAACGCTTTCAACATGGGCATAGTCGGCTCGCTCGTTGCTTATGTGGTCTACCGCGCCGTTGCGGGGCGTGCCGCGCTCACTGCACCGCGCCGCGTTTTCGCGGCTGCGCTCGCCGGTTACGTGGCGATTAACGCGGCGGCCCTGTGCGCTGCGATTGAGTTCGGCATTCAACCCGCGCTGTTTCACGACGCGAGCGGAGCGCCGCTTTATGCACCCTACCCTCTACATATCGCGGTTCCTGCCATGATGATCGGGCATCTGACTTTCGCTGGGCTGGCCGAATTGATCGTGACGGGCGGCGTCGTGGCTTATCTTCAACGCACGGATGTTTCGCTCCTGAGGCTGACGGCTCCCGTTGCGTTGCGAGATGCGGTGACAGTGGAAACGGGCAGCACTAACAGCGGTTGGCGGGCGACGCGACCCCTGTGGCTGGGGCTGGCTCTTTTGATGGCGCTCACGCCGCTGGGATTACTGGCCGCCGGTACAGCGTGGGGTGAGTGGGGGGCAGAGGATTTCGCAAACCCGGCGACGCGAGAGCAGATCGCGGCTGCCTCCAACAATCAAGCCCCTCCGGCGCAACCACCAACGGGGTTATCCCGTCTCGCCAGTCTGTGGACAGCGCCGATGCCCGATTACGCACCACCATTCCTGAGGAGCGCCGCCTTCGGCTACATCATGTCGGCAATGGTCGGAACGGGACTCATTATTCTGGTGTTCTTCCTGATCGGGTGGATGACGCGTATCGGGCGCAGTAGTGAGCGTGAATCTGAGGGCAGCGTTTAAGGGACGAACATGAGGCATTTTTGTTGAAGACGGTTTCCAATCAATTAATCCCAAACGCTGCACTTGCGCGAGAGACGCGAGGACGCCAGCGGCAGCAGAGTTTCGTCGAGCGTACCCTTGCCTCTTTTGGGCGGCGGATGGAACGCGCCTTCGACGCCGAAGAGTTGGCGAAGAGAGACGGCCTGCTCCAGCGGCTCGACCCACGTGTGAAAGTCATCGGCCTGATATTATTGCTCATTGACGCCGCGCTGGCGCGTAATCTCTTCGTGATCATCGGCATCTTCAGCATAGGTCTTACTCTGGCGCTGCTCTCGCGTGTGCCCATCCGCATACTTGTGACTCGCGCATGGTTGGGCGCATTTCTGTTCACGGGAGTGATCGCGTTGCCGTCTATTTTTATCACGCCCGGGCGCGTCATTTATCATCTCCCCCTGCTCAACTGGCCCGTTACTGGTCAAGGATTGCAGAGCGCCTTGTACCTGATGACGCGCGTCGAGACGGCAGTAACCTTATCCTTCCTATTGGTGCTCTGCACGCTCTGGACTCATGTGCTTAAGGCGCTGTGGGTGCTGGGCGTACCAGTCGTTTTCATCGTTATTCTGGGGATGACCTACCGGTACATTTTCCTGATGCTCCAGACCGCACGAGACATGTTCGAGTCACGCCAGAGCCGGATGATCGGCGTGATGGATGGCCCCGAGAGAAGGCGACTAGCGGCGGCCAGCGTCGGAGTCTTATTGACCAAAAGTTTTCATCTGAGCAGCGAGGTTTACATGGCGATGCAGTCACGCGGATTCAGAGGCGAGGTCGATACGCTCGACGATTTCAGGATGCAGAGGCGGGACTGGTGTGCCCTCATCAGTTTCGTGATGCTGGCGCTTCTTATGTTCTGGCTGGGACTCAAGAACTCCGCCAATTCTTTCATCACGCTGTAGAGATAAGGGAATTCGCAAGTGACTGATGTAGTCTTCGATGTTCAGGAAGTGACTTATCGTTATCAAGATGTGATGGCGCTCAACGGGCTGACGCTCTCGATTGAAAAGGGACAGCGGGTGGCTATCCTCGGCGCTAACGGTTCCGGCAAATCAACTTTCCTGCGGCTCCTCGACGGCCTGTACTTTCCCGACAGCGGGACAATCTCAGCTTTCGGCGCGACGCTCACGGAAGCGCAGTTGCAGGATGAGAAGTTCTCTTTCGCGTTCAGGCGTCGTGTGGCGTTTGTCTTTCAGAACCCTGACGTACAGCTCTTCAATCCGACCGTCTTTGACGAAGTGGCGTTCGGGCCGCTGCAACTGCGTTGGCCGAAAGACGAGATTCGCCGTTGTGTCGCCGAGATTTTAGAGACGATGGGGATCAGTCATTTGAAAGACCGCTCGCCGCATCGCCTCTCGGGTGGGGAGAAGAAGCGCGTCGCGTTGGCGTCAGTTTTGGTGCTCGATCCTGAAGTGTTGCTTCTTGACGAGCCAACAGCCGCGCTCGACCCCAGAAGCCAGAGCCAGATGATTGACTTTCTGATCGGTTGGGGCGGCGGCGCTAAGACGGTGGTGACAGCGACGCACGATCTGGATATTGTCGAAGACATCGCGGATCGTTGCTACGTCTTCCAGAATGGACGAGTTGTGGCGGATGGAAAACCGATGAAAGTACTCCATGATGAGTCGCTGCTTGAGCGGACAAATTTGATTCATGCTCATCGCCACGTACACGCTTCGGGTGAGGTGCATTCTCACTCGCACTTGCATCACAGTCACGAGCATTGATTAAGTAGACGAAAAAGGGAGGGTGTCAAGGCGACAGTTTCTCGTCAGAACCGGCTGGGCGACCGCCGCATTTCTGGCGTTTGGCGGCATCGGCGTCGCGGGTGAACGCGCCCCGGCATCTTTGAGAGCATCATTCAGGGTGGCGGCGGTAAAGTCGATCTCGGCAGCGGCGACACCGATTAGCGGCGACTCACTCGGCAACCTGCCCGCAGCGACCCAACCGACTTACGACGGTGAGGGAAACTTGACGCAGTCCGGCGTCGACCTCTCCGGCATCGGTGGTCTCTCCGACGCCACGATCTCGGAAGCGTTCGATGAGCCGCTGACAAAAGAAGAAGTGCTCGCCATCGTGCGCCCGTTCATCAGGAGTTGACGAACAGCAAAGTGGGAAGAATGAATGATGAAAGTTTATTGCTCAGATTTAGACAGCCATCGCTTTCATTCTTCCCACGCCAACTTTGCTCTTGCGCGCCCGCTGGTCGAGTAATTGCGCTTTAACTTCGGCACGGCCAAAGGCGCGCGTTTTTTTGACGCCCGATTTTAACCATCGTTCATCTTTTGTACGACGAGGTAAAACCTTATGACGCTCAATCAACTTAACGCCGGATACGCCGCGACTGTGACGAGCATTCATAGCGTGAACGCCGAACGCCGACGCCTCTTCGATCTGGGCATCCTGCCCGGCCCCGTGATCGAGGCGGTGATGTACAGCAAAGAATACAAGCACTTGCTTCCCCACTTGGAAACCGTCTCGCTTCCTACCGGTAAAGTCCTCTACGACTACGGCGAACCAATTAAGTACGTCTATTTCCCCATCAACTCCGTTATCTTCCTACTTGCCACTATGGAAGACGGAACGACGACGGAAGTCGGGGTCGTCGGCTTTGAAGGAATGCTGGGCGTCTCGGTCACTTCAGGAGACAACCTGATCCCGAACCATGCGGTCGTGCAGGTTGCCAATCGGGTGGTCAGGATGCGGGCGGAGGCTCTTAAAGAAGAATTCGATCGTGGCGGCCAGTTGCAAGCGTTGCTGCTACGTTATATGCAAGCATTATTCATTCAGGTTTCTCAGGCGGCGGTCTGTAACAGCATTCATCACATGGAAGTTCGGCTCTGCCGCTGGTTGCTCACGATGCACGACCGCCTCACGTCGGACGATCTTCCACTGACGCAGGAGTTTGCCGCAAACATGCTCGGCACACAACGCCCTTACGTGACGGTAGCCGCCGGAATTCTTCAGAAGGAGGGATTAATCCGCTGCCAGCGTGGTCACATCACGATCCTTAACCGGCACGGGTTGGAGGCGTGTGCCTGCGAGTGTTATCGGGTCGTGCGCAGTGAGTTCATCCGTTTACTTGGCGATGTGAATGCCACCGGCAGTCGCCATTGCCACGGCTCGCGCGTGCATGAGGCGTACAGCGGATAAGGAAAGCAAAACCTCAACGGCACAGTCCCGCGCGACAATTTGGGAGAACTCAAGTCCCACTAAGTATAAAAGAATACCGACCGTCGCCCTTTCGTCCTGCTATGGTGTTGTGTCGAGAGGAAGGCGCGCAATGCGTGAGATACTTGAGGCCGTCCCGACTGTGCTTGTGGTGGAGAGCGATCAAGCGACACGCTCCGGGATGAAGCGACTGCTGGAAATGTACGGTTACTATGTGGTCGTTGCTGATGACGAGCATGAAGCGGTGAAGGTTGCTCCGCATGCACGTCCTGACCTCATTCTATTCGATTCACACCTTTCGCCCCCTGCAAGCCTTTCCGCCGCACATCGAATACGTCAGTACAAGGAATTAAGACGCGTGCCTGTACTTGTCATCTCCGTCCACGACAGCGCAAAAACTGATGACTTCACAATCGGGTATATCACCGACTTGAGCCGTTTTGATGAATTGGAAAATCTTATCAACCGCCTATTGATCTAAATATCCGAATCAAGCGACGCCAGCACAACAGTGAAAAGGAGGACGAGCTTTAAAGTTCGTCCTCCCTTTCACTGTTGATTAATCAACCATTCAGAATCTGGCGGTCAACCCGATGCGTACTGCGGTCGAAGACCCCGGCGAGATATTCGTGTTGCTGTCGGCGTTGATAAAGTATTTCCTGTTAAAGAGGTTCTCAATATTCCCCTGAAGACGCCACCGCTCGTTGAAGGAGTAAAACACGGCAGCATCCGCCCTCGTGTAACCCGGCACGATGACGGCGTTGTCGACCGCGACAAACATATCCGACCGGGAAATGACACCCAACCCTACGCCTAGTCTCGGAATGATCTGATATCTATTCCATAGAGAAAACGTGTTATGCGGCACCTGACCGACTTGCTTCCCGGCAGCCGCAGATGCGGTCGCGCTCGTAATGAAGGCGTCCTGATAGGAATAGCCCCCGGCGACGCTCCAGTCCCGTGTGACATTCCCATTTAATCCGATCTCGAACCCGTTGGTGCGCTGGCTGCCGGTCTGGATGATGGCTGTCGGATTGTTGGGGTCAACTGATCTCGTATTCGTGCGATCCAGCCGGTAGAGCGCCGATGTCAACGAAAGATAATGACGAACGTCCCATTTGATACCGAGTTCATAGTTGCTGAACTTTTCCGGCTTGACCTGTTGTGTAATCGTCGTCAACGAAGAGAATTGATCGCCAGAACTGGGCAAGTACGAGACGCTATAGCTGCCGTAGAGAGAGAGTTCGGTGATGGGCTTGACCACGAGTCCCATGCGCGGCGAGACGAGGTTGTCTACGCGCTGGAGGTTATCGCCGTTGCGGTTGTTATGAAATCGGAGACCGAAATAATCGTAGCGTAGCCCGACGACCACTTGCACATAGCGCGACAGTTCCATCTGGTCTTGCGCGTAGGCGGCGGCCAGATTGGTGGTGAGATGATTGTTCGCATCAGTGGCGGCTTGGCGAAAGGTCACTGGCGTGCTGATGGTGGGATTGTTGTAGGGCACTTGGATGGACGTGGCCGTATTGTTGAAGAAGCCTGTGTTACGGAGATTATCCGTGATCTGGCGACCAAATTCAGTGCCGCCCAAAAGCGTGTGCCTGATGCGCCCGGTTGACGCACTATAGGTCACGTCGGTCTGGTTGAGCAGATTCCTGCGTTTGGTGGCGTTGTTATAAGCCGTCAGAGTAACTAAGGTCTTCGCCGCATTCGTCACACCCGGCACATAATTCTGATAAGACCGATCATAGTCGCCAAAGAGAGTGCGGTTGCGAATGTTCACTTTGCCGACTTGCTGCTCGAATGTACCTGACAATAGATTCACATCGGAGCGAACGTGACTGTCATCAGGATTACCGTAGAAGGTTGAAATCGGAACATCCGCCGGTCTGCCCTGAAACGAGGTGATGCCCCGGTCGGCGGTGCGTCGGTCGCGGGCGAATTCGTAACCGACCGTGAATCTTGTCTGTCTACCGGGAACTATCGTAAACGTCGGGTTGATGGCGAAGCGGTTCAGATTGACGAATTTGCGAAAGCTGTCTGAGTTCTCATACACACTGTTCAGACGAAAAGCTACCTTGTCGCCGAAAGGCTGATCGAAATCGCCTGCAATCCGTCTGTTATAGAAAGAGCCGCCGGTCAACGATATGTCACGCAACCGAGAGAAGTTGGCTTCTTTGGTTACGCGGTTGATGACGCCACCGCCGCCGCCGCGACCGAAGATCATGGCATTCGGCCCCTTCAACGTTTCTAATCGTTCAAGGTTGTAAACATCACGATAATACTGTACGTCGTCGCGGACACCGTTGAGGAAAAAGTCGGCGCTGGTGCTTTGACCGCGAATGATCACCTGATCACGATTATTTTCGCCTTGGTGAGCAGAGAGGCCGGGCGTGTAGCGAACTATGTCGCCGATGCTCTGCATCTGCTGATCCCTGATCTGCTCTTTGGTAACGACGGTAACTGACTGCGGCACATCGCGTAGTGGTGTCAGGGTTTTAGTGGCGCTGCTGATGACATCCGTTTGATAGTCTCCAGCGCCGAGAACTGTCACGTTGCCAGCTACTCCGGAAATCTGCAAGACTACCTCCAGCGAGGCATTTCCCGTCCGACTCAGACTCACCGCCTGCGCAACTTCGGAAAAGCCGCTGGCAGCTATTTTCACTGTGTACTCGCCGGGTTCGACCATCATGGAGAATTCACCATTCTGATCAGTCATCGCAGAAAAACTTGCGGAACGCCCCTTGGCTTCCGCGACAACACTGGCTCCAGGAACCGCTGCGCGGTTTGGGTCAAGCACTTTTCCGCGAATCGAGGATTGAATTGTTACTTGCGCGTGAGCGAGCAAGGTACAGGTAAGTAACAAGATGAGAAAGGATTGAAATATGCGGATGGAGGTAGTGGAACGTAGCATGGGTAGCTCCTTCGTTTAGAGATGTAATGACTGCTAAGTGAAACAGTGGGGTGCTGGAAACGAAATTGAAATTCGTTTTCAAGAGAGAAAAAGATAAAGTAAAAATAATTTGTTGTCAAGTTGATTTTTTCCTTACCCCTTATAACTTTGGGACTGCTCAACGAGTGCCTTCGTGAGTTCTTGCCGCACTCCATCTTGACCGAGCAGGTCGTCGGGCTTCTTATAGTCCTTGAGCGAGTATATGAGACCTTAAATTTTTGGTGTGTCAGCAGGTGTCTGACAGGTTCAGGTAAGGACTTGACTCAGAAGGTGTCTCTTCTTTTACGCTAATGTAGCGTAGCCCTGCATTAACCGTCAGATTGTGCAGCGGGGAGAACATATCCTGAAGGTAGCCGGAAAACTGACTGCGCGCCGCATTGAGAGAGAGCTAACTTGTCGTACCCGCCAGTCGGCGAGCAAAGTCGCGCGATCCGTAAAAGCATGGTCTGGCTCAGGCAAAGCGAACACGGCGCGGTAGCCGTCCCGCGCCTGTTGCGATGGCTGCCCGTAACTTGAAGACGCGAGATGTAAAGTTATTATCGTGGTGACAATGCAGAGCCGACGAATGATTTTATCAACCTTAAATTCACGACCGCCTCTCCTCTGCGGTTCTCAGAAATTGAATTTCAACCCGAACTGGACGACGCGCGGGTCGCCAGCAGAAGTGATCGAGCCGAAGCCTGCCGAGCCGAGCACCACGTTCGGATTTCCAAGGGGCGGCGTGTTCGTCAGGTTGAAGACCTCTGCACGAAACTCAAGGTTCCGCGTCTCGCCGATGTAGGTGCGCTTGATGAAGGCGATGTCGGCATTGCGGTAACCGGGGCCGCGCACCGGGTTGCGCGAACTGCTGCCGAGCGTGAACTGCGGCGCGATGGTAAATGCTGCCGTGTTGAACCACTGCGCCGTCGTGCGCTCAGAGCCGGGCAGTTCGGGATCGGCGACGCGGTTCGGACGCTGCGTGCCAAACCCTGCGAAGGCGTTGAAGTTCGTGACCTGCGTGACGGCCAACGGCAGACCCGATTGCAAGGTGACGACACCGGCCACCTCCCAGCCGCGCAAGAGCTTTCCGGCAACGCCTCCCGGATTGAACATCCTTCCGTTACCGAAGGGCAGTTCATAGGTGAAGCTGGCGACGAAGACGTTCGGAAGGTCGCCGCTTGAGACATCACGCTCCAGACGCCGGTTCAAGCTGTCGGCGACCGGAAAGTTCGCCACCGGCCCGGTCAGGATCGAGGCGTCGAAGACGGACGACGCTTCGTCAATCAGCTTCGAGCGTGTGTAGCTCACCAGAAATGAGAGGCCGCGCGAGAATCGTTGCTCGACCTTCGCTTGCAGCGCATTGTAATTGGTGTTGCCGACGTTGTTGCGGTAGAAGCTGACGGTCGTAAATTGCGGGAACGGCTTCAACAATTGCGCGCGTGTGATGGTCGGGTCGCCCAGAGACGAGTTGCGCGGAATCAGTCCGAAGAAAGGGTTCGGCACACGGTCAAGCAGCGTAGCGCCGAGCGCGAGTTGCGCGGCGGTGAGTTGGTTAATGTTTGTGTCGGGAATGCCAACATGCGTGATCTTCGACCCGGCGTAGGCCACTTCCACCACCATGTTTTTCGTGATTTCTCGCTGGATAGCGAAGTTCCACTGCTGCACGTAGCCTGAGCCGAGGTCACGATCTGCGGTGAACACTCCCTGACCCAAGCCCGCGTTCGGCGTCAATTGAGCGGGCGAGACCGTTGGCCCTGCGGAGAGCACGAACGCTGGGTTGAGGTTGTCGAGTGTCCGCTGCGTGACGGTCTGGATGAAAGGAAACTGTGGAACGGTGAAGGGTGTTGTGATGCCTGCTTGCTCGATCCACGTCAACCCATAGCCCGCGCGCACGACCGTCTTCTCTCCGACGCGGTAGGCGACCCCCAAGCGCGGCCCGAAGTCGAGCTTGTGCAGGCGGCGCGCTGTTTCGGGGAACCCGTTCTGCCCTAAAAAGTCGAGATGCTGCGTCTGTAGATTAAAGACCGCGCCCTGATCGTCTAGTATGGTCGAAGGAAAGTTGAGCGTGTAGCGCAACCCCGCGTTAATGGTCAACCGTGACGTTGCTTTCCAATCGTCCTGCACGAAGTATTCCTGAACGTGCGCGCGTGGTCTGAGTACGTCTTGCTGCAAGTCGATGGAGAAGGTCTGCACCTGTCCGAGCAGAAAGCTGGCGAGTGAGTTACCTGTGAAACTTGAGAGCGCAGTCCCGACGCCGGGGACGCCCTGCGAGTTGGTGAACAGCGTGCTGAAGGCGAACTGACCCGTTGGCGACGGCGGTTGAATCACGTCGAGACGTTCCCACCGGAAATCCAAACCGAACTTCAAAGAGTGGCGACCGCGTTGGAGCGAAAGCGCGTCGAAGACTTGCGTCACATCGGTGCGAAAGTCGGAAGCCGTGTTAGCGGGTGATCCCAACTGTTGAAATCCGGCGATGGTGAAAGTCGGCAGCGTGCTCTGGAACGCCGCGTTCGAGGGTATGCCCGGAAGACTTAAAGCCTGAGACACGGAGGCGTCGAGCGTGGTCGCCTGGCGATCAATGCTGCGCCTCGTGTAACCGAAACGAAGTTCATTGACTGCTCGTGGGTTGAAGACGCGTACGTAGTTGCCGACGAATGATGCGGCTTTCGTGTCCGTCAGCCCGATGACTCCGCTCGTCAGATTGCCGCTTCCTCCGGGCAGCGGCGTCACCGGATTGGTAATATCCTTGGCATAAGAGAAGCGCCCGAAGAGTTGATTGTTGTCCGAGAAGCGATGGTCTATACGTATGTCGAACTGCTCCTGATTCTCGCTCTCATTGCCGACGCGCGAGAAGTTGTTAGCCGCGCCGGATATGGTCGGAAGCGGGAAGCGGTTAAGCAAAGCTGCCGCCACCGGATCGAAGGTGCCAACAGGAATGATGTTACCGGCATACGCTCGGCGGTCACCAGGGCGGAAGAGTTGTCCTGCGCGCGCCTGAATCGTGTTGCCGTTGGTGTCCGTGACGTTTATGGGTGTGTTGCCTGTGGCTGTTGTAGTGACTGCGCCTGAAGGTGTCAGAAAAAGCGGAGCGCCGAGGCTCGCGGAGAAGTTGCCGCTCCGCTGCGCTAGTGTCGGCACGGTGGAGGTGAGCACACGCCCGATTAACTGCCGCGTCCCTTGAAAGTCGCCGAAGAAGAAGGTCTTGTCCTTGATGATGGGGCCGCCGAACACGAAGCCGAATTGGTTACGGCGAAACACAGGCTTCTTCGGGTTCGCGGTGGTCTTCGGTGCGAACAGGTTGCGCGCGTTCAAGACCTCGTTGCGCAAGAACTCAAACGCCGAGCCGTGAAAGTCGTTCGTCCCCGTCTTCGTCGTGAGATTAACCACTCCACCGTTGAAGCGACCAAACTCTGCCGACGGGCTGTTGACTTCAACTTTGAACTCTTGAATCGCTTCGGGAATGGGAAAGAAAGCGACCTGTCCGGGTTCGGGTTGGAGTACAGAGATGCCGTCGAACAGATACTCGTTCGTGCGCGGGCGACCGCCGTTGATACGCGGGAACGACGGCCCGGCGGTCGTCGGCGGAGGTTGCCCCACGCCGGGCGAGAGCGCGACGAGCGAAAGAAAGTTGCGACCGTTGAGCGGAATGTCAACGATCTTGCGGTTGGTTATAACCTGTCCTAAACTTCCACTCTCAGTACGCAAGAGCGACGCACCGGCACTGACCGTCAGGCTCTCGTTCACTGTGCCGGGTTCGAGCGTCGCGTCCACGCGCACGCGCTCGCCCGTGACAAGCTGTACGCCCTCGCGCACCAGCCGTTTGAAGCTCGCGGCTTCGACGGTGATCGTGTAAGCCCCCGGCTTGAGGTTGGTGATCGTATAGACGCCGCCATCTCCGGTCGTCGAAGTGGATGACTGTCCTGTTGAGACTTCAGTGACGGTAATCTGCGCCTGTGCGACCGCCGCGCCAGCTTGATCGCGCACTTCGCCTGTCACTTCCGCCTGTCCGGCCTGTGCATGAGCTATACCGCCTGAGTAAAAGGACGAACAGATGAGAGTTAAGACGAAGAGGAAAAAGACAAGGGTATAGTTGAGTAGCCGTCTCTGCATGAAAGCTCCTTTCCAAGTACGGGAGGCGCGGGCGTTTCCGCCCCACACCCTATCGGCCACTCGTCCCTAGGCCAACGGCTTTTTCTGACCCGTAGGAATCGGTAGCTCGGAGTTGGTTCAATTGTCGCTGACAGCGGGCGTCATCTCACCCGCGAATCACCATCACTTCCGTCGCTTTGATGAGGGCATAGACGACGAGCCCCTCCTTGAGTCCCAGACTGTTCGCAGCGTCGCTCGTGATGATCGAAGTGATCATCTGCCCGCCCACGTCAATCGAGATTTGCACGAGCAACCCCTCGCGGCGAACTTCCGTCACCCTGCCCCGCAGCTTGTTGCGCCCGGAGATGGCGTCCAACCCGACAGGCTTTTTGTGCCGCGTTTGCAGCGCAACGCCACCCGTCAGCCGCTCGATCTCCTCGCGCGGGATGCGGTGATGCCCGCCCGCCGTCTTGATCGAGCGAATCTTGCCCTTGTAAATCCACTGCTTGAGCGTCGGGTAGCTGACGCCCGCGAGTTTCGCCGCTTCTGCGAGTTTGAGAAGTTCAGCCATCGTTTCTATACGCTTTCTGATTGAAAGGTCAATGTTTGATGTGCAATGCTATACGATTCAATACGGATTTTGTTTAAGTATTGACCCATCCCCAAAAAACTGGACACTTCGTATGTTAGGATTTCTGCTTCCAG
>CAXTRQ010000064.1:0-7847 GCA_964246705.1 uncultured Pyrinomonadaceae bacterium
CTGGAAGCAGAAATCCTAACATACGAAGTGTCCAGTTTTTTGGGGATGGGTCAATTTGCAAGGATACCACCCTCTCTACCTGTCCCATTTGTGGGGTGCAGTTCAAGGTTGAGTTTTATCAACTACTAACCTACACGGACGATGTCGATCTCAATAAGAGGTTGGAGGAATGGGAGAGCTTCTACAACTACTTTCGACCGCATCGTTCGCTGAAAGGAAAAACTCCTTACGAAGTGCTGCGCGATAAGCTACAATCAAGCATCAACCAACCGAGGTAGTGGCGCACACAGCATCGCTGGGCATTACCAGTGGCGGTTTAGCATAGGCAATAAATTTCACGGGAAAATAGTTGACACGCCTGTTCGATATAACTATGCTCTCCCTGCTCAACCAGTTCCCCGCACTTCAGCCTGAGGGCGGGACGATTGTTCGCTAGCAGACAATTCCTTTTCGCTAGCCTCACTACGTAGGTCTAGTCTTTACCCTTCAGAAACTCGGTTCTGATAATCATTATGAATTAAGCTCTCGTCGTTAGAAGTTAGCAAAGTTCAGGGCGAGTCATCCGCCCGGCTTTATGGTGGGCTATATGGCAGCAGAAATCAGTACGACCAGTCCAAGCAAAACCTCACTACTTAGCACTGAAATTCGACTGCCACTGATGGCTGTGATGTCCGGTATTACAGTCCTCGCTGCCTTCAGTCTAATCGCTTACAACTTCAGCGAGCATTTATCAGGAGAGTTGATTAAGCTTATATATGGCCCGTACTTTTTCGGCGTTATCTCTTTCTTCCTGTTGGTAAGCTTAACAACAGGCTATCTGTATGCATACAGGATTTATCGGGATATTTTCTACCTGTTCATAGCCATCGGCTGGTTCGCAAATTCATTCTATCTGCTCCTCGAATTCTGCTTCGAAGGTCTTAGTGATGACTTCAATTTTCGACTCCTAGTCTATCTCTTCTCAGTCCTGTCAACCGTCCCCTTCTACATCGCCGCGTTCATACCGATTGATGGGCTGCCCAATTACCGTCGAATCCTGAAATCTACTGTCGTCTGGTCGAGCCTGGTTGTGCTGACGGTAACTCTGAACGGAATTTACAGTCGCTTCGGCTCGATTGATCTTCAGCCTTCCGTCCAGTTCGTATTGTTTACCTCCACTGGCGTCGCTTTTTCCGCGTGGACGCTGCTCTGGGTCGGGAAGAGGTTGAGATTAAGACTGAAGAAAAAAGTGGACGGCATTATGGAGGTTATCTTCCCCTGGACATTTTATCTGTACGCGCTCTTGCAACCACTCTACCTGCTTTACCTGCTACCGAACACAAAAACTGTGCTGACCGCTGCCTTCTCCATCGCCTTCGCTTTAAAGATCGTCAATTTCGTTTCGGTGATGAGCATTTTAACTATCGCGCGCGCCGATCTCAATAAGGCGCAGAAGCGTTTGAAGGAGCGGAGCGTGTTGGAGGAGCTTGGGATTTTAACGGCCAGCATTGAGCATGAAATCAAAACCCCGCTCGCAATCATGAACCTCGAAATCTATCAGATGAAGGACGACCACCAAGCCAACCATGGTGTCGTCATGAGCCTCCGAAAACTCGAAGAATCCATGACGAGAATCTACGCGGCGTCCCAGATTATCGAGTTCCTCAGGGGCGACCGCGCCTTCTTCAACAGAGATCGGTTCATGTCGAAGACCGACGCTACAGAGGCCATTAACCGCGCGGTGAAGTCTGTGAAGAAAGGGATGAACGTTGACCCTTCAAAAATCTACATGAAGGTGGAGCGGAAGAATTTATACATCAAGGCTTACCGCCCGATTCTGGAGCAGGCCATCGTCAACGTCCTGAAAAATTCGGTCGAGGCCATCCGCGAGACCGACCGTAAGACCGGCCTCATCACCGTGTGCTTGAGCGTCGTCCCGCAGCCTGAGAGGCTGGTCAAGATCGAGATTGAGGATAACGGCTGCGGCATTTCGCCTGAAAATATCGAGAAGGTGACGACCATCTTCACGACGAAAGGCGATAAGAAACCGAACAGCGGTATCGGGATGTTCATCACGGATCGGATCATGGAAGTGCACGAAGGGAAGATAGACATCGTGAGTACTAGGAAGAAGGGTACGAAGGTCTCTCTGCTCCTCCCTGAATGGAAAATCGCCCCGAAACCAGTCCCGCAGAACGCGCCAACTCCGGAGCCGAAGCCTCAGACGGCTTAGAGCGTTCAGCCCGACTGTAACCTACAGAGTATGGAGATTCAGAACATGTCAGCCGCACCCGCTAAGCTCAAGCTACCCAACGACCGAACAATCGAAATACCTTCCCGCCAGATGGTCAAGGTCTTGCTGATTGATGACGACCACGACTTCCGACACAGGATGAAGAACTTCTTGGAGAGCAAGGGGTGTTCGGTTCGAGTCGCCAGCACACTCGACGATGCGAAGAGCCTCCTCAAGCCCAACACTTACCAGATGATTATCGCGGACATCTGGTTCAGGGCTTCAAATGTGACGGGGGATAAGTTCATCACCGATAACATCGGCTTGATGAAGGACGCAAAAGTAGTGGCGATCACCGCGCAGGGAATCAACACGATCCCCAACCTTCATGAACTCGACCAGTTGGGCGTTGAAGTTTATGAAAAAGGTCACTTCCAGTTCGCCGAGTCAATAAAGAGCTTGGCTGCCGGAGCCTTCAAGAAAAGGGTCGATGACATTAGCTCCGACGTTGAGAAAGCGGTCTCGTGCATCGTGGAAGGCGCGGAGGCAGCGGAGGAAGCCTATCCACGCACATATCACGTCGTACTCGCGGAACTGGTGGAAACTTTGTCCGTCTGGTTCACGTCGAGGAAGGGCAGCACGAAGCCTGTACTTGTCTATCAGGGGCGTCAAATCTGTTGCGATGAACTCGCCGGGGAGGCGAAGAAGGGCACTCCGCTCGGCGTCGAGTTCATGCGGATACTGGTACGGAATTTCAGACAGGACTTGATGAAAAAAGGTAAGGATGAGACGACTTCGCACGAAAAAGCAGTTGAAGCCGAACAGCCCGCCGCGATTAAAGAAATCGGCTCAGAGGCTTCAAATGAGACGACCGCTGCGAGCGCTTCCCATGCAACAGTAGATAACTAGACTAAGGAGACCGGTATGCAGGAAAGTGGAATCCCCTCACACGAGAATGATAATGGTCTGGCAGTCATCCTCTTTGGCGCAGCTTCAGACTGCCTGAAGACCAGCGAGTGGCTTAAAGACATCACAGTCCCGAGCGACGTAAAAAAAATATTCGTCACGGACCAGATGGCGGATAGGGCTGGGCTGCTTCAAGCGTTTGAGCAGACGCTCGACGCCACAAGCCTGCTGATCTTCTGCGGTCACGGAGTGCAGGACGCGCTGCTCGGGTCCTTTTTAGGGAGTAACCCGCAGGGCAGGAACGACGTGAGGGAGATTAACGGGAAGCATTTTTCGGTTATCTACAGCACAGACCCCTCAGACCCCGGCCCGAACGCCCTGTTCGCCTTTTGTTGTAACGCGGCGAATGACCTTGGCGCACAGTTTCCGTCCGCAGGCCGCACCTTCCTTGGGTATACGAAGGACATACCCTTCATGGCAGAGGAGAAGGATAACGAGATTCTAAAGGAAATCTTTAGAGAACTTTCGGCCAGCATTATCAGAGACCGAGGCGTTCTCCCGAAGCACGAGGAACTCGCCAAACAACTTTACGATAAGGCTAATAAGTACTACGAAGAAGGGGAGGGCATGGATCACCCCCTTTCGTTCGTCTTGGCTTGGTGCTTAGCAACGCACCGCGACGCTATATGCAGGTTCGGTAACTGACGCTACCGCGCGCGAAATTCTGTCTCTCGCTGTACCTGTAAGACTGACTGCCAACCTGCCTTCGCCCTCCGACGACGGCACCTCGTCGTCACTCAGACAGGGAGTATGCGCTGGTGTGTTTCACCCGCTTCAAGGTGATAATTTTCAATAATTTTATCGGGCGTCAGTTCCAACTCAAGATATCCGTGCGGCCAGAATTTCGACCCGCCGGCGTTGTAGCATGTACAACGCCCCTTCGCGTACCAACTAGGTGAGGGGGAAAGATGCGGCGGTTTCCACTCTTCTAAAAACGCGCCGTTGCCTACGCACGCCCCGAAGACGCCGAGATCATCGCGGTCATACGTCACGCAGCCGTGCTCATGGCCCCAGTACCATGCACACACGTTCTTGTATTCCTTGATGCGGTCGCGCAGTTGATTGCCGAGAGTGTCCGAGACGGAGCCCCAGCCCGAAACGATGTAGTGATGGCTTAGCAGAATCACGCGCTTCCCGTCTCCAGCACTCAGGAGGTGATCCAGCCATCTGAGTTGGCCGTCATCCAGATATCCTTCGTTGCGGAGGAGTCTTTCGGCGGCAAGGGACGTGTCGAGGCAGATTAATCTCCACCGAGGGGTTTCGATGCAGAAATATCGCCCCGGCTGCCGCAGGACATTGAGCGCCTCACTATATCCGTCAGCGCCGTAGTAGAGGTCATGATTGCCGACCAGCGTCAGCACTCCTGCGCCAATTGTGGAGAAGGGGCCGAGAAAATTCCGCAGCATCTCCTGACCACTCCCCGAGAAATAAACATCGCCGAGGTGTATCACCCGGTCAAAGTTGCTCTCGCCGTGGCGGCGGCTGATGTAGCGGATTACCTTGTCTTGGGCGTGGCCTCTGTAGCCCGCGTCTCCCACGACGGCGAAGCGGACATGCTCTTTGTCAATCATGATTGGCTGCGAAGGTGTCCTCCCTCCCAGCGTGACGAAAGCCTTATCACCGCGCGACAGCCATGCGTAAATGCCGGTTTTAATCCAACGTAAGATGGCGCTGTTGGAGAGTTCTGAGCCGTCTCCTGCCTCGCCGACCGTAGATGCCGACGCCGGACCAGCGTGCGCCCACAAAGAGCCTGCGGCCAAGATGGGGTCTTCGTAAGTGAAGACTCCATCCGGGTCGCCGGAGAAAAGAGTCGGGTCTGCTTCCAGTCGCTCCTGTGCTCGGCGTATTTCATCGAGCACGCTGTTACTGTCCTGATCTTCCTGAGCAGCCGGACTACTATTAAAAGCATAAAGTCTCTCTGCATCGGCGTAGCCAACTTGGGAGAGCACCCTGAAGTAGCTTTCGAAGCTATTCTTATTCATTACTTTCGCGTGAATGACGTATCTGCGCGTTCATGATGTGGTTGAGCGCCAGCCGGAACCAGCGTTCGACGAATTCCTCACCCAGCTCGGTTCCACTCCGCACATGTTCAATGAGTTGTCTCGCCGAAACTGTTTCGAGTTGGGAGGGGGCGGTGGCTGAGGCGAAGGTGATCATGGGTTTGTCTGGCTCGGGCATCTCTTCCACCCATGCATCGAGCTTTCTGAGGATGTCCGCTCGAAGTGCCTCATTATCTATCGGCATAGCATTTCTCCTTTTACATCTTTCTTTCTGAGTCTCCTGACAATTTCACGAGGTCAGCGTTTGCACTGATAAACACTGCGAGGACTTGATCCTCTATTGCACCTCTCATCAATTCGTGTGCCAACTTATTAAATCCCTCCCTCATTATCTGGCAGACTTCGCCAGCTGTCCTGCCCGCAAGCAGTGCGAAAGGCCCGGAGAGGATAGCCTTCTGTATGCCCGGAAAGTACATTTCATCGTACGGGATGGCGAGCTTGCCGTCATATCCGACGACAGTCGCGCCGAAATCGGACACCGCCTGCTCCAGTGCCTTGGTGGCGTGGCAACATGTGGCGCAGATCAGACGCCCCTCTAAAAAGTGGCTATCTTCTTGATTTATAAAGGGCAAACCGTCCTGCGAGATCAGCCCGTAAGGTTGGTCTATGCCGTGTCCGAAGAAGAATATGGAGGCTTTGTTGGAGGCCAGCGCGGCCTGAATGCTGACGGCTTTCGAGTCTTCAGGAGGCCCCAATTTTTGGGATAATTGGGAACTTGCAGCCACGATCAGAGACTCCGCACAGCGGGTGAGGATGCTCGAAACTTGGTCATAACGGGTGTAGATAACAATCATCGTGAGAGTCCTCATGAGGTTAGGAATGAGGTGTCGGGTGGAAAGAAAGTTCAATGGCGTTGAAGCGAATGTCAATCTTTCGCCGCGCCGCTGATCTCGATTCCAAGACGATTTGCGAGGTTATATACGGAGCGTCGGGAGATTCCGAGTTCTTCTGCTGTGCTCTTGGTATCGCCGCCATGTTTGGCGAGCACCTGAACTAGCACCTCCCGGTCAAAATCTTCACGCAAACTTGCCAGACTCACGGAGCCGGACAGTTCGCGGCCTTCGGCGGGTTGAGGAAATAACTGCCAGTCTTGGGCACTCACGGGCAAACCGCCTTGGTGTAAGAGGATAAGGCGCTCGACAGCGCTGCGTAGCTCCCTCACGTTGCCGGGCCAGTCGTATTCCAACATCGCTTTCAAAGTATTGGGATCAATGATGTCTTCGACGTTCAGCCTCAGGTCATGCTTATGCAGGTAGTAATCAATCAAGAGCGGTATGTCTTCACGTCTCTCTCTGAGCGGAGGCAACACGATTGTCATCTGCGCGATGCGGAAGTACAGGTCTGCGCGGAAGCTCCCTTGTTGGACTGCCTCGTCAAGACGCTGATTGGTCGCGGAGATGATTTGCGCGTGGAGTGGGAAACTATCGTCGCTGCCGAGCGGGGAGAAGGATCGCTGCTCCAGAACCCTCAGGAATTTAATCTGAAGGTTCAGCGGCAAATCACCAACCTCGTCGAGGAACAGGACACCGCTACCCGCGCGCTTCAACGCCCCGGCGCGGCTTGTCACCGCTCCCGTGTAGCTGCCGCGAGAGTGTCCGAACAGTTCCGAATCAATAAGCTCTTTAGAGAATGCACCACAATTAAGTGGGACGAATGGCTCGTCGCGGCGGTCGCTGAGGTGGTGGATTGCGGCGGCAATTAACTCTTTCCCGGTTCCCGTTTCGCCCACTACCAGCGTGCGCAGGTCGAGTGCGGAGGCGGCCTGATGGGCGATGACACGCACGAGGCGGCATACCTTATGCACACAAGCTGTGTATCCGACGACGAACCCGTAGACCTTCGTCAGCGTCTCCTGAAGAACTTGATCCAAAGTAGCAGATGAAGGCACGCTCTCCCATGTCGAAGCTATCGAGAGGACAATAGGATTCTGCTTAGCCATGAGCGTCAATTCGTATTCGGCAGTAGTATCCCCCTTGAGGTATAAAACCATGTCGAATCGTACTGATGCCTGCTCTTGTGTCGGCAGCGGAATCCACCGCACGTCTGTGTGCAAGCCGGAAGCGAATCGCTCGATCTGTTTCGCGAGCTGCCCAACTGCTGCGACGTGCAGCATATCTATGACTCCTTGGGGGCGTGGAAAATAGTATTGAGTTAAATGTCCTCTGTACCTAAATTACATAGACATCGGTGAGGTCATGTCAACTCATAACAAACCATCCGCAATTTATTGCAGACTCTTTTAAATATCTAGCTAACCCGGTGCACGGGTTTTCTATTCTTCGAGACAATGGAAGTATAAGTCACCAGTGCCTTTACTCTGAAGTGTGTTCCCGCTTCGGAGGCAATTCATGGGTCTGGACACGTACACACCATGAAGTGCGGATTGTATACTAAAATATATTTTCGCAACGCATTATTTCATACTGCGAATAGAGCAGTAGTTCTATGAAAGGGGACATGATAGGGCGGGTGCTGCGTGACATCCGACGCAAGTGTGCAAAGCCAGACCCGGTCTGCGGAGGCGTTCAACCGTCGAACCCGTGATCGGACATCTCAAGCACGATCCACGGAATGGAACGTAATCACTTACTCGGCCAAGAAGGCGACCG
>CAXTRQ010000064.1:7857-29199 GCA_964246705.1 uncultured Pyrinomonadaceae bacterium
TCAATGCAATGTTGACAGGCTGTGGCTTCACTTGCGAAAGCTGCGGGCTTCTTCAAATCAGCCATGAGCCTACAGCCAGCTACATAGTGCGCAGCGGAGGCGCAAGCGGGACGCAAATTTTATCCTTTGAGCCAGCCGTCGAGCGCGGAGTCTTGGCAGAGAATCGTCTGCGCGCGTTCGGGGCCGGTCGAGATGAGGCCGATTTCGACGCCGATGGAGCGCGAGAGGAATTCGACATACTCCCGTGCGCGCGGGGGAAGCGCGGCGCGCTCGGTGATGCCGACCGTCTCGGACTTCCAACCCGGCAGTGTTTCGTAGACGGGTTCGATGCGGCGTAGCTCCTGCGAGACTGCGGGGAAGGTTTCGAGGTCGCGCCCGTCGAGGCGATAGCCTGTGCAGACTTTGATTTCGTCGAGCGCGTCGAGCACGTCGAGTTTTGTTAGCGCGACGGAATCGAAGCCGTTGATTTCGGCAGCGTAGCGCGTGGCGAAGGCGTCGAACCAACCGCAGCGACGCGGGCGGCCTGTGGATGCGCCGTATTCGCGCCCGCGCTCGCGGATAAGCTGTCCGAGTTCCGCTTCGCCTTTGAGCATCTCTGTGGGAAACGGCCCTTCACCGACGCGCGTCGTGTAGGTGCGGACGATGCCGAGCACGCCGCTGATGTGATGCGGCGCGAGTCCTGTGCCGACGGATGCTCCGCCCGCCGTCGTGTTTGACGAAGTGACGAACGGATAGGTTCCGTGATCCACGTCGAGCAGTGTCGCCTGTGCGCCTTCAATCAGAATCGAGCGACCTTCGCGCGCGGCGCGGTTCATGTAGTGCATGGTATCGGCGACGAAGGGCGCGATGCGTTCGACGAGCAGAGAGGTCTCGTCGAAGACCTGCTCGACTTCGAGGGGTGCGCCGCCGTAGGCTACGATGATGCGGTTGGCGTCTTCCAGATTGCGCTCGATGCGCGAGCGCAGGACTTCGCTGACGAGCGCATCGGCGATACGAATGCCGCGCCTTCCAGCTTTATCTTCGTAAGCAGGGCCGATGCCGCGCAGAGTCGTGCCGACCTTTTCATTGCCCAGACGCTCTTCGCTCGTATGATCGAGCGCGCGATGGTATGGAAGTATGAGATGCGCGCGTGCACTGACGAGAACCCGTTCCGGCGTGACTTCTAAACCTTGTTCGGCGAGACGGTCGGCTTCTTTGAAGAAAGCCTCCGGGTCAATCACCATCCCGTTGCCGAGCACACAGGTCTTGCCTCGATGCACGATGCCGGAAGGAATCAGGTGCAGGACGAACGACTTGTCGCCAACCTGCACGGAGTGTCCGGCGTTGTGCCCACCCTGATAGCGTGCGACCACGTCGAAGCGTTCGGACAGAAGGTCGACAATCTTACCTTTGCCTTCATCGCCCCACTGCGCGCCGATGACAACGATTACATTAGACATAACATCAGTTTCCAATTTCCAGTTTTAAGTTTTGAGTTTTCAGAAGTCAGCAAGTGTTTTGCTTAAACTGAAAACCGAAAACTGAAAACCGAAAACTGTCAGCTTGCTTTTTCCAGTTTGACGGGCTTTTCGATGAAATAGAAACTGCATTGACCGCGTACTTCTTCGAGGTCGCGGCGCTCGATGGGGAAGAGTCGGCACTGGTTGGGACGGTCTTCATAGATGCCGCAGGAGGTCGTGCCGTCGCCGTGGTTTTTGAGAAACGGGCACTTGAAGAGAATCTCGCAGCACGCGCCGCAACGGTTACACTCGCCCTGCCTGAGCGCGAGTTTGGCGACGACCTCTTCGCGTCGAAAACGGATATTGACGAAGCGGCGCAGCTTGCCTTGCACCTGCTTGGCGCGAAACTTCCCCTCTTCAACGGCGCGTGTGCGCTTGGCTGCGAGACGTTCCTCGAACGAGCGGCGAAGCGCCACACGACTGCTGCTGGATATTGGTCTCATCGCTTCAAGCCGAACTGTCCGGTCGCGTGGGCGCGCTCGCGGGAAAGGCGCACCGACTGACGCAAGTAGGAACTGCTCTCGAACCCAAACGCATTGATGGCGCGAGCGCGCAATCTTTGAACAACGCTCGCGCCATCCCGTTCGTGAGAGTTATCAAGCACTGACCGCGCCGCCGACATACTTATCAATCATGCGCGAAATCGCTTCCTTACTTGTTGCGCCGACCACACGCTCCTCTTCCTTGCCGTTCTTGAAGAGAATCAACGTCGGGATACCTTTGATGCCATAGCGTTGCGAGACCGACGGATTGTCGTCAACGTTGAGTTTGACGACGCGCGCGCTGCTGGCATACTTCTCAGCCACAGCATCAACCGTCGGCGCAAGCATGCGGCACGGAGCGCACCACGCCGCCCAGAAATCTACGAGCACGGGCCTGTCGGATTGCAGCACATCCGACTCGAAATTGTTGTCGCTAACTTCTAAGACATATTGGCTATCACTCATAACGGAAAAATCTCCTTCTGATGGCTTACAAAATGACTGCGGGTAAGAAAAGCTGTCGAGCGCCAATTTCTCGACCCGCGCGTTTCTGGTTCAATGAAAAGCCCGGATGCTTCCAGACAGCGTTGCTTTCATGCCACACTATTCTACATCTCACTAACCGCGCGATAAATCTCCACATACTTGCGCGCCGCCGCTTGCCACGAATTGTCTGCGCGCATCCCGTTCAACTGAATCTTGCGCCACACGTCCCTGTCCGAATAACAGTAGAGAGCTTCGTAGACACTTTCGAGCATCGCGCCCGCCGAGTAATGTTGAAACTTGAAGCCGTTGCCCGTGCCCCGCGCCCGGTCAAAGTTTTCAACCGTATCGTCGAGGCCGCCCGTGGCACGCACCAACGGAACCGTCCCGTAGCGCATGCTATACATCTGATTCAAACCGCACGGTTCATATAGAGAGGGCATCAGAAAAATATCTGCGCCTGCTTCAATCTGGTGCGACAGAGGCTCGTTGAAGCCTTTGTAGACGCCGACGCGACCGGGCGCGGCATTATGTAATGCCTGCAAGAAATCCTCGTACTCGCGCGCCCCAGACCCCAGCGCGATAAAGAATGCTCCCGTTTCGAGGATCTTCCCGACAGCTTCTTTAATCAGGTCGTAGCCCTTCTGCGCGGTCAGCCGCGAGACGCTGGCGATAACCGGGCGCTCAGGCTCTTGTGGCAATCCGAAGCGGCGCAAAAGGTCTAGTTTGCAAATCCGCTTGCCCGTCAAATCGGCCGCGTCATAGTATGCGGCGAGATGCGGGTCGGTCGCCGGATTCCACACGTCGTAGTCAACGCCGTTCGTCACGCCGACGAGTCTCTCGCGCCGCATCCGCAGCAGCCAGTCGAGTCCGTGACCGTGCTCAGGCGTCTGAATCTCGAAAGAGTAGCGACGACTGACGGTTGAAAGAGCGTCCGACGCCATCAGCCCCGCCTTCAAGGCCGACGCTACACGGTCTGACTTGAAGAAGTTCTGTTCCTCGCCCTCTCGAAAGCCGATGCGCCAGAGGTCTGCCGGATCGAATACGCCCTGATAAGCAAGATTGTGAATCGAAAAGAGCGTTCGTGTCCGCGCCAGAAATCCGCCCCAAGGGCGGCTCGCTTGAAGCCACACGGAAGCGAAACCGCACGGCCAATCGTTGCCGTGCACGACATCGGGCGGCGTGCCGAGACGCCCCAACAAGGAGAGCGCCGCGCGGCAGAAAAAAGCGAAACGCTCGTGGTCGTCCCGGTAACCGTAGATGTCCGGTCGCCCGAAATATTCGGGGGCGTCAATCAAGTATGATGCTGTCCCGGTCGCCTCGCTGTAAAAAACATTGACACGCCGAAGCTGCCCCAGCCAGTCAACTTCCAGATTATCAAAGAGCCTCTCGCGCAGCAGCGCGCGATTCGTCGTTTCGTAGAGCGGGTGGACCAGCATCGCATCCACTTCGCCCGTCTCATTGAGAACTTTCGGGAGCGCGCCCGCGACATCGCCGAGTCCGCCAGTCTTGGCGAATGGGACGGCCTCCGACGATAGAATCGCAACGCGCAGCAAGCTTTTTCCACACCACGCCCCCGAAGGAGACGCCACTTTACCGACAGGCTAAATTACTAAAGCTTGGAAGCTATACTATGCGAAAGCCGCCCGTGTTTTGTCAAGAAGCATAAAAACAGCGACGAGCGACAAATGGCGAGCGACGAGCAAGAATAGTCTCTAGCTTGGCACTCGTCACTCGCCACTTGTTACTGCTTTTTTTAGCTCTGCATTGAAGCGAGGAAGTCTGCGTTCGACTTGGTTTTGCCGAGACGTTCCAGCACGACTTCCATCTGCTCGACGGGGGATAGCGGATTCAGGACGCGGCGCATGACCCAGACGCGTGCGAGGTCTTCTTTACTGATGAGCAGTTCCTCTTTGCGCGTGCCCGAACGTTGGAGGTCAATGGCGGGGAAGAGCCGCTTATCACTTAAGCGGCGGTCGAGATGGATTTCGCAGTTGCCAGTGCCCTTGAACTCTTCAAAGATTACGTCGTCCATACGCGAGCCGGTATCAATCAGCGCCGTCGCAATAATCGTCAGACTGCCGCCCTCTTCAATGTTGCGCGCCGCGCCGAAAAAGCGTTTCGGGCGCTGAAGCGCGTTCGCATCAATACCGCCGGAGAGAATCTTTCCCGAAGGCGGGACGACCGCGTTGTGCGCGCGTGCGAGGCGCGTCAGAGAGTCGAGCAGGATAACGACATCGCGCTTGTGCTCGACGAGCCGCTTGGCCTTCTCGATCACCATGTCTGCCACCTGTACGTGGCGCGTCGGCGGCTCATCAAAGGTCGAAGAGATGACTTCGCCGTTGACGGAGCGCTGCATGTCCGTGACTTCTTCAGGTCGCTCGTCAATCAGGAGTACGATCAGAGAAACTTCCGGGTGATTGTGCGTGATGGAATTGGCGATCGTCTGAAGGAGCATCGTCTTACCCGTGCGGGGCGGCGCGACGATCAGCCCGCGCTGTCCCTTGCCGATGGGCGTGACGAGATCAATGACGCGCGCCGAAAGGTTATCGGGCAGCGCTTCCATCTTCAACATCTCATCTGGATAGAGCGGCGTCAGGTTATCGAAGAAAACCTTGTCGCGCGATTCGCCCGGCGCTTCAAAGTTGATCGCCTCGACTTTAATCAGCGCGAAATAACGCTCGCCCTCTTTCGGCGGGCGAATCTGACCGGAGACGGTATCGCCTGTGCGTAAATCGAATTTGCGTATTTGCGAAGGGCTAACGTAGATGTCGTCGGGGCCGGGTAGATAATTATATTCGGGGGCGCGCAGGAAACCGAAGCCGTCGGGTAAGGTTTCGAGGACGCCTTCGGAGAAGATAAGTCCGCTCTTTTCGGTCTGCGCGGCGAGGACTTTAAAAATCAACTCCTGTTTACGCATGCCCGTCGCGCCGGGCACATCCAAGTCTTTCGCGATCTGCGTCAATTTGGAGATGGACATCTCCTTGAGCGTGGCGAGATTGAAGGACTCGCCGGGGCGCGGCGGCACGCCTTCGCTGCGCGTGGGTGCGCCTTCGCTGCGCGGCGATGCTGCGCCGTCGGCTCCATCATTTGAAGCGACAGAGCGTCCGCCCGCGCGTGCGCCTCCGTTGGCTCCGCTGGGCGGACTGGCGATCTCCAACTCGGTCTCGTCCTCGACTTCCGTCGCCGCTTCGGCTGCGACTGCTGCCGTGCGCGCGTTACTCTCGCTCGCGGCGTTGGCTGCATCTTTGTTAGTAGTGCGTGTGCGTGGTGTACGTTGTGACATTTCTATTCTTCTTTATCAGTGCGCGCTCACAAAAGTTTTGCGCTTTCCATTTCATCTTGGCCTCTCTGCGGACTTCATTGACGCCGCGTCTAGCTCAGGCCAGTAGGTTAAAATAAATACCGATTTATGTCGGGATTTGATGCCTTTGATATGACCGAGCGCCTATCCGGCGCGCGGCGCGTTTGGTTAGAGCACTCTCGTTTGGTAGTTCGAGCGCAGCCGGTGGTTGCAGCGCCCCTCCAGTCAGGACAACACAACGAGCGTTGTCGTCTAAAGATTTCCTCTCGAATAATTTTACGGGAATTATACCAGCATAATTTCGATGCGGCGAATGCCCGACGGGTAGCCCGAACACTTTCAAGCTTTCAAGAGGGGGAATTGTATGCGCTCACGACCTCTTCGATGGCGCGCCAAAGTTGATCGCGCCCGCGCTTCGTGACGGCAGAATAAGCTATCACCTCGCCGCCGAGATGCCCGTCTTCGTGCTGGCTGGGAGCGCCCAAAACCTTCCGCGCGCGTGCCATGGATTTCTGCAACTCGTTCTGAGAGAGCTTATCGGATTTGGTGGCAATAGTGAGAAACGGCCTCTCGTTAACCTGAAGCCACTCTCGAAGCTGCAAATCCAAATTTGTGGGTTCGTGACGCGAATCTACGATTTGAATTGATAGCACAAGCGACTCGCGCTTGGCAAGGTAGTTCGTGACAATCACGCCCCATGATTCTCTAATGTTTCGCGGCACGCGCGCGTAGCCATAGCCGGGCAGGTCTACGAAATGGAAACGCTTGTTAATGAGAAAGAAGTTGAGCGCCTGCGTGCGCCCCGGCGTCGAAGAGGTGCGTGCCAAACCGCGCACGCCGAGCAGCGAATTAATCAGGCTCGACTTGCCGACATTCGACCGCCCCACAAACGCCACTTCCGGCAGACGCCCGGGCGGCCAGTGCTCATCCTCAAACGCGCTCTTGACGAATTCGGCGCTCGTGATTTTCATAAGGGAAGTGACGAGCGACGAGTGACGAGCAAAACTGCGAACAGTTTTCAATAGTCAGTAATGAGTGATGAAAGCAAAGCTGTCTTCAACTCGTCACTCGTCACTGCTTTTAGGCTGTGGCTTTAGCAGCCGCTTCCGCCTCGGCGCGCATCGTCGCCATGCGTTGCGACATTTCGCGCATTTGTGCGAGGCGCTTTTCGGCGTCGGGCATCCGCATCACGACTTGTTCGAGGTGCGACAGGACTTGCCGACCATCGAAGGCGGCGCGAAGCTCTTCGAGGTAGGGTTGGATTTTGGCAAAAATGAAAGCGTGCTCGCCGTTGGCGTCGTTGAACATCTCTTCGTCAATCGCGCCATGATTGACGAACGAGCAGGCCATCTCCCAGTAGGAGGTGACCATCCGGTAGTGGGCGCTGTGTTCGCTCGCAAAGACACTGAGAATGTCCTGCGCGCTTGCAGGATTGAAACTCGCAAACCAATCGCGCGCCTTTCTCATCGTTTCTTCGCGCCGCAGGTCGTAGAGGTTAAGAAGCAGTTCGGCGCTCTTTTCCTTATCAGCCATTGAAGTTTTCTCCTTGGGGATTTAAAGGTGCAAATGTTTGCCGCACAACTGCGCGGCAGGCGGATGAACTCGCGTCGGAAATTCGTAACTCGAAAGATTAATAACAGAGAATCCGTCCGTTCAACGAGACGGTTGGTGCGAGGCGCTCAAGTGATGCTTTATTGAAGAAGCGCGCGGCGGCGAATTGTCTCGTCTGTGCCGCGCGCTTCTTCGGAAAGGCCTTAGTCAGCCATCGTCGGCGTACTCTGCGAGGGCGGGTCGGTCGTCCAGACGGGCGGATGGGTGGCTCCGTCTCCCGCGTCGGTCGGGCACGCGTCTTCGAGCGCGAACGCCAGCACTTCATCAATCGTCTCGACCGGATGGATTTCCATCACGGCACGGACTTCCTCCGGCAACTCCTGCACGTCTTTTTCGTTGTCCTTCGGAATGATGATCGTCCTGACGCCGAAGCGATGCGCCGCCAGCAACTTCTCTTTGACGCCGCCGACGGGCAGCACGCGCCCGCGTAAAGTAATCTCGCCCGTCATCGCGACATCTTTGCGGACGGGGACGCGCGTCAGAGCCGAGGCCATCGCCGTTGCCAGCGTGACGCCCGCAGAGGGGCCGTCCTTCGGAATCGCGCCTTCGGGAATGTGAATGTGTAGGTCGCGCTTGCGGATAAATTCGAGATTCATCCCCAGACGCTCTGCGCGAGCTTTGATGCAGGTGAGCGCGGCCTGCGCCGATTCCTGCATCACCTCGCCGAGTTTGCCGGTCAAGGTCACGCCGCCGCGACCGTTCGTCAGCGTCGCCTCGATCTGGAGCACCTCGCCTCCAACTTCCGTCCATGCCAGTCCGACGGCCAGACCGATCTCGCTCGTGGCCTGTGCGCCCTGCTGGCGGAATTTGAGCGCCCCCAGCATTTCGCGCACGCGCTCGTCCGTGACGATTTCTTTGAAATCTTCGCTGGCGTTCTGCGCGACCAACTGGCGCGCCACCTTGCGACAGCACGCGCCGATTTCGCGTTCGAGATTGCGCACGCCCGCCTCGCGCGTGTAATGGCGGATGATTTCAAGAATACCTTCGTCCGTGAATTCGACCTGCTCGGCTTTGAGGCCACTGCCTTCGGCCTGCTTCGAGACGAGATGCCGCTTGGCAATCTCTAATTTCTCGCGCTCCGTGTAGCCGGATAGGCGCAAGATTTCCAGACGGTCTTGAAGCGGCGGAGGAATCGTGTGCAACACGTTCGCCGTCGCGATAAAGAAGACCTTCGAGAGGTCGTATTCGACATCCAGATAGTGATCCTGAAAAGTATTGTTCTGTTCAGGGTCGAGCACTTCGAGGAGCGCCGCCGACGGGTCGCCGCGAAAATCCGCGCCGAGTTTATCAACCTCATCGAGCAGGATGAGCGGGTTGACCGTTCCGGCCTTCTTCATCATCTGGATAATCTGGCCGGGAAGAGCGCCGATGTAGGTGCGGCGATGACCGCGAATCTCCGCCTCGTCGCGCACGCCGCCTAAGCTGAGACGGACAAATTTTCTGCCGGTCGCGCGCGCGATGGATTTGCCGAGACTCGTTTTGCCGACTCCCGGCGGGCCGACCAAACAGAGAATCGAACCCTTCGGATTCTTGACCAACTGCCGGACGGCGAGGTGCTCCAAGATACGGTCTTTAATTTTCTCAAGGCCGTAGTGATCTTCGTTCAAGACATCTTCAGCTTTCGAGATGTCTCGAATCTCCTTCGACTTCTGCTTCCAAGGCACGCTCAACAGCCAGTCAATGTAGGTGCGCGAGACCGTCCCTTCGGCAGACATCGGCGGCATCGCTTCGAGACGGTGGAGTTCCTGTAAGGCTTTCTCTTTCGCCTCATCGGTCATCCCCGCATCTTCGATGCGCTTGCGCAAATCTTCCATCTCGGCCTTTTCGTCCTTGCGCCCCAACTCTTTGTGAATCGCCTTGATCTGTTCGTTGAGGTAGTACTCCTTCTGCGCCTTCTCCATCTGCCGTTTGACGCGCGCCTGAATCGTGCGGTCAAGCTGTCGCTTATCAACTTCGACTTCGAGTAGTTCGGCGAGACGTTGCAGGCGACCATGCGCGGAGAAGATTTCGAGAAGTCCCTGTTTGTCTTCGACCGAGATGCGTAGTTGGGAGGCGAGCGCATCAGCCAGATGCGAAGGGTCTTGATTGCGAAGCGCCGTCTGCAAAGCATCGGTCTGCGCTTCAGGAGCCAGACGCAAATGCTGCTCGACGAGTTGGCCGACGCGCTGCACCAGCGCTTCGATGCGCGCGCCCGATTCGCTTACGACCGGCGCACGACGGACGGTCGCCGTGAACATGCCGTTATCATTCTCGACGCGAATCGTCGTCGCACGCTCTCGTCCCTCGACGACCACTTTGGTCTGCCCGTTCTCCTGCCGCTGCGCTTGCAGGATGCGCGCGATTGTTCCCGTCCCGTAAATCTGTTCGGGCGTCGGCTCGTCAATCGAAGCGTCGTGCTGCGTAGCGAGAAAGATTGTGCGGTCGGTTGAAAGCGCCTCTTCAAGCGCGCGGACAGAACCGGCGCGTCCAATCTTGAACGCCACTTTGGTGAAAGGAAAGATGACGACATCGCGAATCGGCACCATCGGCAGGCGCACGATGTCTGAAGGAGTACGATCAGAATATTCTTCCATAATCAAAAATCTCTCGCCGGACTGCTATATGGTGCAAAGGGCGAGCCTCACAAGCCGCGCTCGCCCTGCATCCAAAACTAAAACAGATTCTAAACCATTTCGCAAGCGTGCGCCACTGGTGAGTAAACCTGTCGTGAGAGAAGCGGCTACCAGATTTCGTTTAGGTTGAGCGTGAAGCCTTTGAGAACAGGCTCGCCGGAAATCTTTTCGGGATTGTCTAACACTTCAAATATCAGCGGGCGAAACTGAACGATTAAGAGTGGGTAATCAAGATGGATGGCAGGCGCGTCTGTGTCTTCGGTTACGGTTCCCATAATACGTTACCGCTGAAATCGCCGGAGATGATTGTCGAGCGCTTCAACTTGTGAAGCACTCTGCTGGCTATGCCGCTTCGTCAACGCCGGTCAGGGATTCGCCGGGGATGGCGCGTCGTCGCTCGACCATCTCGCTGGTGATGATGAACTCTTTGATGCGCTTCTGTGAGGGGAGCGTATACATGGCGTCGAGAAGCAGTTCTTCCATAATCATCATCAGCCCGCGCGCTCCGACTTTGCGTTCGACCGCCTGCCGCGCGATGGAGCGCAGGGCGTCGTCGGAGAAGCGCAGCTTGACGTTGTCGTAGTCGAATTTTTTCTGGTACTGCTTGATGAGCGCGTTCTTCGGCTCCGTCAGAATACGGATGAGCGCCGATTCGTCGAGTTCGTGGAGAACGCCGAGGACGGGGAGTCGCCCAACAAATTCAGGAATCAAACCATAGCGCACTAAGTCCTCGGGTTGCGACGCCGAGAGCGCGTCGGCGTAGCGATCCGCGCCGCCTTTGATTTCGGCATGGAAGCCCATTGACTTGTTGCGCAGACGCCGCTCGATGACCTTCTCTAAGCCGACGAACGCGCCGCCGCAGATGAAGAGGATGTTGGTGGTATCAACAGGAAAGAATTCCTGATGCGGATGCTTCCTGCCGCCCTGCGGCGGAACATTGGCGACCGTGCCTTCCAGAATCTTCAGGAGCGCCTGCTGGACGCCTTCGCCCGACACGTCGCGGGTAATCGAAGGGTTCTCGTCCTTGCGACAAATCTTGTCGACCTCGTCAATATAGATGATACCTTGCTGCGCGCGTTCGACATCGCCGTTAGCGGCCTGCAAGAGTTTGAGGATGATGTTCTCGACATCTTCGCCGACGTATCCGGCTTCCGTCAGCGTCGTCGCGTCAACGATGGTGAAGGGAACGGAGAGCATGCGCGCGAGCGTCTGCGCCATCAGCGTTTTGCCGGTTCCGGTCGGGCCGATGAGCAGGATGTTCGATTTCTGAATTTCGACATCCGCGCGGCGACGCGCCAGTTCGATGCGTTTGTAATGTTGATAGACGGCGACGGCGAGACGCTTCTTTGTCTCTTCCTGACCGATGACGTACTCATCGAGGAAGCTTTTAATATCCGCCGGTTTCGGCAGCGGGGGGCGCGTGGCGACAGCTTCGGCCTGCTGATCGTCGGTGATAATTTCGTTGCAGATGTCAATGCACTCGTTGCAGATGTAGACGGTGGGACCGGCAATGAGCTTTTTCACTTCGTTCTGCGATTTACCGCAGAAGGAGCAGCGCAACGTATCGTCGGTTCGGCGTACCATAGGCGTCTTTAGGGAAACTCCGTATGTCTTAAGAGCGTTTTGAAACTACTGGGTTGACCCGGTTGGCGCGCGTCGGGCAAGAGCGCGCATGAAAACTCCCTCTGCCCGTCCGTTCCTTGCTGCCGGTCGCCTTGAGTCTTCCCTGCGACCACGCGCACGCCTCTGACATCTTACAACGTCTGTCAAAGCGCGTGCGATGAAATTTTCAAAAGTTGCTGCGGAGCGCCGTCTGAAGTTCGGCGCGGCGTGTGAGGCGCGGCGGGTGTTATTCGCGGTGCGCGATGACTTCGTCAATCAGTCCGTATTCTTTGGCCTGCATCGAAGACATAATGCGGTCGCGTTCCACGTCGCGCTCGATTATTTCGTAAGATTGACCCGTGTGTTTGGCAAGGATGTTTGAGGTCAATTCGCGCATGCGGATGATCTCTTCCGCCATGATGCGGATGTCCGTCGCCTGTCCCTGCGCGCCGCCCGAAGGCTGGTGAATCAGGATGCGCGAGTTCGGTAGAGCGAAGCGTTTGCCTTTCGCGCCCGCCGCCAGCAGCAGCGCGGCCATCGAAGCGCACTGTCCGACGCAGATCGTCGTCACGTCGGGACGGATGAACTGCATCGTGTCGTAGACCGCCATCCCGGCGGTAATCGAACCGCCGGGGCTGTTGATATAGAGATTGATGTCCTTCTCCGGGTCTTCCGCTTCGAGGAAGAGGAGTTGGGCGACAATCAGGTTAGCGATCTGGTCGTCAATCGGCGTACCGATGAAGATGATGTTGTCTTTGAGAAGACGCGAGAAGATGTCGAAGGCGCGCTCGCCGCGCGACGTTTGTTCGACAACCATTGGAACTAATGCCATTGCTTTGAAACTCCGAAATGTTAAAGACAAAGACCGGCGCGCGGGCTATGCGCCCTGACCTTCGCCCGTCTGCTCGTCCGTGCTATCCGAACTCTCTTCGCCGGTTGAAGAGGCGGCTGGCGAAGCATCGCTTTCGACGCGCTCGGTGGCGTCCGCAGACTCAGCCGGGAAGGCTTCGGCGCGCTCCGGTTCACGCCACTCTTCATCGCGGACGTTCGCATTTTCAACAACCAATTCAAGCGCTTTACGATTGCGCAACCTATCGGCGATGCTACGTTCGCCTCCCTGCTTTGTCAAGGCAGCACGCACTTGCTCAATTGATTGACGCGTCCCTTCGGCGATGGATTGAATCTCGCCTTGAATCTCTTCGTCCGTGACTTCGATATTTTCGTCGTCGGCGATGCGTTCCAAGACCAGAGAGCCGCGCAAATCTTCGGCTGCGCGCCCGCGCATCATACCGCGCCATCCTTCCCAATCGAATTCCTGACTGCGCGGATCGAGACCGCGCTGCATCATATCGCGGACGGTGGTTTGCATCAGTTGGTTCGCCTGATATTCGACGAGGGTCTCTGGAACTTCAAACTGGTGCGTGGCGATGAGCTTGCTTAAAAGTTCTTGGCGCAGGTGGTGCTCGGATTCATAGCGTGCGCGGTCGCCCAGATTCTCGCGCACGCGCAGGCGCAACTTTTCGACCGAATCAATTTCTTCTTCGCCGAGACTGCGCGCCCACTCGTCGTCCATCTCGGGCACTTCTTTGCGACTGACTGCCGTCACCGTCGCCGTGTATTCAATCTCTTTTCCGGCCAACCCCTTCGCCGTGAAATCTTCCGGGTACTTGACCGTAAAAGTTCTTACGTCTTCGGGACGCACGCTGAGCAGGTTGTCTGTAAAGCTCTGCTCGACGCCCTCGCCGCCGAGCACGACGGCGACTTCTTCGACGTTGATGTCTTCCTCTTCGGGAGGATTGACATAGCGGCCACGAAAGTTAGCCGTGACGGTATCGCCGAGTTCGGCGGCGCGATCTTCGACCGGCTGAAGCGAGGCGGACGATTCACGCAGGTCTGCGATCATCTGCTCGACCATCTCATCCGTGACGGGGCGCATGCGGCGCGCGGCATCCAGTCCCTTGTACTGACCGAGTTCGATTTCCGGCAACACCTCGACGTGAGCGTGCAGCGAGATGGGTTCGTCGCCCAACTTGTCGAGTGCCGCTTCGTTGTCGAGATGCACGTCCGGCTCGCCGAGGATGTTCAGCCCGCTCTCTGTGAGAGCCTGAGAGACGGCCTGCGGGATGAGAGCTTGTAGAACCTCGCCGCGGATTTCATTCTTGAAACGCTTGCGTACGACCTCGCGCGTCGCGTGCCCTTTGCGAAAGCCGGGCACGCTTGCCTGCTGCGCGTAGCGGTCGCTGACGCGGTCATACTCGGCGCGCACGTCCGGCGCATCAATTTCAATCTTGAACTCTTTACGTGTGGGAGAAACGTCTTTGATTTCCGTTTTCATAAACTGAAAAGCCCGTCTTCGAGAAACCTCAACGCGCAGGATTCGACAGAAAATCGGGCATCCTTCCTGAAATTTTTACCTGAGAATAGCTCTTGACATCTTTCAATAAAACTCTCTGATGCGAAAGGGGGGACTCGAACCCCCACACCTTTCGGTACTAGGGCCTAAACCTAGCGCGTCTGCCAATTCCGCCACTTTCGCAAAACACCGAAGCTCAATCACCTGAGTGATTCATTGATGAGCAGTTATCTTAAAGCATCCGAGATTAAAGGATTGAGGTGTGAATGTCTAGTGGGGGCGAAATCCGGCGATGTCCTAACATAGTGTCTGACTAGGAAACGAGAAGGGCGAGCCGCGTCAACATGGCTCGCCCTTCTCGTTTCTTACTTGCCGAGGTGGATTCTATCTTCCCTCATGGCTAAGGCGCGTGCGGTTGTTAGCCTCGCTGGTCGTTCTTCCTCCTGCGGCGTACCGCCGCGACGGGTAAGGCGACGAATAATGCCATCCAACTCATTCCGAAGTAGGCGCTGAAGAGGCGCGCGAATGACTTGAGCCAGCCGGTCTCTTGCGGAGTCTTGCTGTTGGAGCCGGTGGCGGGCTTCGCGTCGGGTTCGTCCGTGACGGTGAAGAGTTTGCCGTCAATCATGTACATGCGGCGCTGCTCTTCCAAGTTGAAGGGACGTGCGCCGCGCCGACCGAAGACGGCAATCTGGTTGCCGCTCTCGTCTACGCCACGGTCGCGCCGGTAGCCCTCCGAAACTTGAATCGCCGGACTCTTCGTCGGGAAATAGCCGATGAGGCGCGGCGCGGGACGCGGAGCATAACCGAGGTTGCCGGGCACTGTGTTCGGGCTTGTCAGTTCGATGACCTTCAATCCGTTCTTGCCGTCGGCGACGTAGGCTATCAGGCTGGCGTTGGTCATCCCGACCTTCACATCGTAGACGTCGTTCAACTGTCCGCCCGCATTGAACATCTGGTCAACCTTCGGCTGTTCTGGTCGCTCGATGTCAACGATGGCGAGACCTTCGCTACCGGCGGCGACGTAGGCGTAGGTGCGCGCCAGATAGATGCCGCGCGCGTCCCTGAGAGGCACGCTGGCCTGCACGGGCTGCGGGTGTTCGAGATCGGTCACGTCGAGCACCTTCATGCCGTCGGCATCCGTGACGAAGCAATAGCGGAACTGCACGGCGAGCGAGCGAGGGTCACGCAGAGGACTGCTGACTTCGCCGACGAGTTGCGGGTTAACGGGGTCGGAGACGCGGACGACGGCGAGGCCGCGCTCGGTCAGGATGTAAGCGTAGTTACCGACGATCTGGATGAAGCGCGCGCCCGTGAGCTTGCCTTCCGGGTTATAGGTCGCCGCGCGTTTGAGATGGTTGTTGGTGTTGATGCCATCGGAGAGCGTCGTGATGTCGACGACGATTAAGCCTTCGGCGCGGTCGGAGATGAAGGCGTAACCGAAGACCGGCGCAATCGGTCCTTCTTCGTTCGTGGCGAGCCACTTGCGCTGGTCTTCGCTCATGCCGGGGCCGTTGCGGCTGAGGTCGAGCGGCGCGGGCGAGCCGACCGCAACGCCCGTTGCGTCTTTGGTGTCAACGTCGAGGTTCTGGCCGAGGCTGGAGAAGTTGCTCGTCACGATGCGCTGGCTGAAGCCCTTGTTGGCAACATTGGCGATGTCGTAGACGATGAAGCCATTCGGCCCGGCCGCGCTCAGCAGGAACTCGCCGTACATCTGCACCTGATTCGATTGGTTCGAGCGGTGCGCGTAATTCTCCGGCAACTTCATGTTGCGCTTCATGTGCGCGGCGTAATAATCGGGATAAGCAATTTGATGGAGGTGCGAGCCGAAGACGGCTTGCGGTTCGGTCGCTTCGGCGACGAGCGTCGCCGACAGACCGCCCTTGCCTTCCGCTGTGTAGATGTAGCGCCCCAGAAAGTTGACCTGATTGCTGCCGAGCATCAAGACGGAAGACATCCAAGCGTTGTTGTCGCCGTTACGTGAGACGTGGCAGTCGGAGCAGGTTTTCGTTTCCTGCGCGCGGACGGTGTGCGGGACGTGCGTGTTGAAGGCGTTGCCGTTGTAACCGGCAGCCGAGATGGTCGCCGCGTGGTTCACGACCTGCTCGCGCTGACCGTTCTGGACGCTGACCGTGACGGCGCTCGAAGAGCGCACGGGCATCACTTTATGACCTTCAACCGTGCCGTCAATGCCGAGCATGTAGCCGTCGCTTCTGAGGACTTGCGGATTGTAGGAAGGATAAACCTGCGTCTCGTCGCCTTCGTTGTGGAGCATCGGCTTCTTGACGTTGACGCGCGCGGAGAGATGACAGCCCCAGCAGTTCGTCGTCCAAGAAGAGTGGCAGGCGATGCATGACATCTTGTCGTTGCCGTGTGCGAGTTGCTTTTCGTCGGCAGGCAGTTTGCCCCACGTCTCGTTGTCGCGCAGCATGGTTTTGGCGCGCGCCGACTTCGCGTTGTAGCGCGGGTGGCCGGGCGTGACGGTATCTTGCACCTGCACGACCTCCCACTCTTTGAGCTTGCCAGTCACCGGGTCGTTCTTCTCAACCATCGAACGCTGGTAGAGCTTTCCGGCGCGCTCGACGAAGCGATCCGCGTCGAAGGGCATCTTGCGGCGATTCAGCTTCATGTCGCCGCCGCCCGCTTCGGCGGAAGGGCCTGATGCTTTGAGGTCTGCGAGCGAGACGCGCTTCGAGACTGTGCCGTGACAATCTTCGCAGCTAATCTGGATGGCGGCGCGGCGGTCACCATAGATGTTGCCGTTACCGTGCACGTCCGCCTTGAAGTGGCAATCCACGCAATGCATCCCGCGTTCGAGGTGAATGTCCTTCAAGTGGATGGCCTTGCCCTCCTGCCCCGGCTTGTCGTAGAGATTCGGGTCGTCGAAGGGAATGACGTTGTTCTCCTTATCGAGGAAATTGCCTTTGCGATCCTGTTTGTAGACGCGGCGGAACATCCATCCATGCCCGTGATAGTCGGAGAACTGAACTTTTTTCAATTGCGGGTTGAGGCCGCTGACGTTATCCAGAAATTTCGGATCCCACCAGAGTCCGCGCGCCGCAGCCTCTTCCGGGTTGAAGCGTCCGGTCTTATCGAGAAATTCGGGGCTGGGGTTGTACTGCTTCTTCGGGTAGAGATATTCGCCGTCGGTCTGTTCGTCCCACCACATATAGCCGAGATAGGAATTGATGAAGCCGTTGCCGTTGTGGACGTGGCAGGTGATGCACTGGCTCGACGGGATGGATTTCGTGAACTTGTGTTCGAGCGGATGGCCGCGCTCCGTCTTCGGGATCGAAGGGTCTGGGTTTTGCGGAGAAGTTTCGCCGCGATTGCCGTACTTGGCGTAGGGGCCGGAGTTGGCGACCTCGCGGTCGTTGGCGTAGATGACGTGGCAGGAGGCGCAGCCCGATTGGCGATAATCGCCCGGCGCGTTGTTCGTGCCCATGAAGAACATCACGGGGTCGTTCAGACGAACTTTCTGTGCGCCGAGGACGACGGGGTCGATGGAGGCTTGCGTGCCGAAGCCGCGATTCGAGAAAGATTCGTCGGGCTGTCCGGGCACGTCCTCGCGGTTCGGGTTGCCGAGTTCGGATTTAGGCCCGCCGCCGCGCTCGAAGACGCGCAGGAAATTGACGCTCAAGGGCTGGCCTATCTCAAAGCGCGGCAGCGGCCACAAGATGGCGAGGACGCCTTTCTCTTTCGTCTGCTCTGGCGAAGGCGGCGGAATGGTGCGAATCGCCTGCGGGTGTCCGTGCGGGCTGTAGTTCTCGGAAAAGAGCGAGTCCTTGGAAGGCACAGAGCCGTTGTTGTAGAGGCCGGTCGAGAAGACCTGCGCGCTCGTCGACATCGAACTCTTCTTGACATAACTGGCGATTGAGCCGTGGCACTTGCCGCAAGAGATGTCTACGGCGCGGAGGTCGGAAGGATTGACGAAGCGAATCCATTCGAGGCTCTCTTTGTTGAGCAGCGTGAAACTCTCTTCAGGGTTAGCCGAGTTGTGCCACTTTTCGGGATGGCGCGGTTTCGGGTGCGCGGCTTCTTTGCTCGTCGCCGTCCCGTTGCCGCCATGACAACTCGTGCAGGAGAGGCCGTCGCGCCCGACCTTGCGCATGTGCGGATCGCCAACGCCCTTATGACAGGTCGCGCAGGATTCGGCGGCAGTGCCCGCCGCAGCCTCTTCCTGTTGCGGAGCGTTCGCATCTTCAGCGTCCTCGCCGCCGGTCTCTTTAATTACCGCCGCGTCGCTTTTATCACCCGGCTTGTCCGGCGACTTTTTGATGCCTGCGCGGCTGGCGAAAGAGACGGGAAGGAAAGCCAAGAGGGCGATGCAAAGGAAGACGACTATCGTCGCAAAGCTTGCAACCTGTTGTCCGTTCCAACTTCGCTTGAGAGGGCTACTGACCTGATTCATCATCTGCTCCTGAAAGATTAAAGCGAATCCTGCGTTCTATCTGATTCCGTAGCGGCTTTGCGTCTTTGCGCGAAACTTTTGGACTTAAAAAGAAAACGGTTTCGCACAAAGACGCAGAGCCGCTAAGAAGACATCGCCACCAGTTTAGAACGCGAAGTTGATAGCTAAGACGGGCGAGACGAGCGGGCGCGTGCTGCCGATCAGGTGCGCGTAGCCGCCGTGCGGAAAGAGCGCCGAAAGTCCGAACACCATGAAGGCGTTCTCGTTCTCGAACGGGCGAAACTTGAAGCCGCCGCTCAGATCAATGCCGATGCTCGATGTTCGGATCATTGGTCAACTGTTGCAGGACGCCCGTCTGTGCAAAGCGCAGGTAAGAGAGATTCGTGACGGCTTTTAGTTTGGGCGTCACGCGCATGTCGACGCCGAAGTTAGCCATCAGGAGGCCGGGATTGACGAAGTTCGAGCGCTGCGTGAACTTGTTGCGGAGGTTGGGCAGCAAGCTGAACTTATTCGTCAAGAGGCCGAGGCCGCCGCCCACGGCGCTCGCCTGCTGCGTCCAGAACTGAAACGCCCCGCCCGCAAAGTTCGGGTTGTCCGAAATCATGTCGAAGCCCTTGGCCTTGCGGTCGTTCAAGTCGCCGTCGCCGGAGGCGAAGAAGAACGAGCCGCGATAACGCTGCCAGTCGCGGTCGCGCGAAAGTTCGAGCGCGGCCATCTGCGCGTTGATGCTGACGCTGCGCTGCGCGACGCGGTTAAAGTGGTCTTCGCCGATGGCCTCATAAAAAGCGTGGCTGATGTTCCAATCGCCGAGGCGTCCGTCGCCATGAAAGCCGAAGTAGGCGACGTTAAGACTGTTGCCACGGTCGCCGGGAGAGATGCCCCGGTCGTTGTTGAAATGGAAATTGACCATCGCCGTATAGCCCTTCTTCAGGAAATCCTGTCGAAACCAGTTGGCGATGAAAACATTCTGGTGGCGGCGGTCGAAGATGTGGAGTTGCGAAACCTCGTCGCGCTGGCGCATCGAGAAATATGCGAAGTTGTATTGATCGCGGTTCGTGTTGGCGTTACCGAAAAAGCGCACGCCGAGTTGATTTTCGGAGAAGAGAAAGCCGCGAAAGTCGCTCGTGAAATTCTGCATCCCGGCGCGCACGGAGATGAAGTCGAAATCGGGACTGATGACGGCGAGCCGTTTTTCAAAGAACGCTTCCTCGACGGCGAGGCGCGTCGTGCCGCGTTTTGAGTCGAAGGGGTTGAGCGTGTTGTTGGCGAGAAAGTTGAAGTTGAGCACGGTTGTCACGCGCGCCGCCCAACGCTTCGGCTCGAACGCGCCCGTGCCGCCGAAGATTTCCGCGCCCATCACGATATTCTGGTTGGTGAAGAACTGCTCGCGGCCTCCCGCGTTGGCGACCGTGCGCGGATTGAGATTCGTCGCGCTCTGCAAGTTGAGATTCAGAAACGTGTGGTTGCCGCGAATCGGGTAATCGCCTTTGAGAATGTTCTGATTGTAAGGGTCGAGTTCGCTGCCCTCAACCCAAGGAGTCTCCTGCTTGCGCGCGTAGCGGTCGTAGCGCGGCCAGCCCCAGCGCCAGCGGTCGGGCATCGGGATAAACTCTTCGGTCGCCGGGTCTTCCGTCTGCGTGACGGTTTTTGGGCCCGCGTTGCCGAGCGGCTTGAGGTCGGGCAGAGGGTATTGCAGAGGCTTCGCCGCAGGGGTCTCGGTCTTTTCTTCCGCCGCCGCGTCTCTCTTCTCCGTGCCCTCGGCGTTTGGCGTAGGGGTAGTAGCAGCGGCGGCGGGCGTGGGCGTCGGCGTGGCCTGCGTCGTGCCTGTCGAAGCTTTGGTCGAAATCTTCGCGTCGTCGCGTTCTTCCGTCCTCAAAAAATCGCGCGACGCGTCAGTCGGACGGTTGCGGTATGCGAGGGGCGCATGGGGTCGCCTGCCGTCTGCACCGGAGGCTGTCAGACGAGCCTCAGTCGAGACGGTGACGGCGGCCAAGAAGGGGAAGAGAACGAAGAGTGCCGCCGAGACGGCGCTCAACTGGCGTGTGCGTTTCCTGAGAACTGCGCTGTAGGAGCGTATCATGATTTACCTGTCCGGGGTGTGCGCCTGCGGGCGATGCGGGGCACGGCAGTAGTTTTCGCAAAAAAATACTCGCGCCCGTCTGAATTTGAATGCTTTCAGTCTCCCTTAGATTCGACCGCAGGGTGATGCCATGAAATTGAAACTATGGCGGCACTTCTTCGAACGTAGGGGCGATGGTTCGACTGTTGGTTCTTAAAGTCTGTACGAAGCACAAGACGAAAGCTGTGTTGCTGGCCGCTCTTTTCGGAGTGATAAAAAAAAGCTTCGACCCGAATGTATGTCAATGCTTGCTTGGTGGGGTACAAAATAAGCTTGTCGCCGTGATGCGTCAAGGATTTTTTGACGGCGGCGACGCGTTATCCCGAAAAGCAGAGCTAATCGCAAAGAACGCCGTGAAGCCACACGCGTCTCGTCGGGATTCGATGGAAACAGTCCGGCGATTTATCCGCCGGGAGACTTATCGAGTTGAAGTTAGTAAGGAGTCCCGCCGGGGCGGCTGAATGTTTTGTTGAATCGTCCCGGCGGGACTCCTTACTATTTCTTATCCGCCTTAGTCCCGGCGATAAATCGCCGGGCTATTGTCGGAAGTCCCGGCCGGGACTTTTCAAACAGCTTCTTCGTTCGGTTATCCGGCCATCGCTACTGACCGAAACGATTCTGGTATTCGCCCGAAACGATAAACGCCCGCACCATCTGGCTTTGATCGTCATTCGCCATCAGGATTCCGAGCCAGAAGTTGAATCCCGGCTCGTCAGGATTCCGGCGCAAGTAACCGATGTACTCCATACATCACAAACGCGGGATTGAACTCTCGCTGACGGAACCTCGTCAGGTCTGCCAGCGCACGCAACGCGCTCGCGCGCGAAGCCGTCTGGTCTGTCCCGCCGCTGTCATAAGCGTCCGAG
>CAXTRQ010000065.1:0-23253 GCA_964246705.1 uncultured Pyrinomonadaceae bacterium
GCCCCAGAGAGTCATACGTGTAAGCGTCGCCGCCGAAGAAATCCTGTAGGCCGAAGCTAAAGATAACCATGCCGATCAGGACTCTGACCAGCAACGCGCCGACGAACAATCGCAGGAGAAACACCCTGTCAATTTTAGAGCTATAGATGCAGAGGCCGACGGGAACAGCGAAACCGATGCAAACGAGTACGGCTGCCGAGCCGAGAGCAGGGTCGGCGACAATCAGCACGAGGAAAAGCAGGAAGGCCAGCACGGCCAGCAGAGCGTTCATAATTCAAAGGGCAGACGCGAGCGCCTGCTTGCCGGACAATCAACGACGACGAGAAGCTAACGCGTCACCAAATGGTTTTCAAGCACGAGCGCGTCGAAGTTCGCCCCCACGAAAGTTTTGATGGCGTCTTCGGGTCGGCACACAATCGGCTCCTGAATGTTGAACGACGTGTTCAGGAGCATCGGCACTCCGGTCAATTTCTCGAACTCTCGAATCAACTGCCAGTAGCGCGGGTTGGTCTCGCGGCTCACCGTCTGCGGGCGTGCCGTTCCGTCCACATGGACGACCGCAGGTATCGCCTCGCGCTTATCTTCCGCGACGCTCAAGACGGTAATCATAAAAGGATCGCAGTGTGGTCTGCCGAAAACTTCTTCCGCCACCTCTTCGAGCATCGAGGGGGCGAGCGGGCGAAACCACTCGCGCAATTTAACTTTCTTGTTCAGCAGGTCGCGCATATCGTGGCGGCGCGGGTCGGCGATGAAACTGCGGTTGCCCAAAGCGCGCGGGCCGAACTCCATGCGCCCCTGAAACCAACCGATAATCGCTCCCTGTTCGAGCATCTGCGCGACACGCGGCAGCAGCACTTTGTCCGGCAGCGTCTCGAACTTCAAACCAGCCTCGCCGAGCGCACGCGCGCATTCCTCGGAAGAGAATCCCGGCCCGTAGTAGGCGTGGCGCATCTCTGTCTTGCGCGGGTTCTTCAAGAGCGTGTGATAGACGAGAAACGCTGCGCCCAGAGAGCACCCGGCATCTCCGGCGGCGGGTTGCACGAAGAATTTTTTAAACGCCGTCTCCGTGAAAATCCTGCCGTTCATCACCGAGTTGTAGGCGCAACCTCCGGCCAGACACAAATTCTCCTCGCCGGTCTGTTCGCGCAGACCTTTGAGCAGGTAGAGCACCGTGTCCTCTAAAACCTTCTGCGCGCTGGCGGCAATATCTTGATGACGCTGCGAAAGGTCTTCGTCGGGCTGGCGCGGCGGGCCGAGAGCTTTGACGATTTCTTCGCCGAACTGGTAATGCTTGGCGAGATGATGATCGAGGACGCGGATGTTGACGTTGAAATCGTAGTTGCCGTTCGTGGTTAAAACCCGCTTCGAGAAGAAGTCGTAATATTCGGGCTTGCCGTAAGCGGCGAGTCCCATCACCTTCCATTCGTCGCCGCTGAACATGTCGAAGCCGAGAAAATTGGTCACGGCCGAGTAGAACTGTCCGAGCGAGTGCGGCAGCTTAATGCGCTTCAAGGGCTTGATGCGTGTGCCTTCGCCGAGCGAGAAGAGTGTAGTCGTGTCTTCGCCCGTGCCGTCCATCGTCAGAATCGCGGCGCGCTCGAACGGCGAGACGAAGAAGGCGCTGGCGGCGTGGCAGACGTGATGTTCGAGGAAGTGAAACTTGAACTTGCTCGGCCCGAAGTGCTCGCGGATGCGCTGCGGGTAGCGGAGCATACCGAGATAGCTGTCGCTCACCTGCGCCACGCCCCGGTCAACCCGCGCCCTGAACATATCGCGCGAGATGGCGGCAGATTTCAATGCCTGAATCATCTTGTGCCGCAGCACCCACGGCTTCCAGTAGAGACCGATGTGCTCTACTTCGGCGATGCTGATTCCCGCCTCTTCCAGACAATACTGCACCGCGTTGTAGGGAAACCCGCTGTGATGTTTGCGCCTTGAGAAACGTTCCTCTTCAGCCGCCGCGACGATCTCACCGTCGCGGAGCAGCGTGGCTGCGGAATCACCCAGAGTTGTCAGACCTAAAATATACATCTACCGTCGTTTCCTTTGCCTCCCCGTTTTGCGCTTCAACGAACGCCGTGGAATCGAAAGGGCGTTCGTTGAGGCGCGGGCTGGAAGCTTTAACCCGTACGCACACTTTTTAGTTCCAACGCTTCTCATCATTTGAGCGCGCGTCTCGTCTCGCTTCAGAGATGATGAGGTAATCCACCATAACAGTAATTGATGAAGCTATCAAAGGCCGTTCAAAGCTCTCTTCGGGGAACTCCGCCGGGGACGCGGGCGACCGCCGAAAGCGGGTCTCAACGCGCGGCGGCTTCGCGTAGGGCGTGCGCCAGTTTATCAGCCTGCGCCGCGACGCTGTAGTGCTGTAGAGCGTGCGCGCGTCCGACCTCCCCCATTTGACGCCGCAAGTTTTCGTCCGACAGTAGCGCAGCGAGCGCCTCTTCCCACTCGGCGGGCGTCGAAGCGGGCAGATGTGTCTCTCCGGCGACGCCCATCTCGGCGCAAACCCCGACCGGCGTGACGACATACGGGATACCGATAGCCATATACTGCACCGCCTTGAATCCCGACTTTCCGGCCAGCCACTCGCTCGGAGCCGAGTCAATCGTCGTCAGCGGATAGAGGCCGATGTCAATTGACCGGAAGTCTTCAATCTCGCGCGCCAGATTCCAGTCCAAATACTCAACTTCGACGCCCGGAATCTCCTCTGCCTGATGCCCTGCGCCGACCACCTTCAAGCGAAAGCGGTGTCTGCGCGCAAGCCTCTGCAACGCGGGAAAGATGGAGCGCAGGAACGGATAAGTTGAATGCGTCCCGACCCACCCCAGCACAGGCACGTCGTTCTTTTGACCGGAGGCCGGGCGAAATTGCTCAGTGTCAACGACCGTCGGAATGACCACGGCACGCGTCCCCTTGCGCGTCACATACTCGGCGATTGAGGGATTCCCGCATGTGACGACCTTCGCACGGCGAATCAACTCGTCCGTCTTACCGAACCACTTCAACTTCGCCCCCAGCCGTCCATGCGTCGGGCTGACGTAAGGCACGTAGGTCGCGTCGTCCAGATCAAGCACCATCGGGCAATCACCCACCTTCGTCGCCAGCCACTCAATCAGCGGCGGGCCGAAGATCATCGCCTCACGCTGAACGAGCAGAACATCTGCGCCGCGCGCGCGCCAAACGTCGCCGAATCTTCGGAGGGTCGCCAGCCCTAGCCCTGCGATTGTGCGCGGCAACTCGACGCGCCGGTAGAAAGACTGGAAGATACGCGGGTTGAGGAACGGGCTAACCGTCAGTTGAATGCCGCGTTCGGCGAGCGGGGAGACGAATTGCACCAGTCTGTAACGGGTCGCGGCGGCTTCGACGGGGTACGAGGCTAAGGCCAAAACTTTCATGTCTTACAGCAGACGCAGGCGCGCCGGGTTAGCGAACGAGTTGACGGTTCTCCAGTTCAGCCGTCGCCTGCTTCACCTGATCCGTCGCCTTCTGTGTCCGAACCCAGTCGAGCAGTTCAGGAATCCCTTTTTCAAGCGTGACCTGCGGCTCGTAGCCGAGCAGCTTGCGCGCAAGCGAGATGTCGGCCACGCAATGACGGATGTCGCCCTCGCGGTACTTACCGACCATCTCCGGCTCAATATCCTTATCCAATCCCTTCGCCAGCAGCCGCGCCACGTCCGCGATGCTAATCGGATGCCCGGAGGCGATATTCAATGCCTGATAGTCTGCGCGGTCGCTCTCCAGCGCCAACAAGTTAGCCTGCACGATGTCGTTGACGTGGACGAAGTCGCGCGTCTGCTCGCCGTCCTCGAAGACCAGCGGTCGCTGGTCGTTGAGCAGTCGCGCCGAGAAGATTGCACAGACTCCCGTGTACGGGTTCGAGAGAGCCTGCCGCGTGCCATAGACGTTGAAGTACCGAAGCGCGACCGTGGGAATCTCGTAGGCGCGACCGACAACGAGGCAGTACTGTTCCTGATCCTGCTTGGTGATGGCATAGACGGAAGAGGGATACAGAGGCTTATCTTCTTTAGTCGGCGCGGGCGAGAGCGTGCCGCCGCAAGAGGGGCACGAGATGTCCCAGCGACGCTCAAGCAACTGCGCGACGGGTCGCAGTTTGGGCGCGATTCGGCCTTCACAGTTCGCACATGAATAAGCGCCCTCTCCGTAAATTGACATCGAGGAAGCGACCACTAATTTGCGGATGCCACCGGGGCGTTTGATGAGTCCTTCAAGTAGAACTGAGGTTCCGAGGTCGTTGGCACGCACGTAACGCTGAATCTCGTACATTGATTGCCCGACGCCAACCTCTGCCGCCTTGTGGTAGACAACGTCAATGCCTTCGAGCGCACGGTCTACCAGTTCCGTATCGCACACGTCGCCGCGAATAAATTCGGCATCGGGATTCAGGTACGCGGGGACATTACCGCCGTGAACCTGCGGAACGAGCGCGTCGAGCACTCTGACGCGATGTCCGCGCTCAACCAGCGCGTCCACAATATGCGAGCCGATGAAGCCGCCCCCGCCCGTTACCAAAATATTCAATTTATCCATTCCCTTTCCTTACCGGCGTGGCGCGACCGCGCTCCCCTTATAGAGAGGCGCGCCGCTCAAGTTCAGGCGCTCCCTGCACAACTGACATCCGACCGTTCTTAAATTGTTCCGAGCACAGAGAGAGTCTTCCGGCTTCTCATCAGCCTGTTATGTTAGGGCATCCGGCTGTTTTAGCAAACCGTGATAATAGCAGAAGCCGTAAGTTGATGTCGAACGCCGGTTCAAAAGGGAAATCGGGTTGGTCACGACGCGGCGACGGCCTTCAGACGGCGATATAAACGCCTGTATCTTTCGCCGCCAACCTTTTCCAGATCGAAGCGCTCGCGCGCACTCTCGCGGCATCGCTCGGCCAGCGCGGGGTCGCGCCTCAGTTCTTCGACGGCTGCCAGTGCTTTCTGATATGCCTCATGATTGAAGTCTCGAATCAGGACGCCGACGCGGTCAGCCTCAATCATCTGATCCAGATCGCCAATCTCCGTATTGCTGATGAGAGGCAGACCGCTGGCGAGGTATTCGGCAACTTTCGTTGGAGACGAAGCCAACTTCGAGTAGCAAGGCTTGATGAAAGAGAGCGCGACATCAGCCGCTTTGAGGTAGCGCGGCACATCCGCCGGGGCAACTTTGCGAACCAGATAGTCTGCACCGCTCAACCCACGCTGGCTGAGCGGTACGGTAATCATTTCCGGCTGGCTCTGCGTCAGTATCAACGAAAAGGTTTTTTCGTCCTGCCGGTGTGCGACCGCTAGAAAATCGGCCATCTCGTCGGTCAAATACCAACCGCCCAGCGCGCCGACGTAAACAAACACCCGGCGGCCCGAGAGATTCAATTCTTCCCGCACTTCATCTCTCGACACGGCATCCGCCGCTTGAAAGCGCCGCAGGTCAACACAACATGGAATGACTTCGATGGGACGCCCCTGAGAGTCTGTGTCGGAGTTTCCTTGGAAAAGAATGGCGCGCGCCCGCTCAGTCAGAACCACGAAAGCGTCGGCGGCGGCCAGCAGGCGGCGTTCCGCCGCTTTCGTCAACCGAAAAAGGTATCCACCGGCAGGCCAGACGCCTGCATCCGCATATTCTTCAGGCATAAAGCCACGAATATCAAAAATCAAACGCCCGCCGCTGATGCGCTTGGCGAGCAACCCCATGGCCGCCGCGACGTGGCTGCGTGCGTGCAGCACCTCGATGCCGTGCTCGCGCGCGACCCGCGCGGCGAGGCGCGTTCCGGCTAAGATGTCATAGACGGTCGCCGGGAGCGAGGGGCGTCTGTGGTACGGCAAGTAGACCCAGCGAATGTCCTCTGCGGAGAGTTGTTCCCGCATCTGCTGTAATCCGGCCTCCGTCCAACGCTGGCGCAGTTCCGGCTCAAAGGTGAGCAGGCTGACGCTTATCCCGTCGCGCCTGAGTTGTCGCAGGTACGGCAATACTTGCGTTTGCACCAGCGGTTCGCGGATGCCAAAATAACAGAGATAGAGAGTTCGCATTACTTCTCGGCGTCCACCTTAAGAGACCGTTACTCGCGGCGCGCGGCGCGGTTCATGTTTAATGACAGACTCATAGATTGAGGCCAGCTTATCAGCCGCCGCTTGCGGCTGAAAGCGCGCCATCGCCGACGACCGGGCGGCGCGACCTAACTCTTCGCGTCGGCTCGCATCTCCTAAAAGCACGCACACCGCTTTCGCCAAACTTTCTGCGTCGCCGCGCGGAACCAGCCACCCGTCTACGCCGTGGCTAATGACTTCGGGAATCGGCCCGGTGTCGGTTGCGACGCAGGCGCACCCGGCGGCCATCGCTTCGACCAGCGCGATTCCCAACCCCTCGTAGAGCGAGGGAAACACGAACAGATCGCAACTGCGCAAGAAATCAAAGACATCGCGGCGCGCTCCCAGAAAGTGCACGCGTTCGGACACGCCGCGCTCGCGCGCCTCTGCCTTGAGATGTTCGAGCCAACGCTGATCGGTCGTCGCCCCGACCGAGATGAGGTGCGCCGACGGGTGCTCTCTGATAATTAGTGGAAGGGCGCGCACGGCGTACAGCAGTCCCTTCTGAGCCGAGACGCGACCGACGTTTAAAAGAATGCGGCTCTCCGGTGCGAGGCCGCAGTCGCGTAGCAACTCTGCGCGACTCCGCGAAGGGGTCGCTTGCATGGCCTCAGTGTCAATCGGGTTGTAAAGCAACTCGATGCGCTCTTGTGGAAAGCGCAGTTTTTGACGGGCGCTCTGGCGGACATACTCGCTCACGGCCACCATGCGCTCGCACCCCACCTGCGCCGTCCAGCGGTCGAGCGAGAGAGCCAAGTGCCGTTTCCATAAACTGACGCCCGCGCCGTCGTCCCAAGCCTCCGGCTCGTGGTCTGGATTGTGCACAGAGCTAATCACCGGCACGCCCGTCAATCTTCCAGCCACACGCCCGATGATGTTAGCCGTCCAGAGATGGCTATGGATGACGTCGGGGCGGTTCGCGCGCAGCCACGCGCGCAGCCGCGCGACCCCCGTCGGCAAATCGCGCACGCCCCCGCAACCGAGGCTCCCGACATTTACATCGAGGCGGCGAAGAGGCTCAGCCCAGTCGTCAGGCTGCGGGAAAACCGTCAGCACCGTACTGCGAAAGCGCGCCGGGTCGAGATGTTTCAGATTGGTGTAGAGTAGCCGCTCCGCCCCGCCCGTTCCCAGCGATTCGATTAAGTGGAGCACCTGCACCTGCCGGTCTGTCATAGTCATAGGTGGGAACCGCTCCAACGTCCGGCGTAAAAATAACGGTTGCCCCAACGCGACGGCCTCAACGCAGAGGCCGCCTGTGAGAGACGGCGGAGGGCGAAGAGTCCGACCCGGCGCGGATGTATTAAGTCGCCGCGCGAAATCGTCGCGGGCGCAGGCCACGCCGTCTCGCGGAGAGCATACTCCAATTCTTCCAGCCCGAAGCGACGGAAGAATTCCCTCTGCCCGGCGGCGGTCGCAAGCAGCACATGATACGGAGCCATCTCAGTCCGACGCCCCGCACGCAGCCTCCGCGACAGTCGTACCGCAAAGTTGAACAGCGTGGTGTTGTTCTCCAGAGGCCCCTGTGCCAGTAGCAGCCCGCACGGCTTTAACAGCTTCAATATTTCCGGCACGCGACGGTTGACATCCGTCAGATGCTCAATCAGGTCTCCGAGGTGAAGGACATCGGCTGGCTCGTTCAATAGCTGAGCCGGGTCGCTGACTACCCGCGCGCCTGTGCGACTTGCGACCTCGCAAGCCACTCTCTCGTCAAACTCAACTCCGATGGCTCGCCACCCCGCTGCCGACGCCTCGCGCAGCAGGCGTCCCGCGCCGCAGCCGTAATCAATGAACGTTCCACGCTCTCTGCTCCTGAGCCACCCGACGACGCGCAAGGCGTCTTCCGAGCCGCCCATGTTCTCGTGGCCGTGAAACAGCGCGGCGTACTCGGGGCCGTACATCCGCGCCAGAGTCTCGCCGTCCGGCATCGGCTCGCAGTACAGCGAGCGGCAGCCCACGCACTCGACGTAAGGAAACTCTCTCCCGTTGTAAAAGGTTGACCCCACCCACGACGGACGCGCGCCCGTGGTGTCACAGAGCGGGCAGGTCATCGAAGCTTTCGGCGCTTGAGGGTGATGGTCTTTCACGGCGGGCTTCCGATTCCGGCGCGTCAGGATGTCAGAGGCGTCTGCCGGACACAGGCCGGGAGCGCGCACGGAGAGCACAGGCATACATGGATGTCCTCGCCCTATTCCTTCCGTCCGACGAAGTAGCACGAACTCGCTATCCTGTGCAAATGAGGTAATCTTTCGAGCGCGTAGTCGGCATACTTGAGCGGGAAAACGACCCACCCGACGAGGCTTGAAACTTTCTGATAGACGTTGAAGCGACCGCCGGAGATAACTCCCGCCAGCAGTTCTCGCAGCATCCATGTCATCGCCGAGGCAGGCCCGATGTGAATCCCCGACTCGACCTCGACCAGAGGATAACAGAGATGGCTCAGACCGGGCTGCGTACTGCGGCGAATGTCTACGGGCGATTCATGGTATGGCTGCATGAAAGGCATTTCGGTGTAGAAGAGGCCGCCCGGCTTGAGCACCCTGTAACATTCCCCAAACGTCCGTGTGGCGTCCTTAACGTGTTCGAGCACGCCCTGAAGAATAATCAGGTCGGCGCAGTCGTCGGCAAGTGGCAGCGCCATCGCCGACGCAATGATGTCGGTCGTTCCCGAATCGAAGATGTCAATATTGATAACGCGCGGGCCGTAATCTGTGTAGCCTGCGCCGACATTGAGAATGACGGCGCGCTCCGCCATCGAATCTATCAGCGACCGCAGACGACGCCGGAAACGCTCTGTGACGAGGAACGGCTCCGGCGGGGCGGCCAGCACGGCGCGGAACTTTTTCAACAGAGATGTCATTTAATCGCTTCTCACCTCGCGCGCCGCCTGAGTTCCGTGAGCCACTCCGTCGCCGCGCCTGCCGGTCGTCAACTGAAGATCAAAAAGATTTTCGTAAAGCTGCTCCATGTGAGACATCTGCGCCTCGTAGCTGCCCTTGGCGACGACTCTGCGCCGCGCCTCTGCTACCAGCCGTGCAGCCAACTCCGGCTCTCCCAGCACACGGAGCAAAGCACGCCCGATTTCTCCGGCGTCCTGCGGATTGGCGGAGAGCACCGTCTGCTCCGGCTCGAAGTAGTAAGAGTCGTAATCGGGAATCGCGCCTGCGATGACGGGCGTCCCGCAGGCCATTGATTCGAGCACCGTCATCGGCGTTCCATCCGTGCTCGGAATTGAAATTGTCACGTCCGCAAGCCGGTGATGGTCTGCCATCTCTGCATGCGGAATCGGCCCGATGAAGCGGACTCGCTCGCCCACTCCCGCCCTCGCAACTTCGTCGCGCACTTTCGCCTCGTACACTTCATCCCGCTCCTCGCCCGGTGCGGCGAACAGAAAGTATGTGTCGGGACGCTGCGTGCAAACTATCCGGGCGGCGGCAGCAATCCGGTCAATGTTGGAGAGCGGGCGCATCAGGCGCGGGCTGAAGACGACTTTCGCCTCCGGCGGAAGATTCCACTTGGCGAGCAAATATTCCGGCTTCGGGCCGGGATGAAAGCGCGCGAGGTCAATGCCGCCGTGGATGACCTCGACCGGCGTCGTCTTGCGGCAGTAAGGTCTGACGACATCCGCCATCACGCGTGACCAAGATGTGACGAGGTCTGCGCGCCGCAGAGCGTAAGGCGTCAGCAGACGCTCGCGCGCGCCTTGCGGCTGCCAGTCCGGCCCGCACACGTCGCCTCCGCCCATGACGGTAATCACCAGCGGACGAAAGCGGCTGAGGGCCGCATACCACGCGTTGACGTTGAGGAAATGACAATGCAGCACTTCCATCTTTTCGCGCCGCAAAAGTCGCACGAGCCAACTCAAATCCCGCAGCGTGAGCCAGAACCGTTTGAGGTGAAAACCGCCGAGTTGTCCGTGGTAGACGCCGCCGAGTTCCTCAATCGCGCGGATGTGCTGCGGCTCCATCGGCGCGAAGGAGACGAGATGCACCTGATGCCCCTGCTTCTTGAAGTAGGACATCCAGCGTTGCGTGTGGATGTAGCGCCCGTCGGCGAGATAGCAAATCCGCATAGAAGTTCTAAATGGAGGCGAGCTTTCGCTGCAAACGGCGGCTTCCGAGCCGTGCCACTTCGATGAACTGACCGGGATCGCTCGCCATCGCCTGCATGAGATTACGCAATCCGCCCGTGCGGTCGCCCGCGTTAATCAGGCTGACGCCCATCTCGACTTGAATCTCAGCCATGCGCCGCCGCGCGACGTGTCCCATTGCCTTTTCCAATCCGGGGTTGCGCTCAAGCGCGAGTCTCAGACAGCGCATCATTTCGCGCCCGGTGCGGATGGCGTTGGCCGCGCCGCTGCACTGCCCGATGTGTTCACGACGCCGCGCCAGCGCTTGATGAATATAGTAGACGCCGTAGCCGCCGCCCGCGACGCGTAGCGATAAATCGTAATCGTCGGCGGGGAAGATAGTTTGATCGAAGAAGCCGACGGCGTCGAAGACCTCGCGGCGAAGCGTAAAGCCGGGGAAACAATTTGAGAAGGTGAAGATGTCCTTCAGGCTGCGGAGGCCGCTGCGCACCGGATAGCGTTTAATCTCGCCCTGTATGTCATGCCACGTCCGACCCTCGTAGAGCAATTCGCCATCGGGGCCGATCAGGCTGGAGTCGCAGCAGAAGAGGCCGACCTCCGGGTTCTTCTGAAAAGTCTCGACGGCAGTTTCGAGATGGTTCGGCTCCATCACGTCGTCGCTGTCAATGAAAGTGATCAGCCGCCCGCGCGACATCTTGATGCCGTCATTACGCGCCACCGATGCCCCGCCGTTCTGCGTCTGGACGTGGATGCGCGCGAAGCTGTAGCGCGCATCGGAGCGCAGCCATTCCACGGTTCCGTCGGATGAGCAATCGTCTATCACGAGCGTTTCGACATGTGGGTAGGTTTGTGCGCGCACCGCGTCGAGGCATTCGCCGATCCAGCGTCGGCGGTTGTAGGTCGGAATGATGATACTAACCAGCGGTTCTTTCATACCCGTGCGTGTCCTGTTCCTCGATAATGGCTCTCTGAAGCGGATTCATAAAGCATAACACTTGAAGCAGCCGTCTGAAAATTACGAAGCCCGAAGATAATTGGTCAGAGTAGGCAGAGATTGAACAGAGCAGAGCGAATTTCCTCTGTGCAATCTCCGTGTCCTGCGGTGGTCAATGCTTCATCCACTTGCGCTCCGTCCGGCGTTTTATGTCGCTGCTCGATAGGCGGTCAAGCATCGTCTGGCGACCACGTCCCATGTGAACTGTTCGGAGACCTTCCGCTTTCCCTCACGCCCCATGCTCAGCGCAATCTCAGGATTATTAAACAGGTAGGCGACCCGCTCGCGCAACGCCTGCGGATTATTGGGCGGCACGACAAAGCCCGTCTTTCCCTCGACGACGAACTCCGGCATTCCCCCGACATCCGTGCATATGACAGGCGTTCCGCTCGCCATGCTTTCCAGCATCACCAGCCCCAAAAGTTCCGGCATCTCCTGCCTGTTTCCGTACACGTCAACATATACCGACGGCAGCACCGTCACCAAAGATTGGCGATACGCCTTGATTAACTTTTCGTCGGGCGCGTCGGTCACAAACTCCACGCTCTTGCCCCTCGCCAGTTGTTGGAGAAGTTTAAAGTAGTCGTCGTGATAGACCCGCCCGATGACCTCCAAAGGCATGTCGCCGTCCAAGCCCTCGATGAGATAGTTGATACCCTTGTGCGGCAACAATCTTCCGACGAAGAGCGCCTGACGGTTGCGCTGTTGCTCATCCTCCACGTCGCCGTCAACGAAATGCTCGTCCACGCCGCCGTAGATAATCTCCGTGCGCTTGAATTGCGGCAACGTCTTGGCGGAATAGGCGGAGATCGGCAGAAATCCGTCGACGAAATCCGCGAGCGGGAACATATCCGCGAAATGGTAGCCGACCCCCGCGAGGTCGGTCACGAAGATGCGCTTACGCAGTATGGCTCCCGCGAGGATGGCGAGATTGGTGACTATCGTCTTGTATTGATAACAGTGCACCACGTCCGTGTCCCTCAACTCGCGCAGGAAGTCGTAGGAGATTGGATCCCACGCCAACCCGTCCATCAAACCGAGCGCGGGATAAACTTCAACTTTGAGAGAACCTTGCCGGAAGCTGTGACGCTTATCGCCGAAGCTGACCAGAACCGTCTCGACGTGGGCGGAGACCGCTTCGGCCAGATTCATCGCGTAGCGTTCGCCGCCGCCGATGTAGGAACGGTCGCTGAAGTAACTGGGAGCGATGTGGAGGACGCGGCACGGCGCGTCCATCACGCGGCGCGGTTTGACGCGCCGTGCAACGCGCGCCGCATGATAGAGTGAAAGAACAATGCCGCGTAGAACCCGCCGGTCTGTCAACAAGCGCCGCACTTTACACGCCCCCTCGATGCCTTGCCGCTGCTGCTCACTTGGAAACTCCCAGCGAACCCATCATGTAGCCGACCTGTTCGAGCACTAAACATTTATGCTCGAAGCGACCGGGATCGTCCGTGGGTAACGCCAGATTTATTAAGCGACCGGGCGAGAGCAAAAGTTGGCGAGCCGTATAAAGCGCCATTCGCAATCTTCTCGCCATCGTCGGGGGGTCTGCGTGTATCTGCGCGACGGCCAGCGAAACGCCCTCCCAGTACATTCTGCGGAGAAACCATTTCTTGCTCAGTCGTCCGGTCGGGATATGATGACGAACCGCCATCTTCGGATGATATAAAAGCTGGTAGCCTCTGTCTCTCAATCGCTGTTGCAGGAAATTCTCATCCATTGATAAAAGCTTGTTTCCGACTCTACCCATATGCACGTCGAACCCGTTGACTTCTTCCAGAGCGCGCTTCGGGAAAGCGATGTTGGCTGACATCAGCCATTGCTTGTCATTGAGGATAATCGGGGCGTCGGACAAATCCAGCATGGCGAGAAATCTCAACATATCGTCAGCCAGCCAGACGGGTCTCGGCGATTCCCAAATCGGCTCGATCTTGCCGCCGAGGCCGCCCGGCTGCGGCTCGGCTTGCGCGAAGATTTCCAGAACCGTCTCCAACCACTGCGGCGAAACGATAACATCATCATCCATGTACGCGACGTATTCTGCACGCGCCTCGCGCCGTCCCGTGTTGCGCGCCTGATTCGCCCCTTGAATAGCTTCGTAGAGATATTTCAGATTTCGCATGTGCGCGTAGTCTTCGACCACGATCTGCTTTGTATTATCCGTCGAGGCGTTGTCTACGACGAGAACCTCGAAGTTCTCCGGCGGGAGGGTCTGCACGCTCAGGCTGTGGAGCGCTTTGGAGAGGTAAGGCGCACGATTGAATGTGCAAATAACAACTGAGATAAGTACGTCCTGCATGATTATTTCATCGCCGGGGCTTTGACTCATGAACACGCCGTTCGCGCCGTTCGTCCCCGTCTTCGTCGCTTCCCTGTCGCCGGGTCTCAATCGCCGCCCACAATCAAATTGTTAATCGAGCGCGTCGCGTCGCGGCCTTCGTGAGCATTTAACTTAACAGGAAAAATCCTTATGTTAGCCGACGGTGTTCCTCTTAAACTTTTTAGCTAAAACCGAAAACTCGCCTCTGACTATATGATTGACGGCGCGGCGTGCCTTCGCGGAGAAGGAATTAGTATTCACCTCTTCAAGCCTGCTGTGCTGAACCGTATAAGGTTGGAAGCACCATTCCTTGAGAAGTTCTTCGTCTTTGAGTTTTCGGAAAACTGCGGTTCTCGCGAGAAAGTCGGTCTCGTGTTTCCACTCCGGCTCGGAGAGTAAAAATTGCTTCAAAATGTTTCCCGTCCAGAGATGCGTATCGTCAATGATGAGCAGCCCGCCGGCTTTCAAACCAGAGGCGGCGTAGTACCAATCAATGAATGGCGCGGGGAATCCGTGGCAGCCGTCAATTAATATGAGGTCTAATCCCGCAGGCTTTAAACCGGGCAAGACATTTTCCGACCCATCTATTTTAAAAGTGATTTGATCCGTGGGGATTTGGTTCAGACTACAAAATTTCTTAATCCGCTCGACCTGAGCCGTATCCGGCTGGATACAGGTATGCTCGCTGCCTTTCAAGGCGAATAAAACCGTGCTGATGCCCGCTCCCGTCTCTAAAGTTTTAGCTTTTGCATCCACATGGCCGTCTATAAAAGTTAAAGCTTCGTCGCTCAACTTATAAGTCGTCGCCTGACCGCCGACCTCGTGCAGCGCGGGCGGGTTTTTCAACAATTCTTCCACGTCCATTTTTGCCGGTTCCTCAATTCCCCGTAAGTTAAGAGCACGCTTTTTGACAGTTGCGCGGCATCTTTTTCGATTGATGTTCTCGAAGATTTCCCGAACAGTTTCAAGCCGCTATTGATAAACTTCGGCCTTCAAGTCATCGGTTCATGCGCCCGGATGAGCAGACTGACTCTGAGACTGATTCCTCATCCCCCGGATATAGCCCCACGCAAAGGCCGGTGCTCTAAAGTGATCCAGAAAAGTAAAAAGCAGACCTCTCTTGACCCCGTGTCTTCTGGAGTATGAGACGGCCCTTCGGGGAACGTGACGGAGAGCGACAATCGTCCCCTTAAATAAATCAACGTAAGGATTATCGTAACTTTTAAGTTCAGGCCATTTTCGTTCGAGCAGATAACTACCTTCTCCATAATTGGCGAGAGCCTTGAGAAGTCCGGTCACGCTCTGCTTGTGATGATGCAAAACAACGGCGTCATCAACAGCTTTAAATTCATAGCCGAGCTTTCTGAGACGCATTCCGAGTTCCGGTTCCTCGCCGCCCGGCTTTTTAAAACGCTCGTCGAAGAGACCTGCATCGAGGAGAGAGGCACGCCGGAAACAGGCATTGCCGGTGGCGAGATAAAAAATTTCGGCGTTCCCATTTTTTCCGGGGTCGAACAGCCGAATCATGTCCACGTACTCGCTGACAATCCCCTCATCCGCCCGCCTGATAGCTCCGCCAACGCCAGCCACCTCCGGGGCGACGAAGCCCTTCAGCAAATTTGCGAGCCAGTCCCGCTCCGGCTGACAGTCTCCGTCCGTGAAAGCGATGAAGTCGCCGGTCGCGGCACGGACGCCTTGATTTCTTGCCGAGGCAGGCCCGCCGTTTGGTTTCGACAGAACCACCACCTTTTCGCCGAAGACCTGCAAGACTTCCGCCGTGCCGTCGGTTGACCCGTCGTCAACGACGATGATCTCATGCGCCGGAAGACTCTGCCGTAAGAGACAGTTGACCGTCTCACAAATAGTTTCCCGGCCATTGTAGATGGGTATCACCGCCGATACTTTCGGCTGACTTACTGAATTAACCAAACTGCTTCCCTCTCGAACTATGCTCTGATGCGATGACCGCCGGGCCGCTCAGTGCCCCTTCCGCGACCTTATCTGTTCAGCCACCTTTTCATACATGGCGACAACCTGCGGTTGAATCACCGAAGCTTGCAGACGCTCGTCTGCCACTTGAGCGTTAATCGCGGCGGCGTGATCTACCAGAGCGTCATCCGTCACAGCCCGCCGGATGGCGGCGGCCACCGCCTCCGGGTCATTCGGCGGCACGAGCAATCCCCCTTCGCCAGGCGACAGCCATTCGTTAATGCAACTCGTGTTCGATTGAATGGGGAACGACCCCATAATCATCGCTTCCAGAGCAGAGGTGCTAATCCCGTCGCTGATGCTCAATCCGATTGATGCCCTCGCGCGGCCATGCAGACGCAAAATCTCTTCGTGCGAGCAGGGAGGAATGATTTCAATATCCAGCCCGGTGGCCTGCGCCGTGAGTTCGGCGGCGATTTTCACCTCTTCCTGATCCGCGAGATAGACCGCAACCTTGTAACCGCCGAGCGCGCCGGCACATGATTCGATGGCGCGCAGCCCGACTAGAGACCTCCCGGCCCAGTGCTGATAACCTTTCAGCACGATGAGCCGCCTGCCCGAAGTCAGCCCTTGCTGACGATACCGCCGCATCCGGTTGATGTCAAAACCACCGGCAATCGGTATTGTCTGAAGCACCTCACCTTTAAATCCCAAGTCGCGCGCCAGCTTAATATCCCTGTGACACTCGCAGGTATAGTAATCACAGCCGGACAGAATTGCTTTGACTCTGTCCGCATGCTCCGACAGACGCCCGAAGAGGTAGATGTCGCTTCCCCAGTTGCTCACAGCCCACGCGGGGAACGAATTCTTAACTTTGCCACGGGCTTCGAGCGTCAAGTACCCGGCCTTCTGAAATTCAAGGGAATGGACGATGTCCGGCTTAATCCAGTCAATAATCCGTGCGAGCCACGCGGCACGATCCGCCCACGCCGGAAAGTGTTTCCTCGTCTCATAGCTGAGCCGGGCAGCGCCACGACTGAGAGGCCACAGCCCTTTCAAGCGGACGCTCTGATGCAAACCCGCAGGCCGGTGTGATGAAACTTCATACGTCGTCACGTTTCTGAAATCAGGGTGTAGCGCCCCCGCGTGCGCGGGAAAAACGTGGATGTCCCAACCAAGTTCGGCTAGTTGATTAACCCAACGCGCGGCATGCACGCTGGTGGGGCGAACGACGAATAAAAGGCGCAAGACTGTCCCTCTGTCCCCGGCTCCGCGCCGGGAGTGAGCGCAAACTTCATCCCCTTGAACTCTATCTCTCCGGCGACACGGCGCGCGCAGCGTCTTCGTTACTGGTGCAAGTAACCGAGAACGATTTTGACCACCGTGCCGCTCACATCTTCGACCATGTATTCGGGCGGCGCTGTCCAACGGCCCCGCTGTCCGAGCACGGTTCGCACGCAACGCATGATAGATTCCGGGTCGGCTCCGCTCAGCATGTTGCTGCCGCACTCGATAGTTTCGGGGCGCTCCGTCACGTCTCGAATCGTCACGTTCGCAATCCCGAAGATGCAGCACTCCTCCTGCACAGTCCCGCTGTCGCTCAACACGCAATGAGCATGCTGCTCAAGCATGACAAAATCAAAGAGGCCGAACGGGGCGTGGAAACTGATCTGCTCGCGCGCCGCCGCGTCAACCCCGAAGCGCTCCATGACGGCGCGCATACGCGGGTGTGTGCTGCATACGACGGGCATTTGATACTCACGTTGTAATTTCTCCAGAGACTCAATCAACGAGCGCAGCCGCGATTCGACATCAACATTCTCGGCGCGGTGCATCGTCACCAGAAAATATTTATCCCGCTCAAGTCCGAGCCGCTCTAAAACGTCGGAGCGCCGGATTTGGTCTCCGTAGTAATTGAGAACTTCGCGGATTGGATTGCCGGTGACGAAGACACGGCGACCCTCGATGCCTTCGCGCAGGAGGTTGGCGCGGCTGCGCTCCGTGTAGGGCATGAGAATATCGCTGCTGTGATCTACGATGCGGCGGTTGACCTCTTCGGGTACGCGGTCGTCATAGCAGCGGTTGCCCGCTTCCATGTGATAGACGGGAATCCCCAACCGCTTGGCGACGATGGCCGCCAGCGCGCTGTTGGTATCGCCGAGGAGCAGGATGCGGTCGGGCTTTTCGGCGAGCAACACGCGCTCGCTCTCCGCGATAATCTTTCCGATCTGCTCGCCGAAGGTGTCGCCGCGCACGCCGAGAAAATGGTCGGGCGCGCGCACGCCGAGTTGCTGGAAGAAAAGGTCGCTCAACGCGGGGTCGAAGTTCTGCCCCGTGTGAACGAGCACGTGGTCGCAAAGGCCGTCGAGCTTTTCGATGATGCGGCTCAGGCGGATGATCTCCGGGCGCGTGCCCAGCACGGTTAAGACCTTCATAAGAATTTAAAGTGATCCGTTTAAATTATGCCCGCCGGTTTCCGGGAACGCCCGCCGAACGTCACGCGAGCATGTCTTCTTCGTAGACGAAGCGGTCGCCGATCATCAGTTTGTGCTGTGTCAACAGTTCAGCCACTCTGGCCTTGTCCATGAGGTCGTCGGAAGAACTGTACTCTTTGCCGAGCGGCGACTTGGCCTTTCCCGGAGAACTCAACTCGGGCAGCATTGACTGGATCGCGTAGTAGTTGCCGCGCTCGACGGTGCGGTGCGCTTCTTCTTCGGAGACGAGGATTTCGTGCACCTTCTCGCCGGGACGGATGCCCGTCACGGCGAGCTTAATTTTCTGGTCGCCGATGAGCGCCTCGGCGATGTCCGTGACCCGCGCCGAAGGAACGCGCGGGATATAGGTCTCGCCGCGCTCGGCCTCTTTGACGGCGGCGAAGATGGTATCAACCGCCTGCTCAAGGCTCAGCAGAAAGCGCGTCATCTCGGTCGTCGTGATTGTGACGGGGCCGCCGCGCCGAATCTGATCGTGAAAAAGCGGAATCACCGAACCGCGCGAGGCGAGCACGTTTCCGTAGCGCACGCAGATGAAGCGCGTGTCGGGGATGTCGAGGTTGGCCTGCACGAACAGGCGCTCCTGCACCGCCTTCGTCATGCCCATCACGTTGACGGGCTTGCAAGCCTTGTCGGTCGAGACCCCGACGACCGTCTCAATCGGCAAGCTATATTCACGAATCGCGCTGATGATATTTTCCGCGCCCATGATATTGGTCTGCACCGCTTCATACGGGAAATACTCGCACGAAGGAACTTGCTTCAAGGCGGCGGCGTTAAAAACCACGTCGGACTGGCGCAGCACGGTTGCGACGCTACGGCGGTCGCGGACATCGCCAATGCGAAATTGCAGCAGATGCTCGAAATTATGGTAGATAATCTCGTCGGTCGAAGTCCGCAAGTGCTGGAAGGCGAGGCGCATCGAATGCTGCTTGGCCTCGTCGCGCGAGAAGACAGTCACCTGACGCGGCAACCCCACCTCACCTGAGAGCAGGCGGCGCACCAGAACTTTTCCGAGCGACCCCGTGCCGCCCGTTACAACAACCCTTTTATCCTTAAGCATGAATCCTCCGAAGCTCCCCGTAAGGAGTAGTATCTTGAGACATTCGCTCGATCATCTCCGGCCATGTGGGCGGGATGAAGCCGGTGGCGGCGCGGAATCGCTCGCCGTCGAGGCTGCGGTCACAGACGAAATTTTCGTCCGGCTCAATCTCAACGTTCAGACGGTACGCCTCGCGCACGAGCGAGAGTAAATCGAATTTGTTAATCGGCTCGGCGGCGACGTTCCAGACACCGCCGAGTTGCGGCTGCTCCGTTATCAAACGGGCAATGATGTCAGCCAGAGCTTGCGTCGTAAAGCCGCTGAAGACCGCACGCCTGAAGCCTCTCACCTGTTTCCCCTCCTGACCGAGAAACCATTCGACGAGGCCGTGCGCGCCGACTAGTTCGCGCCCGATCATCGAGGTGCGAATGGTCAGGCAGCCTTCAGCCTCGACTTCGCCGAGAAGCTTGGTTCTTCCGTAGAGGTCTTCGGCATCCGGGGCGTCCTGCTCGCTGTAGTTTCCCCTGCGCCCGGCGAAGACACAATCCGTGCTGATGTGAATCAGACGCGCTCCCGCAGCCATGCAAAACTGCGCGAGCCGGTGCGGGAAAAGCGCGTTCACAGAGATGCTCGTGTAAGGGTCTTTGGCCGCCGCGTCCTGTTTGACGATTCCGATACAGTTGACCACCACCTGTGGGCGAAGGTCAGCAACGGCGCGTATCACGCTGTCGAAATCCTGCGCGGAGACATGCCCCTTCGAGCGTTCCGGCTCAAAGATGCCGTAGCGTTCGTAGGCCGTCGCGGAATGCCGGAACGTCACGTAAGCGTCAAAACGCCCGGCGAAAGACTGCCACAATTTGTGCCCCAACATGCCGGAGCCGCCGAGGATCAGAACTCTCTTCATCTCTTCATCTCTTCGTTCTACTTTCCACGCTTCTCTATGCGCAGACCTTCTTATACATCGCTAGCACCTGCGGTTCGATAACGGAGGAGTCGAGCCGTCTGGCAGCGAGTTGCGCGTTCGCTTCCGCTGCGTCGTCAACCAACTGGTCATCGGCGATGGCGCGACGGATGGCAACAGCGACCGTCTCAGGGTCTTCCGGCGGAACCAGCAGACCGGTCTCGCCATGCTTCAACCACTCGTCGCCGCAACCCGTGTTCGACTGCACGGGAAACGCCCCCATAATCATCGCTTCGAGCAGCGAAGTGGAGATCGCGTCGCTGATGCTCAGGCCGATTGAGATGCGCGCCGAGCCGTGCATCCGGAGGATGTCCGGGCGTTTCATCTTCCGGTTAATAACCGGGTCAACTTCAAAGGGTATCCCGATTGACTGCGCGGCGAGTTCGGCGGCCAACATGACTTCGGGCGTCGCCATGTGAATCATCACGCGGTAACCTTTGAGCGCGTCGGCGCACAGTTGCAGCGCGCGCAGACCGACGAGCGCGCGTCCCGCCCAGTTCTGATAGCCCTTCAGAGCGATAACGCGGCGCGCAGAGGTCGGTTCCGTTCCGCGAAACTGCTTCATCCACGCGAGATCAAAACCGCCGGAGACGGGGCAAACCGGCAACGCCTCCCCCTTGAAGCCGAACTCCCGGGCGAGTCCCACGTCGCGGTGGCATTCGCAGTGATAATAATCGCACGCCGCCAGCACCGCCTTAATCTTTTCCACGTGGTCTGCCAACCGACCGAAGAGGTAAATGTCGCTGCCCCAGTTGGCGACAATCCACGGCGGAAACTGCCCCTTGAATTTCTGCTTCGCGGCGAGCGTCAGGTAGCCCGCATGCTGAATCTCCTGCGAGTGGACGATGTCTGGCTTGATGCGCCGCACCACCTGCGCCAGCCAAGTCGAACGCTCCGACCAGTGCGGGAACCGACTGCGCGCCTCATGTGCCAGCCGCGCTGCGCCTCTTCGCAAAGGCCACAAGCCCCGCAGGCGGACGCTCCCGTGGAGTCCGGCGGGACGCGCGCTCGAAAAGTTATAGACCGTGACGTTCCTGAGGTCGGGGTGTGGCGGCGCTTCGTAGGCCGAAAAGAGATGCACGTCCCAGCCGCGACCCGAAACCTGATTGATCCAACGGGCGGCATGAACGCTGTCGGGCATCGCCACGAAAAGAATACGCACCGCTTTAATTTACGCTCCCTTAACTTTGTTGCCGTTGATTGTCAAACGCGACGATGTCCCGCGCGATTTACTGGTGAGTCTCGCGGCGATACTGGCGAAACCACTCGACCGTCAAACGCAGCCCTTCGTCCAGAGAAATCTCTGGCTTCCAGTCGAGAGCCGCGCGCGCGCGCGTGCTGTCTGCGTACATGCGCCAGATTTCCGTCGGGCGATAGGGCAGCGCGCCGATATCAATCTGCGAGCGCGTTTCAGTCAACACGGCAATCTTCTGCACGAGGTCGCAGATGGCGACTTCCTCTCCCGATGCGAGATTCATCACGTCTTCGATTTCGCCGTCATGCGCGGCGGCCTTGACCAGTCCCTCGACGATGTTTGTCACGTAATTGAATTCGCGCGTCTGCTCGCCTTTGGTCGTCTGAATCGGGTTGCCGCGCAGACAGTTGATAATCAGTTCGGGAATCACGGCCTTCGCGCTCTGGTAGGGGCCGAAGGTGTTGAATGGTCGTAGGATGACGATGGAAGTCTCGCCGCCGATGCGCTGCTTCATGCGGCAATAGAGTTCGCCCGCGTACTTCGTGATGGCGTAGGGCGAGATCGGCTCAGGCGTCATCGTCTCGATGAAAGGGACTTCTGTCTGATGCCCGTAAACTTCGGAGGTGGACATATAGAGGAACTTCTCCGCGCCGCGACAGGTGTCGAGCAGGTTGGCCGTCCCCTTCGCATTCACGTCGAAACATTCCTCGACCTGCACGAAGCTCTGGCCGACGTGATTATAAGCGGCGAGATGAAAGACCACTTCCGGCGCGAACTCCTGAAGCCCTGCTTCGAGCGCGCCGCGATTGCGCAGGTCGGCCTCGATGACGTGCAGATCATCCCAGCACTGACGCAAACGCTCGTTCTTCATCACATTGCCGTAGCGCACGCTGACGGCGACTTCCGCGCCCTCTGCGAGCAGGCGGCTGACCAGATGCGAGCCGATGAAGCCCGACCCCCCAGTTACTAATACGCGCTTCTGTTTCATATTAATTGTCCGTCACCATAAGTGAAAAATTCGATCAGCTGTGTCTCTGCCAAGGCGCGGTCTTTTTCCGTGTTGACCGTCAAGTGCTTACCGGCGTGCTGGTGTGCATAGAGCGCGCCCCGTCGAGCCAACCCCGACAAAAACTCGATCATATCAGATTGCGGATTGAGAGAGTCGAAAGCTTCCGGCTCGCAGAGCATAAAGCCGATGTTGATCCAGTAGGGCAAGCACGGCTTCTCGACGAAGTTCGTGATCCGTTTTTCCGCGTCCACATCCACGATGCCGAAAGGACTGTGCAGCGGGTAGGTCGTCAGCGTCACCAACGCCCCGCGCGCCGCGTGCTCTTCGCGCAGCGCAGGCAAATCCACGTTCGCCAGCGTGTCGCCGTAGCAGATGATGGCCTGTCCATGGACATGCGGCCGGGCGTCGAGAATGCGATCCGTCATGCTCACGTCGCCCGAATTGACGCAGGTCATCTCCCACGCCGGGTCTGCGTTCTCACGGATGAAACTTTCGATGGCCTCGGCCTTATAGCCAACGCAGATGACGAAACGCCTCACGCCCGCCGAGCCGAGATATTTGAGCAGATGATAAAGGAGCGGTCGCCCGTTGAGCGGGACGAGAGCTTTGGGCATCGAATCGGTGAACGGCTTGAGCCGCTCGCCTTTCCCGCCACACAACAGTATCGCCGTCAGGTCAGACATAAGTTTTACACGAACGTTCTAGGCTTTCGCCTGCAACAATTTCAGGAACCCGGCGCGCGCCGTCTCGACGCTGAAATCCACGGCGCGGACGCGCGCATTTTCCGTCAGGCGACGGCGCAACTCGCCGTCGTCCATCAATCGCCGGATGGCGTCCGCCAATTTCGACGCGTCGGGTTCATCAACGACGATGCCGCACCCGTGCTCTCTTAAATTCCATGTGACGTAAGAATCGGCGGGCGCGTGTGCCAAGACGGGTCGCCCGCTCGCCAGATACTCGCCCATTTTTCCCGGAGCCGAAGTCCTGATAACTTCAGGAATCGGCGAGTTGAAAGCCAGCGGCAGGAAAAGAATGTCTGCTTGCCGCTGCGCTTCAAGCGCACCCGTCAGGCTCAGGTGCTCGTGGACAACGATTGGCCAGCTGATGCCTTCTTGCTCCAATTCGGCGCGCG
>CAXTRQ010000065.1:23263-29078 GCA_964246705.1 uncultured Pyrinomonadaceae bacterium
TCCTCAAGTTGTTCAATCGCCGCAATCAGGCGACGGAAGGCGTCGTAGTGTGCGTGGTAGATTGCGCCCGTGTAGGCAATTCTTATCTCCCTTGGATGCGACGGCCAGAGGGCATTAGCGTTGTCCTCGCGCAACTCGCACGGGTTATGAATCACTGTTGAGTCAATATGATAACGTCGGCAATACTCGTCGCGCAAAAACTCGTTCGGGACGATAACGCCGTCCGCCCCTTTCAACACCATCGGCTCAAAACGTCGCGCCCAGAAATGATAGAGAGGCTGCGTCCATTGGTAGAGATAATCGTCGAAAATGTAGGCGTAGAAACGAACGCGCGCGATGCGGCTGGCGAGATACGCGGCGGGCAAATTAAGCGGGTCGCCGGAACAGGCCAGCAATGCCGTGTGCCGCTCGCGTTTGATGAGGCCCGCGAGGTTTCTCGCACGCTGCACCACCCTGAGAGGGACATTCAAAAACTTACGGGCGCGTAAGCCCCCCCACCGTGTCGGTCTCGTCAGTTCTCGCTCTTCGGGCAGAAGATGATAGTGGCCTGAGAGTTTTGGTGCGCCCGGCGCGTCGCTCTGCGAAGCCGCCCCGTTCGCAGAGCCGTTATGCTTGTCACTCGAAACCAAGCAGTAGTCTTCCCCGTTCATCCCACTGAGCAAGCGATAGAGAACCACCGACTGGCCGGACGGAGCGGGCGGCAAGATGTGTGAAAGGATGGCGAGTTTCATCTCTACGGCGGCAGCCTCTACCCTTCGTCGGTCGTCCCTTCGGTTTCCCACTGGAGCGGAATCGTCGTGACGGAGGGGATTTTGACGCCAAAGTTAGCCAGCAATGAGCCGTTGTCGAGCACCTCGACCGAGACGGCCTTCTCCCTGACATCGAGCGCGCTTGCTTTGTGCGGCGCGTGCGGCGCGACGAACGCGGCGGTGAAGTAGTGAATGCCCGGAGAGAGTGTCACCGGCGGAACAGTCACCCGCGCCTCGAAGACGCCCGGTTCTCGCTCGATCATCATCTCATCAACATTCTTCACGTCGGCTGACCACAGCACGCACATATCTGCGTCGTTGTGCACATCCACACACAGATATGTGCCCGGCGTCCATTTCTTGACACGATACTTGATGAGCAGCGAGATCGGTTCGGTGTAGGGGCATGAACTGAGCGCACGGTCGTCGCCGGGAGAGACGACCGACATGGAAAGTATCTGCATGTCCTTTTGCGAGTCAGGGTCGAAGGCGACGGTGTGGTCTGCGCCGCCGATGATGCTGCCCATGTATTTCGCCACGGCGTCTTTCGCACCGCCATCGAACACGCACTTGCCGCCTGCCAGGATCAATCCGCGCGAACAGAGTTGCGCCAGCGCGCCCATGTTATGGCTCACGAAGAGAACCGTGCGGCCTCCTTCCGCCGCCTCGCTCATCTTTCCCAGACACTTCTTCTGGAACACGGCGTCGCCGACCGCCAACACCTCGTCAACAATCAGAATCTCCGGCTCAAGGTGCGCGGCGACGGCGAAGGCGAGGCGGACATACATCCCGCTCGAATATCGTTTGACCGGCGTATCAATAAACTTCTCAAGCTCGGCAAACGCTACAATCTCGTCAAACTTGTCCTTAATCTCCGTCTTCTTCATCCCAAGAATAGCGCCATTGAGAAAGATGTTTTCGCGTCCGGAGAGTTCCGGGTGAAAACCCGTGCCGACTTCGAGCAGACTGGCGATGCGCCCGTGGAGTTCGACCCGCCCAGTGGTCGGCTCGGTGATGCGCGAGAGGATTTTAAGGAGCGTGGATTTGCCCGCGCCGTTGCGACCGATGAAACCGATCACCTCGCCCGGCATCACTTCAAAGTTAACATCGCGGAGCGCCCAGAATGGCAAACCTTTGCTGGCCCGCCCGTCGCCCCTGAAGAACCGGCGTGATGCACTCGCCATCCCGGTAAATGCATCGCGCAGGGTCGGAAAGTTTTCCGACTGCGCGCCGATCAGGTATTGCTTGCTCAAATTCTCGACTTTAATGATCGGCTGCATTTCTCAAACCTTATACAACGTCGGCGAAACTCTTCTCCATCCGATTGAAAGTGATGGCGGCGCAGATGAGCAGCACCAACGCGATAGCCGCCGAGATGCCAATCGCAGTCCAATCGAACGTCGTCCGGCCATAGAGCGCGGCGCGGAAGCCTTCAACAATTCCGGTCATCGGGTTCAGCGACAATAGTGTGCGCCACAGTTCGGGATGCGACAACCTAGAGGTGACGAAGCTGATGGGGTAGATAATCGGGGAAGCGAAAAACCACAACTGAATAACGAAAGGCAGAGCCAGCCGGATGTCCCTGTATTTAACATTTAAAGCCGACATCAACATGCCGAAACCCTGAGTTAAGACCAACAGCAGAACGGTCAGCACGGGCAACATCAGAAGGCTGCGCGTCGGCGCAACGCCGTAGTACAGCATCAATCCGATGAGCACCGCCGACGCGATGGCTAAATCAACCAGAGAAGCGCCGACGGCGGCCACCGGCACAATCATGCGCGGGAAGTAAACCTTCGTAATTAAATTTGAACTGTTGACCATGCTGTTGCCGCTCGCGCTTGAGGCGGAGGCGAAGAATGTCCACGGCAAAAAACCGGCGTAGGCGAAAAGCGGATAAGGCACGCCGTCCGTCGGGATGGCCGCCACCCTTCCGAAAAACAGCGTGAAGACCGACATCATCAGGAGAGGCTGCAAGATGACCCACAGCACGCCCAGAGCCGTCTGCTTGTACCGCACCTTCACGTCGCGCCAGACGAGAAAATAGAGCAGTTCGCGGTACGCCCAGAGGTCGCTGATCTTCAGCCCCGTCCAAGACTTACTCGCTTCGATGACGACAAATGGTCGTTCCGGCGATGTTGGAAGTTGAGGAGGATGGGGCGGGGCTTGTTTGGTGATTTCCGTAACGTTGCACTCGTTCCGCATCTGTCTTTAACGCTTGATCTCTCTCATTGCGCACATGGAAAAGTTCTTCGCCTATTGCAGAGTCGAGAAGTCTAGTCGAACGCCAACATAACGTCAAGCAGGGGTGTTTTATGGAAAGTGCTACCGAATTGCGTGATGAAATAAGATTTATTGAACAAAATGCCGGGCGGGTGAAATAAGGCTTGGGGCGATTTAAGGTGTCCGCGCACGTTTCCGCAGCTTCTCGAACTTCCAGTTTAAAGAGTTCCAAGCTCTGTGGGCGAATCCGACAACCCTGTGCATACGACCGAAAATGATGGGTAGCACGTCGTCGAGCCGGTTTTGATAATCTCCCGCGAAATACTTCGACGGCGAACACATCAGGGCGCGGGTGAGCATCTTTCTTTTCATTTTAGCCGAGTCCGACAACTCTGCGGCGTGGTGGTAAGCGTTGATGAAGGCTTCGCGCCGCACCTGCAAAACTTCAGGGGGGAGGTTCGGCAAAGAGTAAATCTTTTCCAGCAGCCGGACGTGCTCTAATGCCATCCGCTCGCCCCTGTGTTTGAGCGTGCTGGAGCCGGGGTGCACACGGAAGTTTGCCAGCGTCTCCGGAACGCGTGCGAACGGCCCCAAAAGTCCGGCTCTCAACCAGAAGTCGTAATCGGCGACATAGCGAAACTGCTGATCCCGACCTTCCAGACGCTCGACGACGGAACGCCTGAAGAACGCCGCCGGTCCCGGTATGCAAACGTGTTGGCTAATCATTTCCAGATAGTTGTAGTCGAGCGTCTCGACGTGTTCAACCACCTTCCCTTCGAGGTCAATCTGGTTCCAGTCAGGATAGACGACGAGCAAGTTAGGGTCAGCCGTCAGCGTTTCGACCAGCCGCCGCACCGCATTTGGAAGTAACGGGTCGTCTGAAGAGACGACGCCGATAATCTCTCCCGTCGCCATCTTAAAACCTTTATTGACGGTATAGCTTTCGCCTTGATTCGGGTGCGCGTCCCAGCGGATGCGGTCGGCATACCGCTTGATGATTTCCAGCGTGTTGTCGCTGCTGCCATCGTCTATCACGATGTATTCGATGGGGCCGTCGTAGTCCTGCCCTAAAACGCTCTCAATAGTTTCTTCGATGAGGTCGGCGCGGTTATAGGCGGCAGTGATAATGCTGACGAGGGGTTTATCGGACATATCCGTTCACGAGAAAACAGTGCGGTTCGCGCTTGCGCCCACTAATCGCTCAGATCAAATATCAATCCAAGGTTTTGCGTGCTCCGTTGCTAATCAATATTCGATTCGACGTTGGAAACTGCGGGGAGAGGGGTTCTTCGCTTGTCATAGAGCGAGCAGTCTAGTCGTACAGCAACACACGCGTCAAGCAAGCGTGTTTTGTGAAATTGTCTAAAAATTAAATCGCCTCATAACTCTTGAGAAAGCAGGCGAGCGGTGCTGGAGTGCGTGGATGAGGAGGACGCGAAGGCGACGGGCGCGGGGTCGTTGAGGCAGAGTTGCTTGAGTGAGAAACTGGTCGAAAAAAGAAGTGGGGGATGAAGCGTGTTCATCCCCCACCTTTGAGCGAAAGAGTGCCTTTCGCGTTTGACCTGCCAACGCCCGGGCTAGACTTGGATGATGGTCAAAGTCGGTGTGCCGTCGGTAGTGTTGCCCAAGATAGTGTTGTTTTTGGACGACACAATGCCGCCGCCATTGGATGAGATGCCATTCCCATTAGCCGTGATGTTGCAATTGCTAATGCGAACCGTCGTGGCCGCCGCCGTGCCGGATTTAACGCCGACAGTATTGAAGGCGATGTAGCAACTCTCGACGTTGATGAACACGTCGCCGAGGGCGGAATCGGCAATGATGCCGCCGCTAGTGGCGAGGCTGTTGTTGGTGGAAATTGAGGAGTGGCTAATCAGCACGTCGGCGCGTTGTTGGGCGCGCAGTCCGATGCCGTTTTTCTCCAGCCGACTGTTCACCACAGAGATAGCTGAACGAATACCGCCCGATGTCGTGGAGTTGATGCCAGCCTGCGCGCACTCCGTGATGGTCGTATCGTTGACGAAGAGTTGGACAGCCGTCGTCGTGTTGACGTTGATGCCGTTGTTGGTGACACCCAAAATCCGGCAGTTCTCGACGTGCAAGGCTCTCCCGGAGGTGAAATTAATACCGTTGATTCCGGTGCCTGCGCCGTTGATGGAGAGGTTGCGCAGTACCACGACAATGGTGTTCGGAGTTGCCGTCGCGCTGTCGTTGACGTTAACGCCGTTAGTACCGGCGGAAAGAATACTGGCTTCCCCCGTCGGGCCGCCGTCAATCGTGATGCTCTTGGTGATCGTGACTGTGCCAAAACCGCCCGGATCGAGCGCATCAATTTCACCGCCCACAGCGGTCTTTGAAATCGCGCCCGCAAATGTTTTGCAGGGAGCCGTGCGGCTGCACGGGTTGACATCGTCGCCGACGCCAGAGACCCAAGTTCGTGTGGCCTGAGCTTGAACAAAAGTAGTGAAAGCTAATGTGAGGACAAAGAATGAGATTACTTTGAGTGTTGGGTGGAACTTGTTCATTGCTGAATTCTCCTTAATTAGGTTGGAAATGTTTCTGTCTGTGGTGCGGTAGCAGTTACGACGCATTGGGGCAGTTAACGTGTTGGTAAACTGCGGTGGAACTTCTTGCGGAAGTTTGCGCGAGGTTGATTACGTTGACTAATTTACTTTCCCATCGAAAGCGGCGCATGTTTGTAGTCTATATCCGATGAGATGTCAAATGTTTTTTGCAACAATCTTTAGTAGAATTTTGCGCTACTCTTTCCTCGCTCTCGAAATTCCGCATTTATTACGGTTTTCGATTGAATGCGACTAACAGTCGGGAGTAAGCTCTCAGCA
>CAXTRQ010000066.1:0-28331 GCA_964246705.1 uncultured Pyrinomonadaceae bacterium
CCCTCTACGCATACCTGCTGCTCGCGGGCAGAGAGCAGCCTCAACCCGGTTCTAAAGTTTAAAGCAGTCCGCGCTCTTTGACGCGGATGTAGGTTTCGAGGAGCGCGGGGACGAGCGCCGACGCGGTCACGTCGAGCGCGAGGCCGCCTTGTGCTTCGACGTGGCGCAGCGCAGTCTCGCGTTGGTGCATGATCTCTTCGGCGACGGATTGGGTGAAGAGGTCTCGGATATATTCGGGCGTGTCGCGCACCACAGCGCGCAAGTCGCGGTCGCCGATGGAGACGACGAGCGGGAGATGACGCGGGCGCAAAAGTTTGAGCGACGAGAGCAGTTCGCGCGAGCCTTCTTCATCCAGAAGGTCTGTCAGGACGACGACCAGCGCGCGGCGTTTACAATTCGCGGCGATAAACTCGAAGGCGCGCGTGTACGAAGGCTCGATCATTTCCGGCTCGACCGCGTAGAGAGCTTCAAGCACGGAATCCATCAGGTCGCGCCCTTTGGCGGGCGGCACGTAGATTCTAGTGCGCCGACCGAAGACGACCAGACCCGCGTGGTCGCCGCCGCGCGCCGCCGCGCTCATCAGAGCCAGCGCCGCGTGAATCGCCGAGTCGAATTTCGTCTCGCCTTCAATGCGCGCCGTCATCAGGCGTCCGGCGTCGAGAGCGATGAGAATCGTCTGGTCGCGTTCAATCTGATACTGCCGCGTCGTCAGTTTGCCGCGCCGCGCCGTCGCGCTCCAGGAGACGTGGCGCAACTCGTCGCCCGGCACATACTCGCGCAACGATTCAAAATCGCGGCCTTCACCGCGCCAAGACGTGCGACGATGCGCGGCGACCAGAGAACGCGCCCCCAGAGCTTTCAACTCCGCTTCACGCGCGCGACGAATGTTCGGATAAACCTTGACGGTCAAGCCTTCGCCTGTGCGCGCCTCGCGCCACACCAGACCGAGGCGCGAGACATACCTGATCGCCGTCTGCCCGAATTGGAAACGACCGCGCCGGGGCGGGGTCAGCGCATAAACCAACGCGGCGGACGTTTGCGCTTCGACGCGCATGTGCCCTTCGCGCCGCGCCCTGAGAATCATCTCCGGCGGGTATTCATCCTTGATACGCAAGCTGGCGGCGCGTCGCGTCCGGTTCAAGACGCGGACGCGAACCTCCGTCTCCGCCCCGATGTGAAAGCGCCCGTCAATCTCTCGCCCGATCTCCAGACCTTCCGGTAGTGGACTGATGCGGCTGTCCAGAAAAGCCGCCATCACCAGCGCGAAATCAAACAGCAGTGTCAGCCAGCGCAACGCGGGTCGCCCCCAAGAGAGCGACAGCGGCACGAAGCCGAGCGTCAGCAGCGCGTAGAAAAGCTTTGTAAAAATAAACCGCATGTGAAGAATTTTAGATTGTAGATTGTAGATTCATCTTGGAACTTCGACGGTGCTCAGGATGTCGTTGATCACCGCGTCGGCCAGTGCTCCTTCGAGTTCGGCTTCGGCGCGCAGGCGCAGGCGGTGGCGGAGGACTGGACGCGCGATGTCGCGCACGTCGTCGGGCGTGGCGAAGTCGCGCTCGCGCATGGCGGAGAGAGCCTTGGCGCAGAGCAAGAGCGCGACGGATGCGCGCGGGCTTGCGCCGTAGGCGACCGAAGGATGCTCGCGCGTGCGGCGGACGATTTGCACGAGGTAGTTCTGGACGCCCGTCTCCATGCGTGTCGTCTGAACTTCGCGGCGGCAGAGAAGGAGCGCGTCCGGCCTTGCGAGCGGGCGGATGTCGACCTGTTCGAGCCTCCGCGCGTTGAAGCCTTCGTCCCAGTTGGCGACGACGCGCTGCTCCTCGTCGGCGGTCGGATACTTCATCTCAATCTTGAGAAGAAAGCGGTCAAGCTGCGCTTCGGGGAGCGGGTAAGTGCCTTCGTATTCAATCGGGTTCTCGGTCGCCAGCACAGTGAAAAGCGGCGAGAGCGGATGCAGTTCGCCGTCAATCGTCACCTGCCGCTCTTCCATCGCTTCGAGCAGGGCGGCCTGTGTTTTGGGAGGCGTGCGGTTGATTTCGTCTGCGAGCAGGATGTCCGTGAAGATTGCGCCGCGCCGCAGTGTGAAATTTGAGGTGGTGACGTTGAAGACGTTCGTCCCGGTAATGTCGGACGGCATCAGGTCGGGCGTGAACTGGATGCGGTTGAAATCTGCGCCGACGATGCGCGCCAGCGTCTTGACCAGCAGTGTCTTCGCCGTTCCCGGCACGCCTTCAATCAGCGCGTGCCCCTCCGCCAACAGCGCGACCAAAACCTGCTCGATAACTTCGTCCTGCCCGACGACTACTTTGCGCAGTTCAGTCAGAATGTGTTCGATAGTTGAAGGAACGAACTGAAGCATGGTTGATTTTAGATTTTAGATTTTAGATTTGAAATACAGTCGGCGATTTAATGAGTACAGGTTTTCAATCGCAACTCTAAAATCTAAAATTGTTAAGCCTTTCCGTAAAAAGTCGTAGAGCAAAATTTTTCTATCGTTTCTCCGCCTGCCGGATTTCGCGTGCGCGCATGCGGATGCCGAGATCGCGTTCAAGCTCACGCAGACGCGCGATGAGCGCCAACGTTTTGCGCGCTGTTGTCGGCTCGCCCGCGATTGTATCTTCGCATTCGCGCATCAACGATTCTATCCTTGCGCCCTCTCTGCCGGAGCGTGCGGAGACGCGCGCGGCAATCTCTCGATAGGAAGCAGTGGCGGGCGCTGCGCCGTAGCGCGCGAGGGCGCGGCGCGTGCGCGTGTAGACGTTCTCGACAGCGAGGTCGTAGGCGTGCGCGCGATGTTGCAGTTCAGCCATCGAGGCGACGAATTCGAGATTCGAGCGACGGTCAACGCGCGGCGCAGGCAGTGGTCGCGCGAAGCGTCGCCCGCGCGACCACATCACGGCGGCGATGATGAAAGCCGCCTGCGCGAAGATGCCGACGACGGGTGTGCCCGCGAAATAAGAGAGCGTGCGATTGCGCGTCGCGCCGAGTCCCTGATGGTATTCGTCGAAGGCGATAATACCTTCGGGCATCGCGCCTGAGACGACGTTGACGGCGAGTTGCAAATTGTCTGCGCGGCTGATGCCGCCGTTGGCGACGATGAAAGGGTCGCTTAAGACGACGATACGCCCGCGCCCGTAAGCGTAATCAACGAGCAGTGCGCCCTCACCCTCGCGCCCGTCCCTGATGTGCTCAACCGGCGCGTGTGCCGCGCGACGCTCGTCGGCCACGCGCGGCGGCTCATCCTTGTTTGCGCCACCCACCGGAACATTTTCCTGTGCGTGCTCCTGTGCGACTGGGTTGATGTGCAGGCGTGCGGCGAAGCGCGAGGGCGCAACCTGTTCGACATCGCGTGTCAGCAATGTCGGCTGCGCGGGCACGACCGGCTCGATGCCCGCTGTCATGTTCTCCGGCTCTTCCGGGCGCACGCCGGGATCGGGATAGTCGAAAAGCTCCGGGGTGACCTGCCATCTTCCTGACACCGGAAGCAGTTGGCTATCCGGCTGGCGGTCAATCATGACGAGACGCCCGCCCTGCTCAACCCAGAGGCGGATGGCTTGCGTCTCATCTTCTTTAAACTCTGTGCGTATCCTGCCGATGACGACTAAGGTCGCGGGCTTCAACGCATCCTTGCCGAGCAGCGTCGAGGGAGGATCGCTCCAACGCACCACCTTATAGCCGGACTGTGCGAGGAAATCGTAGAGAGCGCGTGTGCCGGTCGCGCCCGCATTCGTTGACGAACGGTTCGGGCTGAACTCCGAATCGGCCTCCTCCTCGACGCGCACGTATGACGCGGCGTTGAGCGCGATGAGCACGACCAACAACACGACGATTGTCAGAAAGATGGCTAAGCGTCCCTGCACTTTAAAAGCTCAAAGTTTGAATTTCAAAGTTCAAAAACAAGAGCGCGCGAAGGCTGAAAGAATCTTCTTTCCTTCTTCTTCGCGTCTTCGCGCTGGAAACGCAAAGACGCGAAGACGATAAAGGATTCACTCCATGGTTAGTATTTGACGGCAGCGGGCGCGAAAATTCGTCCAATCCGTTTCGGTCGCAGGCTCGAAGCCGTACCAGTGTCTTTCAAAGTTGAAGGTGAGCGGCTGCATCTCCTGATAAAGTTGCGGCGTCGGGAGTAGGCGCACGGCTTGCAGATAATCCCGGTTCGTCTTGTGCTGCGAGAGGCGGATGATTTGGCGGTCGCCGAGTTCGCATAGGAGCGCGACGTAGGCTTTGCGAATCGCGCCGCGCAGGTCGCCTGAGCGCGCGAGTTGTTCGGAGGCGGCGAGCAGGTCGGCAGCCGTCTCATCGGGCGCGAGATGTTCGCCGAGCACGACGCGCGCATCGCGTATCGTGCGCCTTTTCAACTTGCCGCCGTGCTTTTGCCAGTAGCGCCTGAGCAGAAAGGCGACGACCCCAAACGTCAGCGCGAAGATGAAGATTTGCGCGGCTCTGGAAAGGCCGGGGCTGGCGCGTGGGTCGAGCGGCCTGATGTTCGGGAAGAGATTACGTATCCACTCCACAATCTGCTCAAGGAGACTCGCCAGCGCGCCTCCGTGCGAAGCCTGCCGGTGAAATTCCGGGTTACGCAAAATGGCCGCGAGTCTTCCCTTCTCAGCCTCTTTATCTCTCGCCGGGGCGTTCTTGCCGCTCGTCTCGATTTCGGCCAGCCGTTCGTCGAGCGCGCGCAGACGCCCCGCCATTCCTCGCACCGTCGCCGCACGCTCTCGATAGTCGGACGACCCGGCAGCCCTCTTCTGATATTCTTCGAGAGACGCGTGCAGCCATTCGTTATTCACATCCAGAATCTCGCCGTCCCATTCGACCTTCATGGTCGGAGGCAGTAGACGGCGCACGTCGCGCCCCATCTTTGTTTCGGCCTGAGAAAGCGAGACGGAAGGATTGGTATCGGCATCTCCCGGCGCGTGTGTCTCTTTGCGCGTGGCAGCCTCTTCGCACGACTTGGCGAGCGCGTCGAGCGGCGCAAACGCTTCGCGTATGTGTTGACGATATTGGGCGAGCGTCGTCGGCGTGGCGGCGCGCACGCACGGGGGCGTGACTGCGAGGATGAACAGCGCCGCGCCCAGAATCTTCACTGAAACTCTTTTGAGCCGCATTCGCATCATCTATTGAGGCCGAGCACCGAGCCGTCGAATGAATCTTTCTGGCGCGCGCCATCACCGGCCAATCCGTTCGCATCAGGGGTGGCCGCAATAGCCGGAGCGAGTGGCATCAGCGTGCCGTCAGGCAGCACGGGCATCTCGCCGAAGACGCGCGCCGCTTGTAGTTCCACGTCGTAGCCTTCGTGTCGCACGCGCTCGTCCACGTAGAGCAGCGAGAGGCCGAGCATCCAGACGGGCGCGAGCAAAATGGTGCTCAGTTGAACGACGACTTGATAACCGATGGCGTACCACACAGGCCAATCCGAAGCGCTCAGCGACAGTGGATCAACCCCGTACAGGTGACCGAACCAGCCGAGCGGAATCAGTAGCAGCATCAGCGCCGAGTAGGTTGTAAAGATCGTGAACACAAACATCGCCATCAGGCGGCGGACGTTGCCGCGCGCGAGTCGCTCGCTGCGGCTAATCGCGTCAAACACGCCTTTTCCCTCAACCAACATGACCTGCGGCACGTAAACCAGTCGCCCCGCGATGAGAAAGAAAAGATAGAGCGCGCCGATTGAAGCGGCGACGAAAATCGTCAGGCCGAGCGCCGCGCCGAGCCAGATGGAGCCTTGCGCCCCGATTAGAAAGCCCAGCATGACGGCGATAATAATGAAGATATACCACGCCGCGACAGCGACCCCGGCGCTGATGCCGACGAGCGCGCCGACAATGAGGGTCGCGCCGAATAGTCCCCAGAAACGCGCGCGCACGCTCCTGTAGATGGAGCGCGCCGTGACGGGGTCACCCCACAGTAGATGCATGACGAGGGTGCGGCTCGCCCCGCCCATCACAATCAAGTGCAGCAGGCTTCCGATTAACAGCAGAAGAAGCCCCACACCTGCGAGCAGAAAGTAGACGGCGAGACGCTCGCTGCTGTCCGCCAGCGAGATGGCGCGCACGCTGGCAGACCACGCGACCGCACCGATTGTCGAGACGATGACGGGCGGAGCCGAGGCGCGAATCAGCGCCACAAAATTGCGCCGGTAGAGACGAACGGTGCGGTCAATGAGGTCGCCTGCGCCGAGCGGCGCAAGCTGTAATTGATTAACCGTGAGAGTCGCCATGTTCTGTATCGCGTCTGCCGTATGAGACGCAAATCTAGCATTGAAAGGTTAGAGGCGGATTGTAGCATACGCCATCAGGCCGAACACCGCGCACCCCCGTTTCCATACTTCACGCCCGCATCGCTTAAAAAAAAGGAGGTAGCATTTCTGCTACCTCCGTCAAGCCTCGTGTCTCCACGAAACGAAAATGTGTCAGCCACTAGAAGCGGAAACGTGCGCGAATCTGGACGACGCGCGGGTGGCTGCTGAAGACGTGCGACGGAACGTTGAAGTCACCCGTAGCCGGATTGATGGTGTTGATCTGCGTCTGTCCGGTGACGGAGATGGGGTCAACCGTATTGACTGATCCCGGCGTGTACTGCGGGTGATTGAACGCGTTGAAGAAGTCAGCGCCCAACTGGAACCTTATCGTCTCGGTCACCGCGAAGTTCTTGAAGACCGAGAAGTCGAGGTTGTTGATGCCCGGCAGTTGCAGCGTGTTGCGTCCGCCGTTCGAGAGCGCGCCGTTACCGGCCTGAATGTAGCGGGCGTTCGGGTTGTCGGCAAGATAGGCCACGATGGCTCCGCTAGAGTTGCGCAGGGCCGTGACCGTGCTCGCCGTACCGTCGAGGCCAGCCGGGTTGATGATCGAGCGGTCACCCGCCGAGTCACCGTTCTGGTTGGCATCATTACCGCTGCGGACAGTCGCCTTCTCGCCCGACTCGAAGGTCAGTGTGCCAGAGAAGCTGATGCCGCCGAGGAACGTGCGCGCCGCCCAGTTGTTGCTCTTCGAGAAGTAAGGCAACTCGTAGAGACTGGAAATCACCAGGCGATGGCGGCGATCAAGCGCGGAGTCCGCTTTTTCCGCTTTCAGGTTCTGGAAGTCTTCGACGCGGCGCGGGCTGAGAATGGTCGAGAACACTTCCGCCGTCGTGTCGTCAATCAAGTGACTCCAAGTATAGGCCGCAGACATCTGGAAGCCTTCGGAGAAGCGACGCGTCAACTGCGCCGAACCGCCGTGATAGCTCGAATTACCATTCGAGAGGAAGCCGATAACGGCGTTGGTAAAGCCCGCTGCGGAGTATCTCGGAATGATATTCGGACGTGCCTGAATAGTCGCCAGCGTCGTCGTCAAACCATTAAGTTGCGCTTGCGACGGAGCCGACAGGAAGGTCGGCAGGAAGCCGCCCGGCCCGTCGAACACCTTGTTCTGGACGTTGACGCGGTTCTGCGTCAGAAGATGGACGCCGCGCGAACCGAGATAACGAGTCTCGATTGACCAGTTCTTCATGAACTGGCGCTGGAAGCCGAGGCTCCAAGAAATGGAGTACGGAACCTGCTGATCGGGAATGAACGCGGAAGTGGAAGCGCGCGCGGCAGCCGCATCGGTCCCGATGGCCTGCGGGGTCGGAGGAATGCCACCGTTGCGCAGGAAGTTCTGCTGAATGCCAGCCTGATTCGGTAAAACGTCAACCGTCTGGCTGAACTGCGGCGGGCTGGAGAGAATGTACAGGTTATCGAAGATTACGTCGTGCGCCATCTGGAAGCTGGCGCGAATCGAGCTTTTGCCAGCACCGCCAAAGAGAGAGCCCAGATAGCCTGAATCGTAGTTCGGCGACCACGCAAGACCGACGCGCGGCGCGAAGTTGCTCTTCTGCGCTCTCGGGCGACGGAACTCAAGTAGTCCCGGCACGGACGAGATGGCGTTCAACTCCTGATCCTTCGCGCCTTTCGGCAATTCTTGGTAAGAGTAGCTCAAGCCCAGATTGAGCGTGACGTTGGGGCGAATGCGCCAGTCGTCCTGCACAAATGGGAAGAACAGGCGTTGATCGCCGTAGTAGGGCGAGACGCCGACGGTGCGCTCGCCGAGGTCGTCGGGCGCGATGTCACGGAAGAAGAGGTCGCTGCTCAGGTAATCATAGTCGCCGCGCTGGCGTTGCACGAACGATTGCGGCGAGATCAACTTGCGGAAGTCTGCGCCGAACTTGAGCGAGTGGTTGCCGATCAGCCACGTCATGTTGTCAACGACCTGATAGTTGTTCTCGATGGTGAACTGCGGCGCGTTCGGGTCGGGGCCGATGTTCACGCTGAGGTCTTCCAAAAGGATATTCGGGAACTGATCGAGGCCGGGGAAAGTTTGATCTCCGACGGGGAAGGTCTGCACGAAGCGGCGATAGGCGAGGCGCGTCTCGTTAATCAGGTTCGGTGTAAAATTGTGAACCAGCGTGTACGAGAACAGGCGACCTTGCGTCGGCACGGTCGTAAAGAAGACCGGCAAGCTGGCAAAGATGTCAATCGTCGAAATGTTGTTGAAGATGAAGCGCGAACGATGCTGCGTCGAACTGCTCTGCGTATAGTCCAGATTGAGCACGAAGTTCTTCTGGTCAGCAAAGTTCGGTGCCGGGAAGGCAACAGAGCCAATCGGCACATTCAGGAAGTTATCGTTCGGGCATGAGCCATCGACGGCGGAACGCTGGGTGGCGCAAACCTCAATAGTTCCGGCGTTGTTTGCCGCCGCGACCGGCACGAACTGCCTGTAGATGCCGAGGTTGGTCTGCGACACGCCGGGAAGTGCCGAAACGGTTGCGAGACCGGCTGCCGTCAGAGCGGTCAAGCCGCCCGTGGAGGCCGCCTGACCGAGCGCCGAACGCTCGTAAGACGTGAAGAAAAACAATTTATTCTTGAGAATCGGGCCGCCGACGTTGCCGCCGAAGCGGTTGAAATCGAAACGCGGATTGGCAAGGTCGCCCGCCGAAAGATCGCGGACCACACCGGCGTCCTTCTGAAGCGTGTCAAGCGCGTTCAGCTTACGATTGCGGAAGAATTCGTAGACCGTGCCGTGAAACTCGTTCGTTCCAGATTTGGTCACGGTGATGAACTGTCCGCCCGTCGAGTGGCCGTACTCGGCTGAGAACTGGTTCGTCAGCAGCGAGAACTCGGCGACCGTTTCCGGAGAGACATAAATCTGCGGGCCGGTGATGGACTTGTCGTTGTTGTCGATACCGTCAACGACGAAGTTATTATTACGCGGGCGCTGGCCTCCGACCGAACCACCTGCGCCGACGCCGACGCCGCCCGAAGACGAAACGTTCGGAGCAATCAGCGCGAGGTTGTTGATGCCGGTCGCATTACCCGTCGAGGTCTGCGCCAGTTCGACAACCTGCCGTTCGTTGAAACTCTTCGAGAGGTTAGTCGTCGTGGTTTCAACCAATTCCGTCCCACCGGCGGAGACCTCAACCGTCTCACCGGCCAGACCGACCGTCAGTTGGACGGGAATGTCTGTCGTCTGGTTCAATTCGACGCGCACATCGTTGAGCGTCAGGGTCTTGAAACTGGGACCCTCGATGGTCATCGTGTATTCGCCGGGAAGCAGATTGCTGAATTGGAAATCGCCCTCACCTGTAGTCTGGGCGGTTTGGGATTGATTAGTCTTTTCATCTGTAATGGTAACTTTCGCACCGGGCACAACCGCGCCGGTCGGATCCTTCACGGTGCCACGCACGGTGCCGGTTTGTTGAGCAGAGGCGGACACCACGCACGCGAGCACGATGAGGAACGTGCTGGCTAATTGCGCGAAACGCTGAAAACTTTTCTGTATCACGTGTTACTCCTTTTCTTAGTACTGCAAATGCAGCACAGTAAATCGGCAACTTGCGTACCGTATCCCTGACGGCTCGTTTCGATGGCTTACGCGAAGGCTGTAAACCATGCTTTATCTATAATTTGCATAGCAGGGAGGGCTGGCTTTAGGGAAACCAGAAAGCCATAAATCTACAACATTCTGAATCTTCTATTCAAAAAATCGGATAAGGCCGAAACTGTGTATCCGGTACACTTTGAGGTCTTCGAGCAAAGTGTTACCGGACAGTCAGCGTTCGCTTGCCGTCACTCAAAGCTCACGTGATGGCTATGCCCGCCGGAGCGGCGAAAGCGGCGTAAGTCCATGTCGTCCATAGTTTTGAATGATATTTATAGATAAATCCAAAATATTGGAAATAAAGACCGGCGCAGGGCTGCGCTCCCGACCTCTAAACATTGACTTAACAGCTTTTAATCAGCCTCACGGCGAATCTTTTTAATTCGGCACACTGCTTGCCGAAATTTTAGCTGTTAGATTCTACAAAAGATTGAAGCAAGCCTTTTACTTTTCAATCTTCAAACCTCGACCAACCCCAACCCAGTCGCTCCAAACAGTTAGTTCTACTTTAGGAGGGAGAGTATAAGAGTGAAAACCCACATCAAGCTTCGGCTCTTAGCCTTAGTCGCACTGCTCACGTGCGTATTTTTGTCCCCGATGCCTGCCAACGCTCAAACCATCAACGGTTCGGTGACGGGCGTCATCACAGATGAACAAGGAAGCGCCGTTCCGGGCGCGACCGTGACGGTTACCAACCTCGGCACAGGCCAGACGCGCGATGGCGTGTCGAACGAAGAGGGGCTGTATCGCATTACAGGTCTTCCGGTCGGCAGCTACTCCATCAAAGCGGAGAAAAGCGGATTTGCAGCGGGCACTGTCCCCAGCCTCGACGTCACGGTAGCGACCGACGCGAAAGCCGACTTCAAGCTTTCAGCCGGTGGCGTTTCGGAGAACGTGACGGTCGTCGCCACAGGCGTGCTGCTCGAATCTACGCAGAGCCAAGTTGCCAAATCGGTCGAGCAGACACGGATTTTGGAGTTGCCGGGACGCAACTCTCTCACAGGTCTTGCGCTGTTGAATCCGGGCGTGCTCCCCAATCAGAATGGCCGCCCCGGCTCAGGTTTTGCAGTCAACGGCAACCGCTCGCGCTCGAACAACTTTACGATTGACGGCGCGAACAATAACGACCAATCGTTGTCTATTCCGCGCCAGAACCTCCCGCCGGAGGCGCTTCAGGAATTCCAAATTATCACCAACACTCCGTCCGCCGAGTTCGGACGCAACGCCGGTTCCTACGTCAATCAGATTACCAAATCCGGCACGAACGAGTTTCACGGCATCGGACACTACGCGTGGAACGGCAACGGCGCTGACTCGCTGACGACCAGCCAACAGCGCAATTTCAACTCCCTGCGAGCGGCGGCGGCGAACGCGAACCTTTCAGACCAACAAGTTCTGCGGCAGGTACGCAGCGTTCAGAACAACAGCATTTACGGCTTCGTCGTCGGCGGCCCCGTCAAACGCAACCACACATTCTTCTTCGGCAGCGTTGACTATACGGACTTTCGCACGACCGTCGGTTCGGCGACCCGTCCAGCCATCACGCAGGCCGGGGCCGATCTCTTGCGCGCCAACGCGGCAAAGTTCGCCCCCGGAGTCGTCGACTACATCCTGCGCACTTTCCCCATCGCCAATGACCCCACCCCGAACGGGTCTGTGACGGTTAGAGACGTGAGCAGCACAACGGGCACTTGCCAGACGAACGTCAATACCTGCCCCAGCCTCTTCTCCCTGCCCTTCCAAACCTTCAACAGGTTCGCCGGACAGGGGGCGCTGCCCTACGGGACGAACTTCGACCGCTATCTCGCCAAGATCAACACCAAGATCAACGACAAGGATCAGCTCTCGTTCCGTTACCTGATTGACCAGAACAATGACCCCGGCAATCCGACGAGCCTCGAAGGTCAGGAACTCGGCTCGGTCGGACGTAACCAGTCGTTCACCATCAACGACGTGTACGCGCTCACCTCGACCCTCATCAACGAAGCGCGCTTCACCTACAGTCGTCGCGTGCTTGCTTCGCCGGAAAACTTCGGGACGGCCTTTGACGTGGGCGGCACTCCCGTCGCGACGGCCTTCACCCTCGGCAACATCAACTTTCCGCAGGGGCGCACCGATAACGTGTTCGAGTTCACCGAGAACATGTCTTACACGACGGGCAATCACAACATGAAGTGGGGCGCAAACCTGCTGCGCTACCAACTCAAAAACTTCTTCGCTCCGAACCTGAGAGGCTCCATCTCGTATCCCGACTTAAACTCGCTGCTGGCCGACCGCGACGCCGCCATCTCAAAGTTCAACGGCGCGGGGACGACCGACGCACTCACTTACGAGACCAGTTTCTTCGCGCAGGACGACTACCGCTACAACTCGGATTTGACGCTTAACCTCGGCCTGCGTTACGAGTACGTGACGACGCCCTTCGGTTTCTTCTCGAACGCCAAGTCGGACTTGAACAACTTCGGCCCGCGCGCAGGCTTCGCTTACAACCCGAAGAATTTCGCGGACGGTAAATTCGTCTTCCGCGCCGGTTTCGGCATCTCTTACGACCAGATTTTCCAGAACATCCTCTTGAACGTCTCGCGCAACTTCCCGCGCGGCTTCACCTTCGGCCAGACGCTCTCCGGCGCGCGGCCCTACAACGGGCTACCGGCGGTTGCCAACCGCACGGCGGAAGAGGCCGTCGCCCTCGGCTTGAATCCCCTCGCACAGGACGTTCGCCTCTTCTCGCCCAACAAGCGCATCAGGAATCCGATGTCCTACCAGTGGACGGTTAGCGGTCAATACCAGCTAGGCCGGGACTATGTCGTTAAACTTGAGTACATCGGAACACAGGGCGCGAATCTCGTCCGCGAGTATGAATCGAACTACGGATTCTTCGCGCCCATCGGAACTTTCGCGCCCTGCACCGCCGCGCAGGTGAACGCCAACCCGTTCTGCAACAACAGGGCGCGTCTAGACCCGACGCGCGGCTCGGTCGTCATCGGTGACGGCATTGGTTCCTCGATTTACCACAGCGGGCAGGTCACGTTTGAAAAGCGTTTCAACAATGTCAGCTTGATGGGCACGAACCTCGGCGGGCTTTCCTTCAACACCAATTTCACCTACAGCACCTTCATCAGCACGGGCGATGACATTCTGGGCGGCGGAAACGGTTTGAACAGAACAGTCCCGTCCGACCCGCGCAGCTTCGACATTGACCGTGCGCGCTCCGGCTTCGACCAGCCGAGGCGTTTCGTTGCGAGCTACGTCTGGGTCTCGCCCGAAGTCTTCAAGAGTAACGGCGTGCTCAACCGTCTCTTCAGCGGGTTTGAAATCGCGGGCGTCACGACGCTGGCCGACGGCACTCCGTACTCGGTCATTAGCTCGCCGAACACGCTTGGGATTGTTCCGTCAGGACAACTCTCGACGATTCAGACGACGCAACGCGTCGGCGTCAACCCGGCGGGTCAGCCCGGAACGTTTACGACGGCCAACGCGCAGGGCGTGCCCGTCAACCCGAACGCCTTTTATATTGTCTATCCGGCCAACTCCGGCCTCGGCAATACACTCGGCGCGAACACGGTGCGCACGGGCGGGACAATCAACACGGACGTGTCGGCGGTGAAGAACTTCAAGACGTTCAACGAAAACCATCGCCTGCAACTTCGCGCTGAAATCACTAATCTTTTCAACCGCCGAAACTTTACTGTCATCCCTAGCAGGGTGCTGAGCGCGTCAACCGACCCGACTCTGTTCCTTAACTTAGGGCGCACTAACGTCACGGGGCGCACCTTCCTCTTCGGCGCACGCTACTTCTTCTAAGCCGCGATGCTTCGATTGCGAGAGACCGAGTATCTATTGGTGCTTGTTTCCCGCAGTCCGGGCGGCTCTTGAAAAAAACTGAAATGCTCACCGGCATTTCTCTCTGAGCGAGACATGCCGGTGAGCATAATTTTTAACGCGGTCGCATCCAACCCGCCGTCGTCGCACGTTCTTCTTTTTGTCTCGACTGCTTCGTGAGTTGCGGAATCTTAACCGCAGGTTTGCACGTAGTAGGAAACGGCATTCTGAAAAATTTGGAGTCTTCCATTGAAAATGCCGGATTAATCTGTAATCATTCATCGTCGAAGGCAATTCTCTCAGGCATCTTCAAGAATAAATTTTGAAGTCGGTGCTCTAAACCGTAAACGGCGCGCAGAGTCCGAAGCTTCAGCGATGAGGTGGCAGTTGATCGAGCTTGGTTGTCAGGCTCTCTCCTGTTCTCCGACCATCGAGCCGTTGTTGACAATCACGCTAAAGGATTTTAAGGGAGTTTCTGTCATGAAAAAGATCTTGTCTCTGCTCCTTTCCACGATGCTCTGGGCGCTGCCCGTTGCCGCACAGTCAGCACAGTTGCCCGCGTCTTCTTCGCCACAAGAGGACGAAGAACTCGTCCGTATCACTTCCGAGCTTGTGCAGACGGACGCGGTTGTGACGGATAAAAACGACCAGATGGTGACCGACCTCAAGCTCGAAGATTTTGAAGTTTATGATAATGGTAAGCGACAGGACTTGAAGTTCATCGAGTTCATCAGCACCGACACGGGCAGGCGAGTCGAGGGGCAGCGTGCCCTCGCCGACGCCACCCGCGCCGCGAAAGCCTCGACGGTCAAAGTGCCGACAGACTTGGCGCACGACATCTCTGCCGCCGAACTCAAGCGCGTCTTCGCGTTCGTTGTTGACGACCTGACCATCCCGTTCGAGGACATGACGACGGTGCGGCGTGTGCTGGGTGATTTTGTTGACAACCAGATGAAGGACGGCGATCTCGTCGCCATTGTACGCACCATCGGAGGCAAAGGGCTGCTCCAACAGTTCACCTCCGACAAGCAGCTTTTGCGACAAGCGATTTCCGCGCTCAACGTGACGACGAACGCTTACTCGGCCTTCAACAATCCCCCTCAACCCCGATTGGTCGGTGGCGACCTCACGCCGCTTGGCGTCGGCGGGGCGGAGCAGGCATTGAATGAACAATTTGCCACCGCCGCCAGCGTCAATACGCAGATTTTGGCTGGTGTAGATAGAGAGACGGCACACCAACTCCGCGCCCTGATGTCTCTGTCAACGGCGAACTACATCGTCGACGGCCTCAAACAGCTTCCCGGTCGAAAGAATTTAGTTCTTTTTTCCGGCGGCCTCCCGATTTATCAGGTTGATACGACCGGAAATTTCTCCAGCAATATCTCTTACCTTATCCGCCAACTGACCGACAACGCGGCGCGTGCCGGTGTCGCCATCAGCACGATGGACGTTCAAGGGCTGAAGGTCGGGTCGGCTGCACCGAAGTTCACAGACACTCCGGCGCGCAGCGGTATCGCACTTAATCAGCCGTCGGGATTTGGTCGCCAGCCTGACCCGGCTTTCGATAGTGGAGGGGCGTTCGGGCAGTTCGAGGGACAGACAGGTTTGCGCTCGCTCGCGAATGAAACGGGCGGCGTCTCCATTCTCAACACGAACGATTTCAAGACCGGGCTTGACCAAATTGTCAGCCATAGCAGCAGCTATTACATTCTGGCTTACACGCCGTCGGAAAAGTTCGACAGCAAATTCCACAAGGTACAGATTAAGGTCAAACGCCCCGGTTTGAAGGTCTCCACGCGCGCCGGTTATATCGCGCGGGAAGAACAGACGAAGCCGGGAGCGCGCACCAAAGAACAGGTGATCGCGATTGCCGCGCGGTCGCCGCTCGCCAGACGCGACATTGATCTCTCGGCTAACGTGGCGCTCAAACCTCTGGCAGCCAACAAGACCGAGATCGGCATCCACCTGCTCATCGATGCCAAGAAATTGCACTTCACACCGGCGGCGGACGGGAAGTATCAAACGTCTTTCGACATCGCCGGATTTATTGTTGACGAACTGGGTAAGACGCGCGGCGGATTCAGCGAGACGGTCAACGCCAACCTTTCACAGGAAAGTTACCAGCACGCTCTCGCCTCCGGCCTGACTTATTCAGCGACCACGGAACTGCCGTCCGGCTACTTTCAACTCCGCGCCGTAGTGCGCGAAGCGAGCACGGGCGCGCTCGGCACACTGACGCGCTACTTGGAAACGCCCGACATCAGCAAGGGGCGTTTGACGATGAGCAGCGTTTTTCTGTATGCGGTCGGTTTGCAGGGCGGCAGCAACGCGCAGGCGGAGCCGCTTCTCGCCTTGCGCCAGTTGACCCGCCAGCAAGACCTGCGTTATGCGGCGATCATCTACAACCCGAAACTTTCAAACGGAAAGCCGCAACTGCGCTCACAGGTCATCATTAGCCAAGGCAGTAAAATTCTGTTCCAAGAGCCGGAACAGGAAGTTGCGCCGCCAGCCAACGGCGCTTCGCCCGTCGTCAAAATCGGGCAACTCGGCATCTCGAAAATCCGTGCCGGGCGCTACATCCTCACGCTCATCATCACCGACACTCTCGCCGACAAGAAGAACCAGACCATTTCGAGCAGCATTGATTTCATGGTTGTTGACTGACCGCCTATCTGACTCTTCACCTAGCAGGCGCGCTTTACGTCCGCACGCTCCTGCTAGGTGAAGATGATTCTCCGCGTTTTAGCCACGGAGGGGCGACACATTCAATGTGTCGCCCCTCCGTGGCTAAAGTATAACGAGGTTCAACTGTGGCTCGCTCTAGTGCCGCTTACTGTCTTTCTCAATGGCTCTCAGTAATGCTTGACTCAGTTTATTCGCCAAAGCACGGGCGGCCTGAGTTTCATTCGCACCGGAAAAGCTCTCGGCGTCGAACTTGCTTGACCAGAGTGTGTGGCTTTGCGCTGAGTTGAGGCGAAAGATAATTTCCTGAGCGGGCACGACCCGCGAGCCGGTCTTGGGAGTCGGGTCGCCGAAGGTTGCGATTTGCCAATCTATATTCTTCGTACCCTGCCTAACGCTCACGTCGAGCACCGCGTCCGCATCGTGAGGCGCAGCGACTATCTTGATGCGCTTCGACTCGCTCAGACTTCTGGTTATTTCCTGCCTCAACGCTTTCGACTTTTCCGTTTTGCCGAATTCGGCGACATGGACATTTATCACGTCGCTCAGCCGCCCGGCTCTATGGCTCTGCCCCAATACGGCAGCGGAAATAAGACAGAGCAACGCGCAGGTAAGGATAAGTTTTAGCATGTAGCCTCCTATTCAACTCCTTGTTGTGAGACCGCCGGTTCTCAGATTTAACTCACGGTATGCCCGCCGACCACACGCACGGTCAGCTAACACACAAACAAGATGCCCGATTGACTAAAGCGAAAAGCCGTCAGCGACTCGCACGTCTTAGAAGGACGATAGCCGCCAGTAAAGACGCTCTTTAAACATGCAGAAAAAGCGGAGGCCATGACAATCGCCTGTGCGGCGTAACGGCCTCGCACGGAGTCGGGAGAAAAATATAGGGGAGAGTTCCTGAAGAACTCTCCCCGCAAGGGAAACTGCTCCGAAGAGCCGTTTCAGCAATTTAGAAGATGATGCGCAAGCCAACTTGGACGACGCGATTGGCGAGACTGATGTCCTGATGTTCGCCAAAAGCCGCGCCCGGACTGCCCGCCGCGTTGATGCTGATGACCGGCAGGTATCCGCCTCTTTCAACGCCGAATCCCGGATTGGGGTGATTCAAGACGTTGAACGCTTCACCGCGAAGCTGAACGGTCAGACGCTCAAAAACTTTGATGTTCTTGAACAAGCCCATGTTCAGTTGGTTGAAGATCGGTCCGCGCTCGCCGTTACGCGGCGAAGAGCCGAACGGTGTACCGAAGAACTGCGCCGCGCCCGGCCCGTTGAAGACATACTTCACGTCGTTAAGCGAAACCGGCGAGAAGACGCCATCCGAATTAATCAAGTTCAACGAGTAGAACGTGTTGTTCAAAGCGCCACTGGCTGGCGGTAGAGGTGCGCCCGGGAAAAGCAAGCGAGCATCCACCGCGTTGATCGCAACCTGCCGCCGGTCGGCATTCGGGTTGGCAACGAACGGGCGATCACCGGCTGTCAGGTAGGTGTTACCCAGACCAATCGTGCCGTTGCCGGTCTGCCCCGGCGTAAAGGTCGCGCCGCTGGTCAGGATGTACGTACCGTTAATCTGCCACCCGCCGAGCAAGTGTCCGACGAATCCGCGCTGCTCCTTGAAGTAAGGAACATCGTAGATGAAGTTCGCGGAGAAAGCGTGCGGGCGATCAAGTGCCGAGAGACCACGCTCGCAGCGGTTGATGCAGAACGGATTCTGCGCGCTCGGCGAGAGGATGTCGGACTGAGCGAAGATTTCGCTCGAATCGTCAATCGTCTTGCTCCACGTGTAGGACGCGCCCATTGACAGCGAATCACGGAGGAAGCGCCCGTTGTAGCGCGACTGCATCGAGTGATAGATAGACTGCGACGTGTTCGCGCGGGTCGTGATACCGCCCTGCGGCAGGAGACGGTTGTTGCAAGCATTTTCGAGATCGAGCGTCGCCGGATTATCCACACACACTTGCGCCCTCGTGCCCGCCGGTAAAAGGTTCGGGAAGCCGGGGAAGGTGCGTGTAAAGCCGTTGCGTGTGACCGTGAAGCCGTTCACCAGCGGGCCGATAAAGAAGTTGTCGTTGATGTTCTGGAACAGGCCGACGCCGTGCGTACCGACGTAGCGCACTTCGCCGACGTGGTTCCGACCAAACTGGTGCTGCACACCCAGAGAGAACTGCTCGGAGTACGGCGAGTGGTAATCATCCGAAACTCGCGTCTGCCCAAGGAAAATCGGGTTCAGCACGCCGATGGGCAGAATGCCCGAGGCCGCTGCCGACGCACGTACGACGTTCCCGAACGGATTGGCCGGAAGCGGTGCACGAGAGCCGGTCGCCGGAAGAGAAGACACAGGGACGGTGAGCGAGACGGAGAACGGAGCAGCGTTCTGAACATTCGACAGAATGTTGTAGAACGAGGCATCGTAGGCGATAGAGAATCCACCTCTAATCACGGTCGCATCTTCGCCGAGGAAGTTCTTCCAGAAATGCGGCGAGTAGGCGAAGCCGACGCGCGGCGCAAAGTTGTTCTTATCCGCCGCAACGCGCGGCACGGTGCGAAGGCTCAGCGGCAGCGCCGGGTTGAAAAGCGCGGTCGCCGTGTTGCTTTCGCGCGCCACCGACTGCTCATTCAGCTGGTTGAGCGGCTGGCCGGTATATTCGTAGCGAACGCCGAGATTCAAAGTCAGGTTGGGACGAATTTTGAAGTCGTCCTGCACGAAGTAATACTGATCGTCCTCCTTGAATTCGAGGAGCGGATCACCTGCCGTAATCGAAACCGCGCTCGGCGCATTGTTCAGGATGCGCTGCTCGGAGTTGAAGGTGAATGCTCCGTTGAAGACCGGGAGGAACGGCGAAAGGTTGGTCAGGTGCTTGTACTCGGCTCCGAAGAGCAACGAGTGCCGCCCGCGCACCACGCTCAGGTTGTCGGCCAGTTGATAGACCTTGCCGATGCGGCCCTGCGGAAGATTGGTCGCGGGTCCGATGGTGGCCAGAGCATTGGTTTTGGTCAGACCCAACTGCCCGGCAAAAGTGATGTTGGTAAATGCTTGGTCGAGTTGCGCCGGACCGGGAATACAGCCCGCAGTCGCAACATCGCAGCCGCCGCCGAACTCGATGCCGATTTTCTGATAGGTGGCGCGGAATTCATTGACCACCGTGTTCGAGATGGTGCGTGTCCAGTTTCCGCCCAAATTCTTGCTCGACGCCGGAAGGTCTCCCGTGAAGCCGGAGGAAATGGTTCCGACCCCGTTCGTGGAAACACTCTTCTGATTGAGGTAGCGGAACGTGATGTTGTTCCGATCCGTCGCTTTTACGTCGAAGCGCAAGCTGTAATAATTTTCGCTGAAGGAAGTGGAGGCGGTGCGCTCATACTGCGCTGCTTGGAAGGGGATGCCGCCGATGGTCACGACATCAAAAGGTCCGCCCACTTGAAACGTTTGACCATTAATCACTCTCGTCGTCGGCGTGCCCGGCGAAGTCGTGTTGGGAACAGCGCCGGGGATTGCGAACGGGCTGAAGTTGGCGATGGTTTGAATCACCGCGTTGCCGGGGAATGATGCCGCCAAGCGGGGCAGTTCCGACTGCACGATGGCGAGACTGGTCGAACGAGATGTAAAGGTTGAAGGGTTGCGAATACCCTGATAGGAAACGAAGAAGAAGAAGCGATCCTTACCGCTGATGTACGACTTACCGCCCTCGCCGAAACGCGGCAAGTGCAGCGGGCCACCGAAAGTTCCGCCGAACACGTTGTACAGAGACGGAGTGTTCTCCTCTTGGCCGCTCGCTCTGTCAATGTTATTCAAGCTGTTGAGAACTTTGGCATCTTGGTGGAATTCAAAAGCAGTGCCGTGATACTCGTTCGTGCCGCCCTTGGTCACGATGTTCACAATCGCGCCTTGATTGCGGCCATACTGTGCAGAGAAGTTATTGGTGATAACTTGGAATTCCTGCACCGAATCTTGGAAGTCAACGAACAGCGCAGGCCCGGCCACGCTCAAATCGTTGTTATCCGCACCGTCAATTTGAAAGTTGTTTGAACGCCCGCGATTGCCGTTGACCGACAAGCCCGTGCCGTTGGTGTTCGTGCCGCCGCTTCTGTTGGCGACCACGCCGGGAGCGAGCAGCGCCAGCGTGTCAATACCGTTGCCCGCGCCGTTCGAGGGCAAATCTGAGATTCTGCGCGATTCAATCGTTGTGGAAATCTGTGATTGATCTCTCTGCACGACCTCTTCAGTGCCCGCAACAACGGTCACCGTTTCCGTCACGGCTCCAGCCTCAAGCGCCACGTCGAGCGGGTTGACAATACCGACTTTCACGATGACGCCGGTGCTGACGGAGCGTTTGAACCCGGTGGCCTCGACGGTCACCGTATAGGGGCCGGGCTGCAAGGACGAAAACTCATAAATGCCTTCGCCGCTAGTCGTGGCTGGCGTCGCGGCGGATCCGGTGGCCTCATTCTTAGCCGTCACGGTTGCACCAGCGATGACACCGCCGGTGGGGTCCGCCACTACACCTCTCAGAGAACCGGTCGTGGCCTGAGCCATTGCGGGTATCGCCGAGAGGGGTAGAATAACGAGCACCCATGCCGTAAATAGTGCAAGGGCTTTTGCTATTCTAGAACTTCTCATTACTTAATCTCCCTCCTAAAGTGGGCTTGGGGTTAAAAGCAGAGCCAACAAAAGAGCTGAGGCTCTTTGTCCAGCTATATTCTTTCGTGCGTCAGCGCAGCATGCCAATCAACTTTTGAACTTGAGGGGCATTGGCTGCATTCGGCACTTCACGTAAATAAGACTCAAACGACTTCAAAGCCAACTCGCGCTCGCCCTTCGCCATGTAGAGCTGACCGAGGTGGAATAATGCGACGGCATAATCAGTGCCGCCCAAATCGTAAGCTGTCTTGAATTCTTTCTCCGCCCGCTCGGTTTCGTCGAGACCGGCGGCTCCCTGCCCCGCATAGAGATGCGCGGCTGCCGAAGCGGCGTTGAGCGAGAGCGCTTTTTCCAGCACGGCGAGCGCTTCGGGAAAATTGTTCTGCCGGACGAGGACGATTCCCAGATTGAGTTGCGGGTTGAAAGCTTTGGGGTCAATCTTAACGGCGGTGCGTAGCTCTTGCGCCGCCTCGCCGATTTCTCCCTTTTCAAGCAGTTGCGCGCCGAGGTCGTTGCGCGCCATCAGGTAGTCCGGGTAGATGGCGACGGCGCGTCTGAGCGCAGCGATTGACTCGTCCATCTTGCCCTCACGCGCCAACTTGCTGGCACGATCAAATTCTTTCCTCGCGCTCGAAGGAACGTCCTGCTCAAGTGACATGACGGAAACGGTCTTGTCCGGCGCTGAAGACCCTTGACCATTTGGCCGTTTCTCTCTCAGAGAAATGCTGACGAAAGTCGTACCGCCGCGCTGCACCAGAATGCCCTCAGAAGCAACCTCGAAACGACGTTCGCGGTCGGCATCAACTTGGAGAGTGTACTGACCGGGAGCAAGGCTGGTCATCTCGAACTGTCCCTGCTGGTCTGTGTAGACGACCACCAAATCGCCGCGCATGACTTGTAAAGTTACCTTGACGGCTTCGGTCATCGGGGAACCGTTGGGCAGGAGAACCTTGCCCTTCACGCTGCCGAGCGTGGTGGATTCGCCGCCGGAACGCGAAGGGCGCGTACGGTCAACCGTCTGGGCATAGATTAAGCCAGTGAAAATCAATGGCAGCCCCAGCATGATTCTCGCCGTCAAACGCATCATCGTTTACAAAATTTTGACTGGAAGCCTGACCGCTCCATCGCGGTACACAGTTGAAGGGAACTTAACTTATGATTCGGCGGGTATCTTTCAGGCAATCACCATGCCTTCTCCGGTCGGCGAGTTAAATCAAGCAATTGTGCGAAATAACATAAGCGGAAAGGCGTCATTATCCGAGTTTTTGGATTTTAGATACATTTTTTCCGAAATATGCGAAATAGTGGCGGGCTATTCTACGGATGCGTTCCGGCGGGCTAACTTTTCCGCGCCGTCAGGCGAGCAGGCGCGCGAATCCCTCGAAGTCAACGGCGTGGAGAGGAAGGCCGAGACTCTGCTCCAACTCGTCGAGCCGCATGCCGTCGAGCATCACGGGTTCGCCGGTTTTATGAGCCGAATCGGGAAGGATAACGAAATCGCCTTCGATTTTATCGCGCATCGCTAAAACGTCGGAGCCGGTCATCAACCCCGCGACGACAATCTCCGAACCGAAATACTGGTTGACGACGGCGAGGACGCGCAGGCGCGTCGCAAATCGCTCGTTGAGGCGCGCGACCAAATCGCCGAGGACGGGCGCAAACAGCGCGCCGGTCAAAATCGTTCCGTGCAGCCCTCTGGCCGTACGCGGCGGATTCTTCTCAAGCCTTCGCCAGAGGCGCGCGAATTCTTCATAGAAAGAGCGAACCATCCCGACGCCATCCTCAATCTGCGGGTAATCGCCGTAATGGCGGCGAGCCGGGACGGGGCGTCCCGCACGCAGATAAATCTCGTCGCCCAGGAACGCGAAGTTCGTCCCCAAGTTCGCACGCAACTGGCGCTGCGTCCTTGAGACTTCGCGGATGACCTGCCTGCACCATTCGGGCGTCACCGCCGTCAGACGTTCGTCCGTGTTGTAGCGCGTCAGACCGAGCGGAACAATCGCAACGCTTTTGATACGCGGGTAGTCCGCCGCGAGGTCTGCGACGGTGCGCTGCAAAATCTCTCCGTCATTAATCTCCGGGCAGAGCACGACCTGCGCGTGAATCTCGATTCCGGCGTCCATCATGCGCCGCATTTTGTCTGAAATATCGGCGCGCTCCTCGTCCACGCCGAGCAGGTGTGCGCGCACCTTCAGGTCAGTCGCATGGACGGAGACGTACTGCGGTGAAAGACGCTGCTCGATGACGCGTCGCATCTCCTGTTCGGTGATGGAGGACAATGTTGTGTAGTTGCCATAGAGAAAAGAGAGGCGCACGTCTTCGTCACGGAAAAAGAGCGCGGGGCGCGCGTCCGGGGGGTTGCCTTTGCAGAAACAGAAGAGACATTCATTGGCGCACTGTCGCGGAACGATGTGCTCGAAGGTGAGGCCGAAATCCTCGCCCTCGTCGCGCTCGATGTCCAGTTCCCACTCTTCGCCGCTTTTCTTCAGGACGTTGAGAGTCAGTTCCGTCTCGCCGCCGGTTTGAAAGCGGAAGTCGAGGTAATCGCGCACCGTCCGACCGTTGACCTTAACGACGCGGTCGCCCGCCTCCAATTCAAGTTCGGTGGCGAGGCTCGCGGGCGCAACCTCCGTAATTTCGACGCCGCGACGGCGTATCTGCGTAAGCGCAGGCGTGACAGCAAACTCGTACATAACAGAACCCCGTTCAAACACTCCAAGCAGTAGCGACGCGCATCAATCGGGACGCTTGCCGCCCCGCCCGACTGATAGTGAGCAATCTGCGTTAGGGGATGACTTGATAGTATGGTCGAAGATGCGCGCAGGTTCAACTCGTGAGCAGGACTTCAAAGAAAAGCACTGAGGCATCTTGACCGATACACGACGGTCAAAGTGAAAGACTGTTGACAAAGCGTCTCGCAAAAGTCTAATGTCAAATAGCAGCCGGAAGCAGTTTCGGCCTCTCCTCAAAAAGCTCTCTTTGAATAGTCGTAAGTTCTATACTTTACTTGCAATAATCTGTGTCGGAAGTGATCCGAACTCCGCGCCTTACAGTTCTCAAAAGCTTTCGTCGAAGGCGGAAGTTTTGAGCTAGGCACAAGGTTTGCCAACACGACATAGTGCAGGCTCTCTATTTCGAGGGAGGCTGCGCGGAAAACTCTCCGAGAGGTTTCATTCTACAGATCATGAGCACTCACGAATCCAAGATTAGCCCATCCGCCCCGCTCCCGCCGGTCGAACACTCCGTCACACGCGCCACCATCCTGCTCGTCGAGGACGACCGCTCCATCCGGCGATACCTTGAGGTTATCTTGCAGCGTGCAGGCTATCGCGTCATCGCTGCCGCCGACGGACTCGAAGCGATGAAAGCCGCGCTCTCGTCCACTGTGGATGCCGTCGTCACGGACGCCATCATGCCGCATCTGAATGGTTACGAACTGTGCCGCTTTTTGCGTCGCCATCCGAAACTCGGTCAACTGCCAATCGTGCTTTTGAGCGGCGTAGATCAACCCGCGCAACAGCAGTCGCCGAAAGGCTCAGACCACGCCGATGTCTATCTCTCGAAACCTGTGCGCCCCGAAGAATTAACCGGCTGGATTGCGCGTCTGCTCGTCCGCCAAGCCGCTTAACGCTCAACGACTGAGCAACAAGAAGAAGGCTGCCCGTTCGTTTGAAGGGCAGCCTTTTCTTATGTTCAGTTGAAGACTTTGATGCGGCGCTGTTTCGCTTAACTCATTTGGCTCGCCGTCGAACTGGTGGGAGAGATGCCGCTGAGCATCTCATCTATTGACACGTACTCCAATCCTTGCGCCGTCGCCACCGCTTCGTAGGTCAACTTTCCGGCGTAGGTATTGACGCCCGCCTTTAAACCCTCGTCGCTGTTGATAGCACCGAAAAAACCTCGATTAGCAAGTCTGAGCACGTAGGGCAGCGTCGCGTTCGTCAGCGCGAAAGTTGAAGTGCGCGGAACTGCGCCCGGCATGTTGGCGACGCAGTAATGAAGCACGCCGTCAACATAATAGGTCGGCTCGGAATGAGTTGTCGGGTGCGTGGTCTCGATGCAGCCGCCCTGATCCACCGCCACGTCAACGATGACCGCGCCGTTCGGCACGTCTTTCAGCATCCCTCGCGTTACAAGTTTCGGAGCCGCCGCGCCGGGGACGAGTACCGCGCCGACGATGAGGTCGGCTTTTGAGATCGCATCGTGAATGGCGTAGGCCGAAGATGCGAGCGTGGTGATGGTCGAAAGAAAGATGTCGTCAAGTTCGCGCAGGCGGTCGAGGTTGTTGTCAATAATCGTGACGTGCGCGCCCATGCCGACGGCGATCTTCGCTGCGTTCGTGCCGACGACGCCGCCGCCGATAATGACCACCCGCGCCGAAGGCACACCCGGCACGCCTCCAAGCAAGACGCCGCGCCCGCCGTTCATCTTCTCTAGGAATTGCGCGCCGACCTGAATGGACATGCGTCCAGCCACTTCCGACATCGGCGTCAGCAGCGGGAGCGTCCCTTTTCTGTCCGTAATCGTCTCGTAGGCGACGCCGGTCACTTTGCGCTCAAGTAGTTGTTTGGTTAGTTCAAGGTCGGGCGCGAGATGAAGATAGGTGAAGAGCAGTTGGCCTTCGCGCATCCGCTCGTATTCGGGGCGAATCGGTTCTTTCACTTTGACGATCATCTCGGCTTGCTGCCAGACCTCATCCGCCCTCTCGATGATGTGTGCGCCCGCGCGTTGATATAACTCGTCCTCGAAGCCTGAGCCTTCGCCCGCGCCGCGCTCGACGATGGTTGTGTGTCCCGCGTCGGTCAGCGCACGTACGCCAGCCGGGACGAGTCCGACCCTGTATTCGTTGTCCTTAATCTCTCTGGGGAGTCCGACGATCACAGTCTTGATTCTCCGTTCCTTAAAGTTTTTAAGCGACTTGGCTGGTTGCGCTCTACTCGAAATTCACTTCGTCAATTTGCGCGCGTTGCAGTTTGCCACTGTAGTCTACATAGACGGACTTCCATTCGGTGAAGATGTCTAAAACCTGCGTGCCCGCTTCGCGGTGGCCGTTGCCGGTCGCCTTTGTGCCGCCGAACGGAAGGTGCACCTCCGCGCCGATGGTCGAAGAGTTGATGTAGAAGATGCCCGTGTACATGTCGTCCATCGCGTGAAAGGCGCGGTTGACATCCTGCGTGTAGATGGACGCCGAGAGGCCATAGCGGACGCCGTTGGCAATCTCGACGGCTTCTTCCAATGAAGAGGTCGGAATCACCGCCGTCACCGGCCCGAAGATTTCTTCCTGCGCGATACGCATTTGGGGCGCGACATCAGTAAAAACGGTCGGCTCGATAAAGTAGCCGTTAGCGTGCTCGCCGCGCGTCAGACGATGACCGCCCGTTGCCAGCGTTGCACGGTCTTCTTTCTGCCCGACTTCGACGTAGCCGAGAATCTTATGCACGGCGTCTGCGTTAATCACTGGCCCCATGTCCGTGCGTTCGTCCGCGCCGTTTCCGACGCGAAGATTTTGCGCGCGCGCGATTAACTTCTGTGTGAACTTTTTATAGACCTTCTTATGCACGACGATGCGCGAAGAGGCCGTGCAGCGTTGACCGGAGGTTCCGAACGCGCCCCACACCGTACCTTCGACCGCCAAGTCAATGTCGCCGTCCTCCATCACGATGATGACGTTTTTGCCGCCCATTTCAAGCGAGCAGATGGCGTTGCGGTCAGCGCAGGCCGAAGCGACGAGACGCCCTGTCTGGGTCGACCCCGTGAAAGAAATGAGACGCACCGAAGGATGCTCTGTGAGCGGGGAGCCGACCGTCTCGCCGTAGCCCGTGACCATATTGACGACGCCGCGCGGCACGCCGGCTTCCTCACAAGCCTTGACGAGATTGTAGGTCGAGAGCGGCGTGTCTTCCGCTGGTTTGATGACGACCGTATTGCCGCACACGAGCGCCGGAATCAGTTTCCAGGAAGGAATCGCCATCGGAAAATTCCAAGGCGTAATCAAGCCGCAGAGGCCGACGGGCTGGCGCACGCACATCGCAAACTTGTCGGGCATCTCGGCGGGCGTCGTATAGCCGTGCAGACGCCTTCCTTCGCCAGCCGTGTAGTAGGTGCAGTCAATCGCCTCCTGCACGTCGCCGCCCGTCTCTTTCAAGACCTTGCCCATCTCGCGCGTCATGTCGGCGGCATAAGCGTCCTTGTTGCGGATGAGAATCTCGCCCAGCCGAAAAAGGATTTCGGCGCGGCGCGGCGCGGGAGTTTTGCGCCAGCGTTGGGCAGCCCCCTTCGCGGCTTCGACCGCTCGATTGATGTCTTCGGCAGTGGAGAGTGGGAAGCGGCCAACGAGGTCGCGCGTATCCGCCGGATTGGCGTTCTCAAACGTCTCGCCGCTGGCGGACGGAACCCATTCGCCGTTGATGTAGTTGTCGTAGGTTTTAACGGCGGTGCGCGGAGTCGAATTACCGCCCGCCGCCCGCACGCTACTCTTCTTCGTAGTTTTACCGAGAGCTTTTTTTGCTTGCGCCATAAATTAAGTGACAAGTAACGGGTGACGAGTGACGAGCAAAACAAGTGATTCGTAAACAAGCGACGAGTGACGAGAAAGAAGATGTCTTCAACTCGTCACTCGTCACTCGTTACTCGTCACTGAAAAGTGAACTGCACGATGCTCTGAATAACCTTCCCGCCGGGGCCAGCCTGAGCGACGTTCATGACGACGGCATCGCCGGGTTTGAGCGCGTTGACGACGCGGTCGAAATCGGCGAGCGTGGCGACCGGCTGCCGGTTGACGCGTTGGATGACCATGCCGGGTTCGAGGTTCGCGTCTGCCGCGATGCCTGAGGGGTCAACGTCTTTGACGAGCAGGCCGCGCACACCTGTCAGACGCCTCTCGTTGATAATCTGCGTCGTCAGTTCGCTCAGTTTCAGGCCGAGCACAGGTCGGATAGCGGCGGGCGGATTCGTCGTCGTGTCCTCCGGCTTCGTCGCGTCCGGCTTCTCCGTCGAAGCGTCGCGTTCGAGCACGCCCGCGCGTGCGGGACGCTCGCCGACGACGACGTTCGCCGTGCGCCGTTCGAGATTGCCGCCGACTTCGCGCATGTATGTAATCTGGATGGTTTGACCGACCGCTGTTGACGCGACCTTGTTGATTAAGTCCTGCGCGTCCGTCACGGGCTTGCCGTCAATTTCAAGAATGATGTCGTTGGTCTTGATGCCCGCTTTAATCGCCGGGCCGTTCTCGTCGGCGACATCACGCACAATTGCGCCCTTCGCTTCCGGCAGACCATAGACGCGCGCGC
>CAXTRQ010000067.1:0-28192 GCA_964246705.1 uncultured Pyrinomonadaceae bacterium
GGCTGCGGCGGTATCCCGACGACGTCACCGTGATGCGCTACATCGGCCGGTCCGGGTGGAACACCCTGGTCGTGGGTGGCGCGATACCCGACGACGAGGTGCTGGCCGCCGTCGACGACTCCTACGACGGCAGTCGTCATCCGTAAGCTGACCGACAGCGATTATAGCGACTGCGCCACTTCATTGAATTGTGAGATTGCGGCTATCAAGGCGGTCGTCGCCGTCGAGAGCAGCGGCGGCGGTTTTCTCCCCGACGGTCGTCCGAAAATTCTCTTCGAGGCGCTCTACTTTCATAAGCTGACGAATGGACGATACGACAAGACGAATCCCAACATCAGTTCGCCCAACTGGAATCGCAGTCTCTATAAGGGTGGCGTGAAGGAGTGGGACAGGCTCAACGAAGCGGCGACGCTCAATCGCCCTGCGGCTTTGCAATCGGCTTCGTGGGGACTCTTTCAAATTATGGGAGCCAATTTCGCCGCCGCAGGTTTCACGAGCGTCGAAGATTTTGTCGCGGCGATGGAAGCATCCGAAGGAGCGCAACTCAAAGCTTTCGCCAATTTCGTCAAGTCTAAAAAGCTGGATGGCTTTCTACGCAAACGCCAGTGGGCGAACTTCGCCAGCGGCTACAACGGCAAAAGCTATGCGAAAAATCAATACGACACGAAACTGGCCGCCTCTTACAAAAAGTATCTGGGGTAGAGTGACGCGGGCACTCTGCGCTTATTTATTGAACAGAGAATGCGAGCGGTATTGCAACGTGTGACGCGTGCCTCGGTCAGTGTCGAGGGCGAGCAGATCGGCGAGATTGGTCATGGCCTCGTCGTCCTGCTCGGCGTCGCGCACGACGATACGGAGCAGGACGCCGCCTACCTATTGGAGAAGACGGCGACCATACGTATTTTCGATGATGCGGATGGGCGCATGAATTTGTCGGTCGCGGACGCGGGAGGCGCGCTGCTTGTCGTCTCGCAGTTTACGCTCTACGGCGATGCGCGGCGCGGGCGTCGGCCTTCGTGGAGCGAGGCCGCGCCGCCGGAGGTCGCCGAACGGTTATACGATCTTTTCGTCGCAGAGGCGCGCGCGAAAGTCGAGCAAGTGGCGACCGGAAGTTTCCGGCGAATGATGCAAGTCGAGTTGATTAACGACGGGCCGGTGACAATCTTGCTTGATAGCCGGAAACAGTTTTAGACGGTTGATTGAGAAATTCACTGAAGGCCGGGACGAGGGAGGGGCTAAGAACAGTTGAAAAGAACAGCATGTTTGAGCACACGGCGGCGGATGCCGGAGGTGAACGATGGAAGAAAGCTGCGCCGGGTAATAACCTTGTTATGCATGGCGCTTTTGCTGCTCGCCGTCGCCTGCGGCGGCGAGACGCAGACGAAAGACTACGACGCGGAGGAGGGCGGCAACGCGAACGTCAAGAAAGGCGTGAAGCCTGAGCCGGACACCGAAGCGGCGGTTATCGAAACCGAGTCGTTCGGTCAAATTGTCATTGAGCTTTATCCGAACATCGCGCCGAAGATGGTCGAGCGTTACAAGAAACTCGTCCGCGAGGGCTTCTATAACGGGACGAGTTTTCATCGCGTCAATCCGGCGACGGGAGTCGTGCAGGGCGGCGACCCCAACTCGAAGGACGATAATCCGGCGAATGATGGGACGGGCGATTCTCCGTACCCGGATTTAGAAGCGGAGTTCAGCGATATTCCCTTCGACCGTGGCATCGTCGGCGCGGCGCGACAGGGGGCGCACCCAGCTTTCGGCGACCAACTTGAACTGACCGAAGAGGAAGCCTATAACACTGCGAATTGCCAGTTCTACATTACGACCAAACGCGTCCCGCAATGGGATCAGCAATACACGGTTTTTGGCCGCGTCATTCAAGGCATGGATAACGTCAGCGTCATCAGCACCGCGCCCGTGCGCGAACTCACGGAGAGTCCTGAGCCGAAAATCGTCATCAAAAGCATCACACTGCAACCGCGCGCAAATTTCAAGTAAGGCGAAAGTCAAAAGCTAAAAGGCAAAAGTGAAGGTGGCGATATCACCTTCACTTTTGCCTTTTAGCTTTTCAGCTTTTCACTTTTCTTAGATTGAGTCGTCTTCAGTCTTCGAGCGAGGGTCGAGTTCAAAGCGTTGACGGTCGCGGCGGTCAATCTTGTCAATGAACTCCAATTCTTCGTTGTCTTCAAAATTGACGCCGACGGCATGCGCGTTCTCTTCAACGTCCGACTGGTCGGGCGTCGGGTTGTCGCCCGCCACGGATTCCGTGCCGCTGTCGTTAACATCTTCCCATGTAGCATCGAGGTCGCCGCCCGAATCTCCGGGGGAAGAGGCGGTGTTCTGGCGGAGGCGATTGGCAAGCTGGTCAGGGTCTTTGGGCGCGCGGGCAATTTCCTCTTCCATGAACTGTTCGATCTCAGGATCGGGGACGAAATTCGGGTCGTTGCTCAGATACTTAAAGTCTTCCGGGTTCTTCTTTGGCACTTGATACCTCCGCAGCCGTCTCTCGATTGTTGATTTTTGGACGCCCTCAATATAGCAAATGATTCCGAAGGTTGGAAACAGAGACTCGCCACCGCAGACATCGCAGAGCACGGAGGTTGCGTAGCGAAGAGAGCGAATCCCAAAATTCAGATTTCAGATTTCAAATCTTAAAACTCTATCCCCATCCGGATAATCTGTGCCTCTGTGGCTATTTCTTAGCTTTGAATATGCCTTGCTGAACTGGAGGCTTGCTTGACGTTTAAGGATGCGCGCACTTAAACTTGAACTTACATTTTCAGCGATCAAACAACCTTCGAGTCAAATCTATGGCACATAATCTCTTCAATTCGCTCCAGACCTTCTCCACCGAATCGGGTCGCAAAGGCCGTTTCTATTCGCTGCCGCAGCTTGAGAGAGAGGGCGTCGGCCCCGTCTCGCGCCTGCCCGTCAGCCTGCGCGTGGTGCTCGAATCGCTGCTGCGAAATGTTGACGGCAAGCGTGTGGAAGAGGACGACGTGCGCACGCTCGTCAACTGGAAGCCGAACGACGAGCGCACGGATGAGATTCCGTTTATCGTTGCGCGCGTGCTGCTGCAAGACTTCACGGGCGTGCCGCTGCTGGTTGACCTCGCGGCGATGCGTTCGACGGTCGCACGCATGGGGCGCGACCCCAGAATTATTGAACCGCTCGTCCCGGTTGATCTCGTCATTGACCATTCCGTGCAGGTTGATTACTGGAGCAGCAAGGACGCACTACGTCTCAACATGGAGATGGAGTTCAAGCGCAATCGTTCGCGCTACCAATTCCTCAAGTGGGGCACGCAAGCCTTCAAAAGTTTCACGGTCGTCCCGCCGGGAATCGGCATCGTGCATCAAGTCAATCTCGAATATCTGGCGCATGGCGTGTTGGAGCGCGAAGGCATCTATTACCCGGATACGCTGGTCGGAACGGATTCGCATACGACAATGATTAACGGGCTGGGGATCGTCGCGTGGGGCGTGGGCGGCATCGAGGCGGAAGCAGGGATGCTCGGACAGCCCGTCTATTTCCTGACGCCCGACGTGGTCGGCGTTAACCTGACAAGCACGTTACGCGAAGGCGTGACCGCGACCGACCTCGTGCTGCGTGTGACGGAGTTGTTGAGGAAAGCGAAAGTCGTCGGCAAGTTCGTCGAGTTTCACGGCGAGGGCGCGTCCAGCATCCCGGCCTTTGACCGCGCGACTATCGCCAACATGGCTCCCGAATACGGCGCGACGATGGGTTTCTTCCCCGTTGATGAAAAAACGCTCGAATATTTTTACGCGACCGGAAGACCGGAAGAACAGATCGAGACGATTCGCAGCTACTATCAGGCGCAAGGAATGTTTGGCATCCCGCGCGCGGGCGAGTGCGACTACAGCCAGACTTTGGAACTGAGCCTCGCCGAAATCAAACCGAGCGTCTCCGGGCCGAAGCGTCCGCAGGATCGTATCGAGTTGACCAATCTGAAAGAGAAGTTTATTGACCTGCTGGAAAAGCCCCTCAGAGAGAGCGGCTATAACAAGCAGCCCTCCGAACTGGGACAGCGGTATCCGGTCAACACGCAAGCGGAGATGCCGGAGATAGACAATGCCATTCACGTCACCGGAGGCGGAGAGCAAGAGCCGGAAACCGTCCCTGCCGGTGAGGGGCACATGAGTCCGAAGAACACCAGCGCCCTGACTGAAATCGAGATGATGAACAACCGCCCGACGCCCGACCGCGTCGAGAGCGTCGAGCCGCAGGAGCTTGAGCAGGCGCATCTGGACGGCAACGTTGATCTCGGTCACGGCGATGTCGTCATCGCGGCGATTACTTCATGTACCAACACCTCGAATCCGGGCGTGATGCTCGGCGCGGGGATTCTGGCGAAGAAAGCGGTCAAGCGCGGGTTGAAGGTGCGTCCGACGGTCAAGGCTTCGCTCGCGCCCGGCTCGCGCGTCGTCACGGAGTATTACCGCAAGACCGGCTTGCAGCCCTTTCTCGACCAACTGGGCTTCAATCTCGTCGGCTATGGTTGCACGACCTGCATCGGCAATTCCGGCCCGCTCGACCCGCGCATTGAAAGCGTCATCAACGACCACGACCTGATCGCTGCCAGCGTCCTCTCAGGCAATCGCAACTTCGAGGCGCGCGTGCATCAAAGCGTCAAGGCCAACTTCCTGATGAGTCCGCCGCTTGTCGTCGCCTTCGCCCTCGCCGGTCGCGTAGACATTGACATGGCGAGAGAGCCGCTGGGCAAGGGCACGGATGGCGTTGATGTCTATTTGCGCGACATCTGGCCGACGATGGAAGAGATCGGCGAATCTTTGGGCGCGGCGACCGACCCGGAAACTTACCGGCGGCTCTACAGCGATTTTGCCGAACAGAATCCTCTATGGAACGAGATTCCGAGCGTCGAGGGCGAGGTTTATGCTTGGGACGAGCACTCGACATACATTCAAGAGCCGCCCTACTTCGAGAAGTTCAGCATGGAGCCGGGGAGTTTCTGCGACATTCGCAACGCGCGACCGCTCGCCATCTTCGGCGACTCGGTGACGACAGACCACATCAGTCCCGCCGGAGCCATCAAGCCGAACTCCCCAGCCGGTCGTTATCTTCAACTGCGCGAGGTGACGGTCGAAGATTTCAACTCGTACGGCTCGCGGCGCGGTAATCATCAGGTGATGGTGCGCGGTACGTTCGCCAATGTCCGCATCAAAAACCTGTTGGCTCCCGGCACGGAAGGCGGCGTCACGGTCTTACAGCCCGTCAGAGAGACGATGAGCATCTACGACGCTTCGATCAACTATCAGGCGGCGGGCATCCCGCTTATCGTGCTCGCCGGACAGGAGTACGGCACGGGCAGCTCGCGCGATTGGGCGGCGAAGGGCACGCGCCTCTTGGGCGTCCGCGTCGTTGTCGCAGAGAGTTTCGAGCGGATTCATCGCAGCAACCTCGTCGGCATGGGCGTGCTGCCCTGCCAGTTCAAAGAGGGGACGAACGCGCAGACGCTCAATCTCGACGGGACGGAGGTCTACGACCTGACGGGTCTCGAAGCGGAGGCCATCAGGCCGCGTCAGGATGTCACGCTCGTCATTCGTCGCCGCAACGGCCAGACAGAGGAAGTCCCCGTCACGCTGAGAATTGATACGCCGATTGAGATTGACTACTACCGTCATGGCGGCATCCTCCCGTTCGTGCTCAGGCAGTTGATCGCCACAGAATAGAAGAACCAAGCGGCGACCATTTGTGCTTTCTACTTTTCTACTGACCGCGTGCGGCGTTTTTTTGCTGCTCTTCGTAGCCTACGATGTCTACGCCACAATCCTTCACGCGCGCGCGCGTGCGGGGCCAATCAGCGAATTGCTGAACCGCAACATGTGGCGCGTGTCCCGCTTCTTTGCCTTTCGTCTTTCGCGCGCCGGTCGTCATCACCTGCTCAACTCCATCGGGCCGCTGCTGCTGCCCGCGCTCATCGTCGTCTTTCTGATCCTCGTAGTTTGCGGGTTCGCTTTCATCTACTACCCGCACATGCCCGCGCAGTTCCATATCGCAGCGCCTACGGGTGCGCCGCCTTGGATTGACGCTCTCTACTTCAGCGGCATCACGCTGACCACGCTCGGCTACGGCGACATCTCTCCGGCAACGACCGCGATGCGCTTTGTGGCGATGATCGAGGGTGCGGCGGGTTTCGCTCTCATCTCGCTCGCCGTGACATACTTACTGACGGTCTATCGCGCGCTCGAACGCAAGCGCGCCGTCGCGCTCTCTTTTTACCAGCAGGCCGAACAGGGCGCAGACGTGGCGGGCTTTATCACACATCATTACGTCGCCGGTCGCTTCTATGGACTGGAATCAGTTCTTCGCTTGGCATCGCGCGACCTGCAAGAGTTACTGGAATCACACATCGAGCATCCGGTCATACACTATTTCCATCCCGTCGAAGTTCACAAGAGCATGCCGCGAATGCTCTTTCTCGAACTGGAAACATGCGCCGTCATTCAAGCGTGTCTGGACGAGCGTGAATACACGGACATCTATCATCACCCGGAAGTCAGAACCCTCGCAGCCACCGCGCGCTACGTGCTCAGGGAACTCATCAAGGCGCTCGGCATCGAGCGGCGTTCGACGTTGCGCTATGAGATGACGCAGGAGGAAGGGGCGCGCTGGCAGAAACGATACCGCCAGACGCTCAGGCAACTGAAAGCGGCGGGCATCGAGACCATGCGGGACGAAAAGAGGGGACTGGAGATTTACTGTGCTCTGCGCGACGAATGGGAAGCCCAACTACAACGCTTCGCGTTCTTCGGCGGCTACGACTGGGACGAAGTGACGGGCGACTCCGACTTGCGCGACGCCACCGAAGAAGATATGCAGGAACCCGGAGATACACGCAAGGCCGATGAGAGACCGCAAGACCGCTACGGGGGCTGACCTCTGTTTTTCAGTTCATCCTCGCGGCCTTCATCGTTTCTCCCGTGCTTGCCTTTGGACTTCGGTGTGAGGCGGGTGATAAAGTAGTCGCCGTAAACAACAGACACGCAGACGCCCCAAATTCTCGATAGTCGAAGACAATTTCTTAAGGAGTAAAACCGATGTCATCAGCGCAGGCAGCATCCGAGACGCCTCGGAAATATCAACTTTTCATTGACGGGCAATGGGTGGACGCCGAATCGGGCAAGACCTTCACGACACCAAACCCTTCTACGGGCGCAACGCTCGCCGAAGTCGCGGAAGGCGATAAAGCAGACATTGATAAGGCCGTCGTTGCCGCGCGTCGTGCCTACGAAGGGAAGTGGTCACAGATGAGCGCGCGTGATCGTGGCCGCCTGCTCTATAAACTCTCGCAACTTATCGAAGGGAAGTCGCAGGAACTCGCCGCGCTGGAGACCGCCGACAACGGCAAGCCGATTCGCGAATCATCCTACGTAGACCTCCCGCAAGTCGTCGAGAATTTTGAATACTTCGCCGGGTACGCCACCAAGATTGATGGCGAAACCATCTCCGTCCCCGGCCAGATGTTCAACTATACGCTGCGCGAACCCATCGGCGTATGCGGGCAGATCATCCCCTGGAATTTCCCTCTGCTGATGGCCGCTTGGAAACTCGCGCCCGCGCTCGCCGCCGGAAACACGATTGTCTTGAAGCCAGCCGAGCAAACGCCCGTCACGGCGATGGAACTCGGCAAGCTGTTTCAAGAGGCCGGATTTCCTGACGGCGTCCTCAACATCGTGCCCGGTTACGGCGAGACAGCCGGTGCGGCGCTCGCCTCGCATCCGGGCATTGACAAGATTGCTTTTACAGGCTCGACCGAAGTCGGCAAGATGGTTGCCCACGCGGCGGCTGACAATCTGACAAAAGTCTCGCTCGAACTCGGCGGTAAAGCGCCGAACATCGTCTTTGCCGACGCCGACATCGAACAGGCCGTCAACGGCGCGATGATGGGCATCTTCTTTAATCAGGGACAGGTCTGCTGCGCCGGTTCGCGTCTCTTCTTAGCCGAAGAGGTCAAGGACGAGTTTCTCGAACGTTTCAAAGAGCGCGCGGGACGCGTCAAGGTCGGCGACCCGATGGACAAGACGACGCAGATGGGGCCGCAAGTTTCCGAAGAGCAACTCAACCGCATCAAGGGCTACGTCGGCATCGCGCGCGAAGAGGGCGCGACCGTTTTGGCGGGCGGCGAATGCCCCACCCTCGAAGGCGATTTTCAGCGCGGCTTCTTCTTCCAGCCGACCATCTTCAGCGAAGTGAAAAATAATATGCGCGTCGCGCAGGAGGAAATCTTCGGGCCGGTCATGTCCGTCATCACCTTCAAAGATGAAGACGACCTGCTCAAACAGGCCAACGAAACCATCTACGGTCTCTCCGCAGGCATCTGGACGCGCGACATTGTGCGCGCCCATCGCTTCGCCAAAGAAATCAAAGCGGGCACTGTCTGGATCAACACCTTCAATATGTTCAATGCCGCTTCGCCCTTCGGCGGCTACAAGCAGTCGGGCTACGGGCGCGAGATGGGCAAGCACGCGCTCGAACTCTACACGCAGGTTAAAAGCGTGTGGGTTGACCTGTCGGGCAAGCCTATCGGCTGGTTCGGCAAATAATCATTCCCGGCGAAGAGGACGGAATAGCAGCGCGGCGACGAGGATCCAAAAATCTTGGTCGCCGCGTTTTCCTGTCGCGCGAGCGAATTTTCAAAGCATCTCTTTTTCGTCAATCAACATCGCATGCTATGATTCCAACGCTCTCCCAAAATTCAATCGAAGCGAAGGAGACGCCATGCGTTCACGACGGACAGTTGTCATTTCTTTGATTCTCGCCAGCACAATTTTTCTAACCGCATGCCCTAGCCGCACGAACATTGCGAAGATACTCGATAATCCTGACCGCTATCGTGACAAGGAAGTGGCGATTGCGGGGCGAGTCACGGACAGCTACGGCGTGCCAATCGTCGGGGGCGCATACAAGATTGACGACGGGACGGGAAGCATCTGGGTCATCAATCGCGGCGGCGGCGTGCCGCGCCGTGGAACCGAGGTCGGCGCGAAGGGGCGCATCTATTCCGGCGTCACCTTCGGCACGCGCAACTTCGGCACGGTGATGGAAGAATCCGAGCATCGAAGCAGGTGATTAAATATTCATTGGATTTGATGAATCAATGAACAAGTTGATCTCGATTCTCGACGGGCAGTTCGCGCGTCTGCATGAAAGGTCGCGCGCGCTCGTCGGCCTCGTCCCCATCGAAAAACTTTACTGGCAGCCGCGTTCATCGGCAGGCATGTTTCCAGTCTCCTCCTGCGGCGAACATGTTCTGCGTAGTGCGGCTACAGTCGAGCAGACCTTTGGCGGCATCACCGTCAACCTGTGGGACGACCCTTTTGAATGGACGCTCCCCGAAACTCTGCCGACGCCTGATTTCATCATCGAATACCTCACGGAGGCCGAAGCGACACGCCGTCGCGGCTTTGCGCTTTTCAAAAACGATGAAGACCTGTCGAAAGAGATTGCCACGCCGTCGGGTGAAATGCACACGCTCTTTCAACTCGTCTCGGAAACGCTCGTCCGTGCCGCGCATCATCAGGGACGCGCCGTGGCGACCTTCCGCCTCTTCTCCGATGCGCGTTTGCCTTCCGTCTGAATAAGCTCTGACCTCTAAAGCGACAATCAACAAACAAAAAATCTCTTGACCGCCTTTCTACGAGCGGGCAAATTGGAGAACATGAAGGAGCAGGATAGGGAAACGAATGTTGATAATTCTGTCGCGGGGCGTCTGCGCGAGCGCATCAGGCGAGAAGGCGCGATTACTTTTCGGGATTGGATGCAGTCAGCGCTCTACGACCCGCAAGGGGGATATTACCAGCGCGCAGACCTCACGCGCTGGGGACGCGCGGGGGATTACCGCACCAGCCCCGAACGCAGCCCTCTGTTTGCCGCCACCTTCGCGCGCTACTTCGCCGCCCTCTACAAAGAACTCGGCGCACCCGAACTTTTGACAATCATCGAGGCGGGCGCGGGCGCGGGCTACTTCGCGCAGGGTATCCTTTCAACTTTACAACGCGACTGGCCGCAGGTTTACTCCGCTCTTCAATATGTTGTGGACGAAGAGAGCGAAGCGGCGCGCACCGCCGCCGAAAGTCTGCTTGCGCCATGGATGGAGAAGGTCGAATTCCGACCGCTCACAGACATCAGCGCGCCGCTCGATTCGGCTCTCATCTTTTCCAACGAACTGCTCGACGCTTTCGCCGTTCACCGCGTTCGTCTGCGACGGGGCAGGCTTTTTGAGTTGTACGTCGAACTAAACAAAGCGGGCGCATTTATCTGGGTAGAAAGAGAACTCTCGACCCCGCGCCTCGCCGCGCACTTCGAGCGCACAGGCTCCGCGCTTGTCGAAGGACAAAGCGCGGAGGTCAATCTCGCCGCCGAAGAATGGATCGAGCGCGCCGCCTCTCTTCTTCGACGCGGGGTTCTCTTGACGGTGGATTACGGTGCGGAGGCCGAAAGTTTATATAGCGCGCCGCATCGCCGCGACGGCACTCTGCGCGGCATCAGCCGCCACGCATTGATTGATAATGTTTTGGAAAATCCCGGCCAGCAAGACCTCACGACGACCGTCAATTGGACGCAAATCAGACTAGCGGGCGAGCGCGCCGGATTACAGACCGTCTCTTTCGAGAGACAGGACGCGTTCCTGCTGCGCAATGGATTGCTCGAACAGTTGGAGCGTGAAACACAATTAACGCGGAGCGAAGCGGATGCACTGCGCCTGCGCCTCGGCGCGCGCGAAATGATCCTGCCCGGCGGCATGAGCGAAAGCTTTCAGGTCTTGGTGCAAAAGAAAGGGAACTAGAGCGAATTTCAACGAGGATGCCCGCCTGACTCGCCCCCAGCGCATTCTCAAGCCTTGTCACCAACTGGTCTCCCGCTTCAAGGGCGAATTGATCGAGAAAGACTTTGTGCCCTAACCCCCGCAGCACGTCGTAGAGATTCACTACCCATGATCTATTGACCGACCGATAGGACAAAAAGACGTTCCACTTATCATCACCCGTCAGTTCTCGCGGTTTGGGTGCAAATTTCAACCATTCGCTAGGAAAGCTCATTGCTTCATCCTCCTCTTGGTTAAGAGAGTTTCCAGTGAGAGGCTGACGAGAGAGATTTTCGCCAGCAGGAACAAGATTCCTCCGAAGGAGAGAAGTTATGTCCTCGAAGGATTGATGTCAATACCCGTGTGTGCTGACCGGCCAGAAGATGCCTGAAGCAGAACACGACAGGGCAAAGCGTGAGGGCTTCGAGCTATCCCGTGACGAATGTCCAGATGGCGGCTTCGAGTTCGTCGAGCGGGAGATGGACGGCTTGAGGCGCGAGGCGCAACGCATACTTGCGTAGATCGCTGCACTCGTAGAGAACCGTCAACAACATCAAACGCGCGCGCAAGCTCAGATCAAGCTCAATTTCCGCGTAGCCGTAGGCGAGCAGCAACGCTCTTTGTAGTTCGCGCCTGCCCTGCACCATGAGCACGCCGGGCGCAACGAATTCGTACTCGTGAAAACCGCAGAATGAATCGCCGAAGTCGAACAAGCCTGTGATGCGCCAGCGCCCGCGTGTCTGTGCGAGCAGCACGTTACCGGGATGCACGTCGCCATGAAGCAGCACAGGCTCGAACTCTGTCGGCAGAAACCCCAGCCGCGCTTCGATGTACGCGGGCAGGCTCTCCAGCCATTGCGGATTAGCGCCGCAAGTTGTCTGTCGCTCGACGGACTCACGCGCCTGCGCGCGGACGAAGCCGCGCCAATCGCGGTTCAGCGCGTCCTGTGAAAGCGGGGCGGCGTGCTCGTGCAATTCTCTCAGCGCGACTCCGAGGCGTGCGACAATCTCAAGTTGCTCGCGCGCTTCTATCCCAGACCAGACCTCTCGCATCGGAAGACCCTGCAAGTGCGTCATCACGAGATACGGCCAGCCTTCGAGTTCGCCCGCGTGCGCGAGTTGCGGCGTCTCGATACAGAACTTGCCGTAGGCGAACTCAAGCGCCGCTCTTTCGCGTTGGTACTGGCTGCGAAACGGCGCGAAGATTTTGACGACGAAGCGTTCGTCTACAAAGAAGATGATGTTCTCGCCGAGGGGCGAACGGCGCAGGCTTGTGTATGACAGACGATGCCGCTCACAGATAAGCGCGGCGGCTTGCTGCCATATCTCCGCATGGAAATGGCGTCGGTAATCGTCGGCGTTGGTGATGACCGGGAGCATCAAGCGCATCGTCGCTCACTGGGCGGGGAGATGTCTGTCTCGGCGCTAACAACTCGCCGGAAGCATATCATCAGATGATAATTAAGGCACAGATGGCCGAATATGATTAACCGCGCCTCCCTGCTCGGATGCAACCCGCCCGCCACATGCCCTTACGTAACTATTACAAACGGCTTAGCCGGAGGCTGCTATGGTATTAATGAATACCGGCATCTAAATGATTTTCATCCGGGTCTATCGAGGGGGCGAGAATGTCTGAGGCAATCATCAACGGGCGCAAGCAGGGACGCAACTGGATTAACATCGCAATCGTGGCGCTCTGCCATCTGGGGGCAATAGCAGCGTTCTTTGTGTTTACGTGGCAGGCTCTCGTCGTCGCCATTTTTCTCTGGTGGGTCACAGGCAGTTGGGGAGTCGGCATGGGTTATCACCGCCTTTTGACACATCGCGGTTACAAGACGCCGAAGGCTTTGGAATATTTCCTGACGCTCTGCGGCACGCTCGCCATGCAGGGAGGCCCTGTTGACTGGGTGGCAACTCATCGCATGCACCATGCACACACGGACACGGACGGCGACCCACATAGCCCGCGCGACGGTCGCTGGTGGTCGCACGCCGGTTGGGTTTTGACCTGTCCGGCGCAGAGGCAGCCGCAATCTGTGCTGGATCAATATGCGCCCGACCTGTTGAAAGACGGATTCCACGTCTGGTTGAATCGTCTCTACTGGTTACCGCTCGTCGTTCTCAGTCTGGCGCTTTTCGCGCTCGGCGGATGGTCTTATCTAATGTGGGCTGTGTTCTTCCGCATCACTTATGGTTTGCACGCGACATGGTTGGTCAACTCCGCGACGCACCTGTGGGGCACGCGCCGCTTCGAGACGCGAGACGATTCACGCAACAGCATGTGGGTTGCGCTGCTCACCTTCGGCGAAGGTTGGCATAATAATCACCACGCGCACCCGTCAGCCGCGCGCCACGGGCTGGCGTGGTATGAAATTGATATGAACTGGTGGTGCATTCGTACCCTCCAACTATTGGGATTGGCAAGCTCAATCAAACTCGTCAGACTCGACAAACCGACGCGCAAACCCGAAGCACTCCATTCTGCCTGAAAGTATAGGAATCACGACCTTGGTTGAACTTTTCCTCTTTCAGGAGGAAATTACTCAACTTGGAGGGTTAGTCCGATGACCGCCATCCGCTGGTAGTGGTTTGTGTCATCCGGCGCTTCAAGCGTCTGCCAGCGCTTTCGACTGAGATTAAAAGTCAGGCGGTAAGAGCCGGCCGAGAGTTGGAGCGTCGCGCCGCCCGTCAGCGGGATGAGCAGTGCCCTGCGGCCAGTTCCGTCTTGTAGGACGCTCGTCTCTACGTCAACAAATTTCCAGAAGGGCGAGAACCGATCAATGAATTGTCTGAGGTCGGGCGACAAAGCGACGATTTCGCCGTGATGAAGCTCGGCTACCTCCTTCGGAAACAGCACAGACTTCTCCCTCGCGCCCACTATCACCTCATCAACCTTCTCGGCACGCACCACGGTGCGCCGGCCGCCGCTTTTAAGGTCAATCTCTCCCGTATAGAAATATAGACGCCGCTCGCCGCCCGCTTCGACCGCCTCCGCGAAGACGACGCTGCCCGCCGCCTGTACGGGAGAGGTGGCAAATGCTGCCGGGTCAAGTTCGATGTGGAGAGTCTCGCCCGCCTTGATTACGTCTTTGATGATCTGATGTCCGCGCTCCGGTTGGGCTTGGCGCTCCCGCATAATTCCCTCGGAAGCGAGCAGGTTCTCTAGGACGCGCTCCTGTGACAGGCTGATAGCCTTCAAGCGCTCAGTTTCGGAGAGTCCCGAGCGGGCCGGCAGCCTCTCCGCCAACACATCAGTAAGCGCGAAGGTTTCAAAACCTAAGCCGTCCATCAATTCCCTGTGTGCCAGCTTGAGCGTCACCTCTTCGGTGAAGTCCAGAGTCTCGGGCGATTCGATGAGGAGCAGTTCCGTCCGCGCGCCGACCACGAAGCGGCTGATCTCAAGCACGTTGACCTCGTCTTTGAGCGGCAATCCGAGTTCGTTGATCCAGCGGTCGAAGAGAGCCTGACGCGCGGGCGGCTCTGCGGCTGGCTGCATGGCATTTTGAATGTCGGCGCGCGTGGCCGTCCAGAGCGCGGAGGTCGTGCCGGTGGTCGTCCCCGCGCCGAGGGCGTTCGGCTCCATCACGTTAATCGCGCCACGGAAGCTCTGAATATGGTCGTTGAAGGAGCGGAAGCGGCTGACGGCGAACGGGAACGAGTACATATCAAGCCCCGTCACCTGCAACGACGTGAACTGCGCCGCCCCCTGCGCCATGAGGCAGAGGATGCCGTCGCGCAACTCGACGCGCTCAACCTCGACGGTCGCCTCACCCACGGACGCGCGCAGTCGGTCATCGAAGGCTGTCACGATCAGCGTGATGGGAGCATTCACGTCCGGGGGAGCGGGGATGTCCACGTGGCCGACATCATTCCATTGCGTGCCGGAGTCGCGCCGGTAGATGACCAACCGCCTGTTCTGGTTCACCTGCTCGACGACTGCGAACAATCCTCTGGTCGGAATGGCGAATGCGGGCAGACCCACCCCGACGCCCGCGACGGCAGCGCCTGGTTTCAACCCGACTTGAATCGTCAAGTGGTTCCAGACGGAATCGCCGAAGGAGGCAAAGCGCCTCACGTTGCTGCCCGAGACTCGCAACTCTTTATCAACCACGGACCATCCCGTGGAGTTTACGGCGCTCGCGTCGAGCGCGAACTGGAAAGCGGTCAGGTCGGCCGTCTGGAACTCGCGCCGGTCAACGAAGGCCGCGCCCTCCTGACGCACTTTGGCCGTGAAGCGTGAAGTGCCGGGCCAGAGTTTGCGGCCGGGGTTAACGGGGTCGTCCTCACCCTGCGGCCAAGCGATGAGTGCCGGGCCGATTGCATTGCGCGGGTCTGTCAGGCCGCAGGTCCCGCCCCCACCGTCCGCGCGCTGCGTTAAAGTGGCGAGACGGTGCATCATCGGGTTAGTGCTCATCATCCTCGTCCCGATGGTCGTCGAGACGCTTGCGAGTCCCAGCCATGGCGTGCGCGGGTCGAGGACGACGCTGGTACGGTGCGCGACGATCCAGTCGGTCCCGGTCGTGGTGAAGGGCGTGTCGAGAGTCGCAGCCGTGTCGGGCTGAACCAGCAGTTTCATCTTCAAGAGCGTGTTGCGCTCGGTGGAAGTGCCGGGAGGGCGCTGCGCGAGCGGGACGGCGACCGAGAAGTCGTCCTTGAAGACCAGCACTACAGGCTCTTCACGATAGAGCACCCCACGGCCCCCGGCGTAAGCTGAATTGACGTAGGGTTGGAGTTCGTCGCCAACGCGCTTGACGGCGTTTAGTCCGGGCAGCCCCTTCGTCTTGAAGTAGACGTACTCCGTCACCTCGGCCGACTCGGCGGGCTTACTCGGATGGGCGGCCGTGACGCGCGTCGTGACCGCAATCTCGTAATCGTGGTTCGGCAGGAAGAAGAGCTTGCCCTTGCCCGCGTAGGCGTTCTTGAAATCGTCGCCCTGCCCTTTGCAGGTCGAATTGGTCAACAGGATGTCTAGGTACGAGCGCAGACCGACATAGGCCACGCGGTCTATCTCGAAGAGCGTCGCCCTCAGCGTCGCGGTGGGGAATTCGACGGGGGAGGGCTGCCCGTCGTTATCTTTAATCGAGATCAAGCGCGCTTCGAGCCTGCGGACCGGCCCTCGACCGGCCAGCAGAATGTTCTGGAAATCGCTGCCGGCCCCGAGAGGCAGAACGGTTTCGGCGACCACCATCCCTCGCTCGTCATAGGCGACGATCTTCAGACTTCCGGCTGCGGGTTGCCACGCCATGCGGATCATGCAGAAGGCCGCTTCCTCGTCGAGTTCGGCCCGGAAAAAGGGGCCAGCCTGCCGGACTGTACAGCACGCGACCAGCGAGGCGGGCGGGATCGCCGTCCCGAACTGCTGCGGGCGCACGTAAGTCGGGCGCAGGAATGTAAGACGGCTCTGGCTCTCCGTAAACAGTCGCGGCTTGTTGACATCAACGCCCACCAACTCCGCGCGGAAGATGACCTCATGAATCTTGAAACTCGGCTTTCGCTCGTCGCAGCAGGGCCAGTGCGGGTTGTCGCGGACCGTCTCCTCGTCCGCCTCCGGGTTCTTCGTCGTGAAGTCGAACGGGGTGCTGCCGTTAATAAGCAGTTTCTTGGCGGCCTGTTTGCCGCCGACACGCACATCGTGATCCCAGAACTTCGTCAGCGTTCCCGGCCCGAACGCCCCGTCGAGCTTGACGCCCGACGGGTCTGAGAAGTCGGCCTTCAACTCCTTGCGTTCTTCGAGAGGCTTCCACGCGCGGTCGCTGCCGAAACGTGAGCGCCGGCGCACGGCGATCTTCGCAAATTCGTACGTGAGCGACAGGTCGCCCGCCTTCTGTTCGCCGAGGCCCGGAGGGATACTCGTGTCTAATTTAAGCTGGTCGTTGACCGCCACGCTCCACTCGACGCCGATGGTCGCGTCCGTGGCGATGGGCTTCAGGCTCGCGTTGCCCTCGAAGCGCGACGCCCTGTCGGCCTCCGAAGGCGCGAAGCCGCGCAACTCCACGACGGAGAAGGTCGGGGCCGTGCCCTGCCCGTTCCAGTTCATGTCGAACCGCTCCATGTGGACGGGGAAACTTTGATTGTCTATCGTTTGCGTGGCGCTTGCGATGCGGAGCGGCGAAACGGAGGTCGCCAGCTTCTCCGGCTCAATCGTGCCGGAAGAGACCTCGAAGGTCCAGTCAACGTCAGGCAGAAACCATGGCGTTTCGAGGTGAAAGTCAACGCGCAACTGGCTGCGGCTCGGCTTCGAGCCGACATTATGAAACTCCGCGCGGGCGGTTATCCCGAAGCGCAGGAAGAAGAACAATTCGAGCTTGACGCCGCCCTCGATCCAGATAATCAGCGAGTAGTCGGTCGAGCCGGTCTGGAACCACGCGAAGATGATACCGAAGCCGATGTTGTAGGTCAGGCGAATGATGGCAGCGGAGAGGCCACCCTCGATACGCACGATCAATCCAGTACCCTTCGACCCGGCCGGCCCATCCACGTATTCAAAGCAGAAGGCGAAAAGGATGAACGTCTTGAAGACCCACAGGTCAATATCGAAGCGGAGCGTCAACCAAGTGCGCTGGTCGTCGAGCCGCCCGATGGCGAACGTGCCTGGGTCGTTGCTGATGAAGATTGTGCCAGTCAGCTTGGCAATCTTTTCCGACCACTCGGGCGCGCTCTTCATGAAGCTCTTGATCGTCAGGTTGACGCCGATCATCAAGCTGAAGCGGTCGTTCTTGCCGTCCCATTCGAGGGCGAAATAGCCGAGCGGCGTCGGGTTCTGGCCCGAGCGCAGTTCGCCGACGATGAGAAACCCGTGCTCGTCGTCGCCGGAGATGACGAGCACGAAGAGGCCCAGTTCGAGCAGCTTGCCAAGGCCGGAGATGGACGCGCTGACGCCGACGCCCAGAGCCCAAGAGCCTTTGTGCGCCTGCCACGCCGCGAGACGGCGGTCGCCCGGCACGTCAATCGGGTTCGTGTCTTTATACCATTTGTAGTAGCGCAAGTTCTGGCTCTGCTTATCAACCGGCTGGAGCTTGGGCTGCATGTTGTTGGCGAAGAGCACGCGCGCCCCGCGCAACTCGAACCACGCAATCGTGACCGAGCCGCGAAAGAAGACTTGGAACATGAAATAGTCGAACTCTTCGGAGGGCGACTTGCGCGAGCCGACCAAGAGGTCGAGGCCGAACATGTATTCGATCTTCGAGATCTCGAACTTGACCGTGCCCGTCAGCCCGAACTCGCGGACGCGCGTGTCGCCGACGACCGTCTCCGTGAAGAACCCGCCGGCCTCGATCAAGACCGACGGGCCTTTGACGCGCGCGAAGAAGCCGTCCAGCTTGAAGGGAGGCGCGTCCTGATTGCCCGCGACGCGGAAGCGCAGGCGGCGCACGCCGATGGCCCCCTCAAACCCCTTCGGCAGCGGGAAGGCCACGCCGGCCGAGAAACTGAGATAAGAGGCCCCGTTCTCCGCGATGAGGCCGATCTCCTGGATGATGATTTTGACGGGGCCAAACATCGCCACCACGCCATCGGGCATCGAGAGTCCTTCCAAGTGGAACGATCCCTGCCGCCAGCCCAGACCTTCGATGGCGAAGGCGACCTTCTCGCCGTTGAGCGAGCGCAGCTTGAAGAAACTCTTGTCGCCGCCGGTTGGAGGCATCGAAACGAAAACGTCCACCGTCAACTCGGCACAATCGAGAAAGCCCATGTTTTCGCCGATAGCGCGCCCGAGCGAATAGCCTATGCGAATCGCCATGATGTCGAGGACGATGGTCGCAATCTCCCAGTGGAGAATCCTGTTGATGACCGCGCCGGCCCCAGTGCCCGGCGCGGGCATCCCCGTCTGACTGCTGAACTCACGGCGGTAGCCGGCGTGCAGCGAATAGTTCTCGCCAAGGCCGATGAGGATGGCGTGCTGGTCTATCTTCGGGTCACTGCCTTTCTGATTCTGCTTGTCCGCGAAGACCAGCCCGGCCTCGAAGCTCAGGCCGAGGTCGCGGCTGAGCTGCTCGGAGGGCAGCGACTTGAAGAAGAGTGATTCGATGATGAAGATGATGGCCGGGTCTCGGCGGAAGACGATCTGGACGGGGGCGCGGTCGAAAGCAAAGATTTGTCTCTCGTCGCCGGGGTCAATGACGCGCCGGCGGATGCCGAGCGTGATGTGGTGCGGAATCGGGATGATCCAGGGCGAGAAGAACGGGACGACCGTGTCGTCGAGGACGAACTCCGCCGCCGCCTCCTTCTCTGAGTGCTGGTTCAGCCACTGCGAGGCGTCCTTGAAGGGACTCTCGTTCGAGTCTATGTCAACGGAGCGCGCGGCGAAGAGTCCGACCAGCGGGCCGTTCATCGAAGGGGCCCAGGGCTCGACGGAGTGGCGTACCCAATCGTAGTTCTGAGGCACGAGCGTCGGCGAAGGAATCAGGCTGAAGTCGTGGACGGCGCGGCAAGGCATGCCGGACAAACGGCACTGCCCGAAGCTGACGGGGATGGTCGTGCGAATCTCGCACTGGCCGTCCTCGTTGATGTGGAGGCGGACATGGACGAAGATGGAACTAGGGCCGCCGCTCTTGTAGATGATCTTCAACTCGTCGAGCTTGCCGGGGGTGAACTTGCCGACCTCTATCTCCGAGATGCCCGAAGGGTGGCCCGTCGTGTTCGGGTGCGGCTCGATCAGACCTGCGGGCAGGCGGATTTCGACCGGCAGGCGTTCGACCACCAATTCCATGCCTCGGTCCGAGACCGAGGCGAAAAGGTGTATGAACTTGTCCGGGCCGCCGACGCTCGGCACGCGGAACTCCACGTCGGGCATCGAGGCGAGGACGAACGGGAAGCCGTTCAGGTAGGCCGTCCCCGTCGGCTCGTTGTTGAGCGTCAATTGCGCCTCGATTGAGACGCGGTCGGCGGTCGCGCCGGTGCGGACGTTCTCCAGCTTGATGCCAGCGTTGAGCTTGGTGAGCCAGAGCGTCGGGTCGGGCGGGGTCCCGCCGGCAATACCCGTGTGCTCCTGAATAACGCGAACCGGCCACCGCGCGATGAAGTTGCCGAAGAGGTCGAAGAGTGTCTCCTGCGTTGCCATGCCGTTACCTCACGAGCCGAGCGAGCTAGTCGGATCAATCACACCGTCGAAGAGCTTGGTGTGGTGGGCAGCGAGAAGCGTGAATCCTGCCAGCTTGATCACGTTAGCGATGAGCGTGTCGCCCGGAAGGAACGCGCCGAGCATCATGCTGGTCGGGAACGTTTCGACGGGAACGAAACGATTCCCGCCGAAAGGATTGCGGTCGAAAAGCGCGGCGGCCGCCAGCGGGTCGGTCAAGAGCGGCCCGACCATGGCGGGCGGCAGGTCGAGCATCTCGGCCCAGAGTTTCTGGCGTAGCGCGATGATGGGATTGTCGGGCGCAGTCTTGAGCGCCTGCGGCATGGTGAAGACGTTCGCCTCGCCGTCGTAGAAGAGGCCGCGGCGGTTGAGATTTGCCGAGCCGATGCAGAGAAACGTGTCGTCTACGATCATCGTCTTGGCGTGCACGTAGATGCCCGCGAGTTGCACGACCGTCGCCGCCGCGCCTTTCTTGTGTTCCCGCACCGAGGCCCCCGCAGGCGTGGAACCGCCCTTCACCAGTCTCGTATCGAGGCCGCGATCAATCTTCATTCGCTGCGAGTTCGTGTCCGGCGCGGGATCCGTTGATTCGTCGTAAACCCACATCAGCTCGCCCTCGACCGCCACCCAGAAAGGCGGGTTGGGCACGCGCGCCTTGGGGCCGAGAACGATGGTCGGATTAGTGCCCGCGCCCGCCGGTAGGTCTTCGCCGAGCACACACTTGCCGGAGGAGGCGCGCAGGTCGTTGCCCGGGACCGTGAAGCGGCGGCGCGGGTAGCCTATGCGGACGATGGTCCCGCCGGGGTCCTTGGCGCGCAGGTCGGCGATGAAACCCGTGCGCACTGTCTCGCCGAAGGGCTGGTCGGTCAGTCCCGGCATGGCGACGATGAGCTTGCGCAATTTCGGGACCTTGTCGAGCAGCGCGTCCCGATACTCCTTGGGCGGCGTGAAGTACTGGTCTTCGAGGTAAATGAACTCCTGCGCGGACTTGATAGCCTTGAGCATCGTGTCGGCGATGGTTCGGTCGCCGCTCGGGGCGAAGTTGAGGCGGCGCGACGCATCTGCGGGCGCGAAGTAGGTGCGCGCCACCTGCACGATGTCCGTGCCGGGCGTGCCGAGCGACATGGCGGGCGGCGTCGGAAAGGCGAGGCCGACGCCGCCCCCGTCGCGCTGCCAGCGCTGCTCGAACGTCAGCGCCAAGTCGCGCACGGCCGGCCCTTCGACGCGGGCGTGTAGGTCGTAGAACGGGGCCGGGCTGAGGTGGTTGAAGTCGTCGAGCCGGCCCGGATTCACGTCCATCCCGCCGCAATAGGCGACGTGACCAGTGGCGGTCTTGACGATTGAAAGTTTCTGATGGTAGACGCCCCAGTGACGGGTTCCTTTGGCGATGGCGTTGAAGGGAAAGTCCGAGACCGGCGGCGACACCGTGTTGTCATCAATCGTCGCCGGGTAAGGCGAGAAGCGGCTGCTGCTGTTCATTAAGGGGTTGAGCTCGTCAACGGCGCTCTTGTTCTGCTCGAACGGGCGGCCCCCCGCGGCGACGATGCGCGAGACGTAAATCGGGACGCCGATGGTCAGCGCCATCAGGATGATAACTCCCCCAAGGTCGCTGCGCACGAACGAGACGCCGGCGGCGTTCATAACCAAGACGCCGTAGACGATCACCTCGAAAGTCAGAATCACGACCAACTCCAGCGAATCGCCGTCAGCGAGCTGGATGAACTGCGCGGGCAGGAAGCGACTCTTCCCCCCTGCGGCCCCGATGAGTTGGGCCGCTTGCTTCAACGTCAAGGGGAGATCGGACGGGTCTGTCGCGCGCCGCTTGGTCATCTCCGTGGTCGGGTCCATTGACCACCCGGCGAGATGGAATCCGCCGCCGGGGACGCGAGCCGCGTTGAGCTGGCGGAAGAGGTCATCGAAGAAAGCCGGGCCGTTAATCAGCGGTGTCACCTTGTTGCCGCGCGTGAAGCGCGCCAGAGAGTCGCCGGAGAGTGGCGTAGCGAACTGGGCGGCGAACCAGTCGTGCAGGTTCGTGTAGGAGATGTGGTGCAGTCCCGGCGTGATGGTCATCTCGTTGGCGGCCGTCGCGTGGTCTTCGACTTTGACCAATTGCGCGTCGAAGGGGTTGGTGAAGATGGGGCGGATGCGTAGCGATGTCGCGCCGCTGCCCCAGAGGTTGACCGGGATGGAATTGTCGGTCGCGTGCATACGCGCGACGGTGCGCTGCAAGTCGCCGCCGTCGGCCGCATCGAGCGTCAAGTGATGAATCGTCTCCGCGCCGTTCGGGCCGTAGACGAGATCAACGCTGCCGGATGTGGGCGCGCGCCCGGCGTGGTCGAGCAGGAGCATCGGCGCGGTGACGCCCGTGTTCATGGGCGCGCTCGCCAGCGCGGTGGCGAATGGCTGCCAACCCGTGACGTCGCCCCCCGTGTCGTTGATGGCCTGCGTAATCTGACTCGACCAGAGAACGGGGTCGAGCGACAAACGCGTCTGCCCCATCATCACGATAGTCACCGCCATGACCGAGGCGAGCACTTCGGAGGCGGGCGCGCTGAAGCCATCGGTGAAGGTCGGCCCTGTCCCCAGATCGAAGACCATGTAGAAAGTCGGCGCGCCCCATGGCAGCGCCGCTACCGTGCGCCGCGCCGCGAAGGGATTGACCTGCACCTCCACAAAGACCTTGCCTCCGCTGTCGGTCGCTTTGCGCAGGATGCCTTGCGCCGGCATGACGACATCGGCGGGGGCGTTGCGCGTGGCGCGCAGGCCGCGCAGCTTGTAGCCCGCGTAGCGCAGTCCCTCGGGGATAGCCACCTCGGGCTCGGCGGCTAAGGTCCACGAGGCCGGGTTGGAGATTGGCGAAACAAAAGCAGGCATGAGATGTTGACTCCTTTTACGGAACAGTCACGGGCGTCCCCGTCGCGCGTCGGTCGCGGCTGCCGCGCAGCACGAGCCGGTACTTGCGCGCGCCGAGGCCGGTGGATGGAATCTTGAAGGCGCGCGGGTTGGTCGTCTCCGGCAGCCAAGGCGAAACCCGCATCCATGTCGTCCCGTCGTCGAGGGTCCGCTCAATCGCCATCTCGGCCGGAACGGTCATGGCCGTCCAACCGGCCTGGTCTTCGTTGGTCCCGGCCGTGACGGCCAACGTCGGGACGACCAGCGGCGGCGGCCCGGTGACGGCTGTGCGCGGCCCCGTAAAGCGCGACGTGATGCCGTCGCGCGTCATCGCCGCCGCCCAGACGGAAACACGTTTATCGTGGCCGCCCAAGATAGGCAGCGAGAGCACGCGGTCAGGCGTCTCGACAGTGCCGGTCGTCGTCAGGTCGAATGCAGTGGGCACGAGCAGCGAGCCGTCGTGCAGCCGCAGACGGATACCGTCGGTCGGGTAGAGGTCGCGGCGGTTGGGGATGCGCAGCAGTTCCGGTTTCACCAGAATGGTGTCGTCCGCCGGGACGGTCGCGTCCTCCGTGTGCGCGAAGACGAGCAGCCACTTCATGTCGAACTGATCGTGGACGCGCGACTCCAACGTGAGGGTGTTGGTCTGGCTGTTGTCCATCTCGATTTCGGGCGCGGCCGGCGAGCGTAGTGACGGGACGCGAACGAACTGCGGCACGATGGCCGCCCCCGCCGAAGTGTGGCCGGCAGCGTCAACGATTCGGATGCGGTGGATGTAACGCTCAGCCTTGTTGGGCAGCGTGTCCGTCACCGTGCCGAAAGGCGCGGGGGCGCTCAGCACCGACTGCCACAACTTTTCGAGCTGCGCCGTGAAGCCCGTCTGCAAGCGCAGCATTAGGTCCATCAGAAAACGCCCCTCGACGCGCCCCGGCGTGCTCGTCCGAATCTGGGCTAGGAGCGCGGCTTGGTCGCTCGGGTTGCCGAGCGCGTAACTGGTGGTCGCACCGTCGGGCAGCGCCACGCCGATCTTGTCGTCATTGCGCGCTGAGATCATCTGTACGAGCAGGTCCGCGCCGAGGCGTTCGAGCACGATTCTGTGCCCGGACGGAATCGTGACCGTCGGGAGCAGCGCCGGAAGATTGAGCGTGACCGTCACCGTCTCGCCCGGCACTTCGTCCGCGACCTTTTCGGGCACGTTCGGCAGAGGCGGGGGAACGGTGAAGACGGGCTGGCCGAGGTAGCGCGCCTGCGCCGAGACGGCCGCGATGCTGCTCTCGTTGCCGGGCTGGTTACCGTTGGGACGCCCCGAAGGCACTTCGTCGGGAATGTACGCTTGGTCGTCCGCGGCGCTGACGCCGACCCAGACGCGTGCGCGCGCGTGTGCCGCGTCGAGAGTCAGGCGGTTGGCGAAGATGAAGCGGTAATCCTCGGCACTCGTAATCGGGATGATGGCCGTGCGCTCAGGCCAGGCCGAGGGGCGCTGCTGTGCTCCGCCGAACGCCGGGTGAGTCTCGAAGTCTGCGGCGGCGGGGACCGCTGACGGCTTCAGCACCGACGGCTCAAAACGAATCGTGATGGCCTGGCCGGCCGTATTCGACGCGACCTTGAACGGGTCGCCTCCGGCCCGAATGTAGCGCCCCTTCAACGCGTTGGCTTGGATCGGCTGATTCATATTCGCGCTCATCTCGTAAAGCCCGGAGACGAGTGACGCCACCCCGACCAGCGAGCCCTCCACCGTATCGGGCGGCACGGGCTGCCAGTAGACGCGGAAGTTCTTGGCGAAGGGGTCGCGCTGGCGCTCCTGCTCCGTCCAGCCCCATTCGAGCACGACGGCGTTGTTGTTGGCGGCGAGGAGAGTTTGGTCGTCCGCCGAGAGGTTCGGGTCGGACTTCTGTAGGACGCGCGCGCGCACGCCGGGGGGAACGATAACGCCAGCCGGCGGCTCCTTGACCGGGCCGACGGGCTGCGGTGGTGGGCTGTGCTTACGCAGTTGAACCGTGGAGCCGAGCGTCGGGGTGGCCGAAGGCCGCCCGATGGCGTCCACCGAGAAGACGCGGTATTGGAAGAGGCTGCCGGGCGGCGGCCCACCCTTGGACATGCTGACCAGCACGTCCTCGTTCTCCATGAAGATGGGGATCGGGGGCTCGACCTTGGCCCCTTCCGGGTAGACCCTGAGCATGTCCACGCCGGGATAGAGTTGGATGGGATCCTGGCGGCTACTGCGGCTGCCGAAGTGCAGTCGCGGCTCCTTCCCGCCGTCCAATTCGACGAACGGCTCGCCCGTGTCCACGCGGCGACGTTCGAGGTAAAAGCCGATCACGTCGAAAGGCGGGAACGCGCTGAGGTCGGACGGCCACGGCGTCGGCCACGCGGAGCCGCCTGCTGGCGGCGGTATCCACAACTGGCGGAAGCCGAGCGAGTTGGGCGCGGTCTTGGTGCTGAGTTCCGGATCGCCCGTGATGACGGGCTGTTGCAGGTTGAGCGTCCCTAAGAACGGCGGAGACGGGGGCGGGTCCGTCCGCTCGTAGCCCACGTTATGGATCACGGCCGAGAGGTTGACGACCGTGTCCGGCGAGTACGGGCCGCCGCCCGGCGGCGCGGTGACAAAGCGCACGCCGTAGAGGAAGGCGGTCCCTTCGAGCGTGATTTTGTCGACGGGTTCAGGGAAATCGAGCGTGACGCGCGGCAAGCGGGGCACGATGTCCGTGAAGATGCTGCTGCTCAGGCCCAGCAGATCGTCCGTCGTTCGCGCGCTGTAACTGAGCGAGTGGTCTGCGCTCGTCTCGAACTCCAGCACGACCTGCTTGACCGGCGTCGGGAAAGAGATTTCGAGGCTGCGCAACCCGAGGCGCGGCCTGAGGGCGATGCCCTTGCGCCCCGTCGCGCGCAACTCCGTCGCCTCCGGCCCGGTGAAGATTCCGACCAGCGAAGGCATGAAGCTGTTGAAGAGCAGATCGCCCAGATGAAACGAAGCGGGGAGAGTTGTTCCCACGGGGACGGTGTGGAAACCATACAGCTGCTCGTGCACGTCGCGCCGGCGGAAGTGGCCCGTGACGCGATAGTCGTACCTCTCGCCCGGCTTTAGGCCGCGCCCTTCGTCCAAGTAGCCGAAACCGAGCATCCGTCTCCATGCGGCGACTGCCAGCAGAGACATGCCGTAAGGCCAGCCCCGAAGCTCTACGAACGGGTCTTGCGTCCGCTCGCGCGTCAGTGTCGTGAACAGCACCGGCGAGGCGAGGAACGGGTTTTTCGCCGTCTCGTTCAGCGTGTCGGTAACGCGCTGGAAATCCGCCCCGTCAAAGCTCTCACCGGGCAGCAGGCGCGACGCGGCCAAACTCTTCTCGTCGGCCGCGGACGCCAGCGCGCCGTTCACCTTGACGAGCGGCATTTGGATGCCCTTTGCGATGAAGGGGACGGTGGCCCAATTCCTCTCGTCCACCTCCGGCTGCGGGATGTCAACGCAGATCATAACGCTGCTGGCGAGACGCGGCACGTACATCAGGATTTGGTCGACGGCGCGGTTCTCAAAGACCGCATGCTGCGTCCCCGACGCGTCCTGAACGAACCGCGTGTCGACCGCCTTGCCCTCCCGCAGGGCGATCGCCAGCATTTGCGGCCCGTCCATCGTGACGCTGGCAAATTGGTGCGACCCGCGCAGGTCAGCGTCGTAGACCACACACATCGGCTCGCCCGTCGTCGGCGGCACGGCGATGGCGGCGAAGGAGGTGGGGGCCGCTAACCCGAGCGAAGGGGATTCTGGCCGGGCAAAGTTGGAAGGCGCTCCGAGTTGCGTCTCATCCTCGACGCGCTGCCGGATGTCGTAACAGAAGGAGAGCAGCAGTGGCTTGGCACAAAAAGTCAAAAAAGTGTGGATATGTTGAGCGAACAAGATAAGCCACGCACAATATCTTGCGGTTAATACAAACTTTTTGTGCCAAGCCAGCAGCAGTGTTTCTTGACGCGGCGCGGTGACTGCCACGCGAGTGATTGATTTGCCCGTCAGTTTGAAAGTTTGCGGCGCGTCGGTTCGCGTCCCTTCGCGCGTGCTTTTGATGGTACTCTTCTTGGTGACGTTCTTGACGGCGACGCGTTTCTCATTCGCGTCGAAGGCTTCGACTTTCGGCGGCTCGGAGAAGTGTGCTAGCCGCAGTTCGACGGACTGCGCCGGGGCGGGCAGGTCTATCAGGAGGCAGGAGCCGCAATCGAGTCCGGCCACCTCGCCCACACTTTTAACCGCACTCCTCTTCAGTGGCCTACCGCCCGCGCCGTGGACGCGAAACTTGATGCCCCTCTCCTCGCGCGGGTTCGATTTCGCTTCCCGCGCGAGCGTCCCGAATTCGACACACTGGCGAGTTGGGAACAGCGAGGTCTCTTTTTCTTCGGCGGGCTCGTCCGGCGCTTCGGGCGGGAACTCAGGACACTTCGTGCGCCGCAGTCCGAGAAAAAAGAGAGATGTCTCCAGCCGCAGGTCGCGGTGGAGTCGTTGCAAATCTTCGGGCGTCAGCGTGTAACAGACGCGCTCTCCCCGTCCGCTCGAAAGTCGCCGTTGAATGTCGAAACCTTCGACAGAGTAACCGGCTGCCGGGGGGGCCGTCCACAGCAGATGAATGCCGTCCGCTTCCGATCCGTCCTGCCGCGACAGCGCGGCAACCAAAAACGGTGAACTCATTTCTTGCTAGCTCCTAACCGGAAATTCAACAAACACAGCGACTTCTCCCGAAGGCAACGTGAGCATCCGATGGGAAGTTAAGAGCACGACACCTACGCACCATTGAGGTGAGGGAGAAACTGCCCCTTATGAAACCTGTTTGATCTGGTTTAAGTTTAGAGCTTACCTGTCGGGTTAAACCCCTGTGTCATGAGTGCGCGAGGAGTATCGTTCTCAGCATTACTGCTCAATCATTGCTGGGCAAATTATCGGGCATGATGTGAGACTTTACTTGCTTCGAACTCGAAGCACCGTAAGAGCTATCCTTTTGGTCTGCCTGTCTCCAGAGTGGCAAGGAAATCTGTAACAGGACTTTTAGAGTGAGGAAAACCGCATAAACCTTATGAACCTTCTAGCTCGATTGTCGGTTCGGACAAACCGACTGGGCTTGATTCTCGTCTCAGCAACATAGCGTAGTGTCCGCCTCAAACCAGGGTGAAAACAGTTAGAAATTAGTCTCACATGTATTAGATGTCAATAAAAATCGGCCCTGACCGCTTATCACTTTTGAGAAGTCATCGGCCACTTGAACATTCTGAGACGTGGCAGCGGTAAGTGCTCCCGGACAAAGCGAGCCGTGAATTTCAACTGCTTTGTCATCTTCTGCCAGTAAGTACTGCGCCAAAAATATAGTAATCTATCTGCATTATGGGCAGATTCATCAA
>CAXTRQ010000068.1:0-28160 GCA_964246705.1 uncultured Pyrinomonadaceae bacterium
AGTAGCGGAGCCGGATGCGCGTCTGTCCAGTTTACAAATCTTATCCGAAGATGAGATGGGTTCGCTGAATCTTTCAAACTTCCCCGACGCCGAGTTGAGCCAGAGAGATTTCGAGAATCTCTTCAAACAGATTACGAAGAGGGATATATAGATTATGGCCGACGGCAGGAAGCCTGCGTTAAATTTGGAGAGTAACCGCCGGCTCGTGCGGGGCTGGCATGCTTGCCTTCGTCGCGTCCGGTTTAGTGAAATCTGTGGGGGCGTATTTTAAGCGTTAATTCTATCTTTCAGGTAATTCGTCGTCAAAAAAACATGACATGGGTTGCCGAGCCGCAGCCTTCTTTTCATCAAGGTGAGATATATGACAAGCCCTAAAGTTTATTTCAGACAGAACATTCTGGTCGAGCCGTTGTTCAATCAATGGTACGCGACAGCCTTTCTGATACCACCCGCGTCAGCGTCGATGTTCATCGCCAATTCGCACATGAAAATCATGCAATCGTTCATCTCAGCCCCGCAGGTTCACATGGCGGCGCTCAAAAATCCGGCGATGCTCGGCGGCCCTTTCATCAACTACGATGCGGGCAAGGTGGGCGACATCAAAAAGCTGGTTGAGAAAACTACGCAGAATCAATCGCACATGCTTGCGTTTGCCAACGCCATCAAGACCCTCGACCAAACTTTGAGCGCAGAGGCCAACGGCGACTCTCTGGAAAGTCTCTACCGGAAAGTCCCTGAGATTTTAAAGGGGTATGTCGAGTTGGTTTACGATTTACACAACAATCCTTCGATTCGTTTTATCGAAGGTCTTCTTTATACGAGCAAATACTATAACCCCTCATCGCAAAGTATCGCGCTGTCGCGGCGTGAAAGCGATAATCGCTCGTTCGTTTTCAGCACTCCGCGATTGGAAACCGACGACCGAGTGTTTCTCGACGTGCCATTCAACTTCGAGGGGCTGGATGAGTTGTTCAAAATGAAGTTTGTACCGCAAAGCTACGAATACATCAGAGAGACGTTGAACCTCAGCAATGAAAGCGAAGAGTTGTTCAGGTCGTTTTTCACGGAAGAAGTGCCCGCGCCGCCTCCGCGATATGAAGGTGAGGGCGTGCGAATTCGTTATTTCGGTCACGCCAGCATCTTGATTGAAACGGATGAAGTCAGCATTTTAAGCGACCCCGTAATCAGCTATAAAGATGACAGCGGGATAGACCGCTACATCCACGGCGATCTTCCCGAGACAATCGACTATGTTGTCATCACGCACAACCACGCGGATCACCTGATGTTTGAGACGCTTCTTCAACTGCGACATAAAATCAAGCATCTAATCGTTCCGAAGGGTTCAGGCAGCGACCGGATAGACCCATCTCTGAAATTGATAATGCGCACGACAGGTTTTGATAACGTGTCGGAGATAGACGATTTAGAGAGCATCAAGATCGCCGGAGGCACGATTACGGGACTGCCGTTTTTGGGTGAGCATGCTGACCTGAACATCCGCGCAAAGGTGGCCTATCGAATCGAGGTCAAGGGCAAGTCGATTCTTCTGGCTGCCGACTCGAACAATATCGAACCCGAACTCTACGAACATCTACACGAGTTGTTCGGCGACGTAGAGGTGCTGTTTCTGGGAATGGAATGCGACGGCGCGCCGATGTCTTGGCTGTATGGGGCGCTCTTAACGCAACCTCTGGCGAGGAAGAACGACCAGTCGAGACGTTTGAACGGCTCGAATTACGAGAAGGCGATCAGCATTGTCGATCTTCTCAAACCGCAAGCCGTCTACGTCTACGCGATGGGACAGGAGCCGTGGCTCACGTTCCTGACTTCGATTCGTTACACGGAGCAATCGAGACCCATCGTGGACTCGTCCAGACTGATCGAGGAATGCACAAGTCGAGGCATCCCGGCTGAAAGGCTCTACGTTCAAAAAGAACTCTTCCTGTAAAGACGGCGCACGACGGGCGCTCCCTGCGCGATGACGACATGGAAGCCTGTATCGCGGATGCTCTCGGGGTCGCCTTCGGTAGCGGCGACCTGCTCATCATGCAACAAGAGGTTTCAAGAGAATGATAAGACAAGCAACAATAACACCCTGGCTCGCCAGTTCACGCCGCAGCCCGCTTGAAAAAATCACACTGTTTTGCTTTCCGTATGCGGGCGGCTCGGCGAACATTTATCGCAACTGGGCGGACACAATGCCCGTCTCCGTCAACGTCTGCCCGGTGCATTTGCCCGGACGAGGCTCGCGCATGAGAGAACAGTCATACACGAGCCTGGCCGCTTTGGTGAATGATCTCGCGGTGCATCTGCTGCCATTTATGGAAAAGCCTTTCGCCTTCTTCGGCCATAGCATGGGCGCGATGATTAGCTTTGAACTGGCGCGCAAGTTGCGGAGAGAGCATGGCCTGTCGCCCGTCCAGCTTTTCATCTCAGGGCGGCGCGCGCCACAGATTCCAGACACCGACCCGATTACTTACAATCTTCCGGAGAAAGAGTTTATCGAAGAACTGCTCCGTCTGAAGGGAACTCCTACGGAAGTGCTCGAACATCCCGAATTGATGCAACTGCTGCTGCCGCTCCTTCGCACAGACTTCCAGATTTGCCAGACATACCGATACCAGCCCGACACGCCGTTAGAGTGTCCGATGATGGTCTTCGGAGGACTCGATGACGTGGGCGTGAGCCGCGAGGTGCTTGAACCTTGGGAAGAGCTTACGAGCGGCGCTTTCTCTCTGCGGATGCTACCCGGCGACCATTTCTTCGTGCACACCTCCGAAGGCGTAATTCTTCAGGCAGTCGCAAGGCAACTCTCGCAATTAGCGAGCAGGCTGCCTTAAGGTTGAATTGAAGAGGATTCCTTATCTTTTATTCAGCGAGCATTCGTATGATGAAAAACGTGTTAGAGGTTGATGCGGTCGAAAAAGAGTTCGCCTTCGTGAAGGCCGTCAACCGGCTTTCGTTCGAGGTCGGAGAAGGGGAAATCTTCGCGCTGCTTGGGCCGAACGGGGCAGGGAAAACAACGACGGTGCGGATGCTCATGGGAATCATCCGTCCGGATAGCGGCGTCATTCGTTACTCGCTGTCGGATGCGGGAGAGCCTTCGCCGCCGCCTTCCGAACTCGGCTACTTACCCGAAGAGCGCGGGCTGTACAAAGACGTTCCCATTCTTCGCACACTCGTCTACATGGGGACGATCAGGGGGATGCAACGTAAGGAAGCGCACGCGGCAGCCCTCCAATGGCTTGAGCGTCTAGACCTGAAGGCGCGCGCCGGGGATAAGATGGACGCGCTTTCAAAGGGTAATCAACAAAAAATTCAGTTTATCTCCGCCGTCCTTCACCGTCCCCGGTTTTTGATTCTCGACGAGCCGTTTTCCGGGCTTGATCCCATCAATCAGGAACTCTTCTCGGTGCTGATTCGCCAGTTGCGAGATGAAGGTGCGACGATCCTCCTCAGCGCGCACCAGATGCAACTGGTGGAAAGGCTCGCCGCCCGCCTGCTGTTGGTGAACAGAGGGCGGGCGGTTCTTTATGGCTCGTTGGAAGAGATTCGGGAACGGGCGCGGTGGGCTAATAAATTGACACTACGCACGAGACGGCTGCCGAACCTTTCTGTCTTTCAGGGACACACGGCAATCGAGAGCGTGAAGCAGACCGCGCCCGATGAAGTGACGCTGCTCATCAAGCACGGAGCGTCGCTGAGCGACTTGCTGGTGACGGCGGGCACGGCGATGGAAATCATCGACGTGCAGACGGAACGCATCAGCCTACACGAAATATACGTGCAGGCCGTGGGCGCGGACACGGCTGAAATCCTCCGGGTCGAAGAAGTGACGGGAGACGTTATGGAGGTGAACACGTGAGCAATCAGCGGCTTATGTTGGAAGTTGCGCGGTGGGAATTCCGCAGGTTTTTTAAGCTCAAGGATATTATCGTCACTCTGCTGATTCTGGCATTCATCACGGCGTTGCTCGGCGCGGCCATGTGGTTCACGCAGCGCGGCGCGGCTGGTAAGCCGAAGATTGCCGTTATCAACGCCGGTTTGCTGCGGCTCGATGCTGCGCCCGATTCAGGATTCGACTTCAGATTCGCGCAGGCTCAAGAGGAAACCGCTTTACGCGAGAGCGTCGGGCGGCGAGAACTCGACGGGCTGTTGATAATCAAAAGCACCGACGGCGGAGAACTCATCACCTACAGGGATCAAGTCTGGGTGAATCAACTCGGCAATCTTTTATCCGCTGCGCGCCGTCAGGCACGGCTCGCGGAATTGAATTTGGGAGCGAAGCAATTTGAGACTGTGGTCGCGCCGTTTGCCATCGCAACGAGTTATCACGAAGCCGGCAGCAAGCCGTCGAGCCGAATTGAGAAAGTGTACGCAGGGGCTTTCGTGTGCCTGATGATTTTGGCCGTCTTCGCTTGTTATCAGTATCAGTTCACAGCCATCACGGGCGAAAAACATCTGCGGGTGACGGAGCAGATTATTTCGGCAATCTCGCCGCAGACGTGGATGGACGGAAAGATTCTCGGCATCTCGGCCATCGGTCTGGCGCTCATACTGGTTTACGGCAGCTTCTCGCTATTGGTGGGCGGTTTCGTGTGGTGGCTCGCCGGTTTCGATCTGACGCAGTTGTTGCCGCTTGCTAACCCTTTGATGATAGTTTTGCTGCTCGTGCTCGCGCTGCTGGGGATTCTCTTCTGGAACTGTTTCTTCGCCGCCATCGCCGCGACTGTCGACGACCCGAACAACTCTTCCCGAAGCATCATCATGTTCCTGCCGTTTCTGCCCGTCACCGTCACCATCTCAGGATTGAGTAACCCGGACAGCACGATGATGAAGGCGCTCGGGATGTTTCCCGTCACCTCTCCGGCGGTGCTTTCGGCGCGGCTGGTTGTGACAGAAGTGGCGGCATGGGAAGTTGTCGTCGCGCTCGGATTGTTGCTCGCTACGATCTGGTTGCTGCGTCGAGCGGCGGCTAAAATCTTCAGGCTGGCGATGTTGCTCTATGGAAAAGAGCCGAGCCTCGCGGAACTCGGTCGCTGGCTGTACAAGTCGTAAATTCAGACGAGATCGAAAGCCTCTCTCTTTTCCGCAAACATTTCCTGCGCCCTCGCGTAATCATCAGGCCGACCGATGTCGAGCCAGAGGCAGTCGCTCTGGTAAGCGCAAACTTTCTCGCCGTGCTCAAGCAACTTCAGAACGATGTCTGGAAAATCAATATATTGACCGTGCGGGATGTGCCTAAGCACCGTCGGCTCGTACACATAGATGCCCATGCTGACGTAATAGGTAGATTCCGGTTTCTCAAGATAATTCGTGATCCGGCTCTGCGCGTCGAACTCGATAATCCCGAGGTCAACCTTAAAATGGCGCGCATGGGTCGCAATCGTGAGCATCGCCCCCTGCGCACGGTGAAACTCGACGAGCGCGTTGAAATCCAGATTGGTCAATAGGTCGCCGTTCATCACGAGGAAGGTTTCGCGCAAGTCCGGGACGAGCGAGAGCGAGCCAGCCGTCCCGATTGGCTTTTCTTCAACGACATAACGCAGGTTTATCTGTTTGAGCAGGCTCTGATGTTGGTCGAAGTAAGCCTTGATCAGTTCGGCGAGGTGGCCGAGCGACAGCGTGATGTCGATGATGCCGTAGCGGACGAGGCGGTTGATGAGAACTTTGAGAACGGGCGTGTCGCCGAGCGGCACGAGCGGCTTGGGAAAGTTGATGCTGAAAGGGAGCAGTCGTGTCCCCTTTCCGCCAGCCAAAATAATCGCACGTAAACCGGCGGCAGCCCCGCTCGACTCTCGTTCGTGTGAAGGCTCGTTGCTCATAGGATGTATTCCTCTGAACGATACTGCTTGAGGTGCTCCCGAAGGTAAGCGACCGTGCGCTGCAAGCCTTCGTCAAGCTTTACTTCCGGCTCCCATCCAAGGAGAAGCCGTGCGCGTGAAGGGTCGCATAGCAACACGCCGACTTCGCTCTTCTCCGGCCTTTGACGCTCGCTGACGCTCACGATCTCCGCATCGCTTCCGACTATTTCGAGACATCGCCGCGCGAGTTCGCCGATACTAATATCCTGCCCCTGCCCGAAATGAATCGTTTCGCCGTTGATGTTCGGAGCCTGCGCGGCGAGCACAAACGCCCGTGCCGTATCTTCGATGAAGGTCAAGTCGCGCCGGGTTTCGAGGTTTCCCAGACGTATCTCCCGGTCGCCCTTTAGTGCCTGCGTGATGATGGTCGGAATTACGGCACGCGCGCTCTGACGCGGGCCATAGGTGTTGAAGGGACGAAGGATTACGACCGGAAGATCGAAGCTGCAAAAGTAGGATTCGGCCAGCTTGTCGGCGGCGATTTTGCTGGCCGAATAAGGAGACTGGCCTTGCAAAGGATGCGCCTCGTCAATCGGTTTATACCGCGCTGTCCCGTAAACTTCACTCGTCGAAGTGACGATTAGACGCTGAACTTTCGCCTGCCGACAGGCTTCGAGGATGTTGAGCGTGCCCATAATGTTGGTGGTGACGTAGGATGACGGAGCGTGGTAGGAATACGGAATGCCGATTAACGCTGCAAGGTGAATAACGATCTCACATTCGGCGACCAAATCTCTCACGATGTAAGGGTCGCAGACATCCCCCGCAACGATCTCAATTTCATCTCTAAGCTCTGGCTTCAGACTGTCCAGATGTCCGCGACGGCCCCGACCGTTGTAGCGCACCAGTGCGCGCACCTTGTGTTTATCCCTTAGAAGGGCTTCGACGATATGACTACCGATAAAACCACCCGCTCCCGTGATTGCAACGATCACTCTTTAGTCCTCCATGGTACGAAAGTTAACGGATTAGCAAGTCTCTGTAGAGTTTGAAGCTGATGAGGTGCTGGAAGTCGCTCATCACGGCGAACGCGTCTTCAGAATCAATGCCAGTATCTCACATGCACGGTGCGTTCACCACATCGTTAAAAGAACGTCGAAGACCGCCGTCGAACTCTTATCTAGCAACGGTCAGACAGTAAACCCGGCATTATCGCTTTAAAGGAGTTGAGCCTCCTCCTAGCAAGGTTTGCGGCTCAAAAAACATTATGGAAGCTTTATTTGCAGGAGTCTTTGAGAAGCTGAAGCGTGGCAGGCAGACGAACGACGAGGAGCCGATTCGTGAAGAACTGCTTAGCGTCGAGCGACTTGAGCAGTACGCCTGTGCGCTGGTCGCCGAACATCGCGTGACTGAAAAGCCGCAGCGCGGCCGTGCGCTGTTGCCTCATCTGGAAGAGAACGGACGGCAATTGCTCGCCGCCTACCGCGAGCTTGCCGACGCCATCCACAACGGTCGCACGATCTCACCAGCCGCCGAGTGGCTGGTTGACAATTTTCACATCGTCGAAGATCAACTGCGGGAAATCCGCGAAGACCTGCCGAGCACGTTTTACCATGAACTGCCGAAACTCAGAGACGGTGCGCTCGCCGGCTATCCACGCATCTATGCCGCCGCGCTCGCGCTCGTCGCCCATACCGACAGCCATCTCGAACCTGAAACCATCAAGCGTTTCATCAGCGCCTACCAGCGCGTGATGCCTCTGACCATCGGCGAACTATGGGCTGTCTCCATCACTCTCCGCGTGGTGCTCGTCGAAAATCTCCGACGACTCGCCGCACGAACCGTCGTCGAGCGCGTCGAGCGCGAAGAGGGGGATGAACTCGCGGGCAAGCTGCTGAAAACCGCCGAGCATCAGCCCGCCGCTCTCATGTCTCTGCTGACAGAACAACTCGGCAAGCGCGCGCGGCTCGCCCCCGCCTTCGTCGCGCAACTCACGCAACGCTTGCGCGAGCAAGACCCGGTGTTCGTGCCGGTGTTCAACTGGTTGGAAGACCGTCTGCAACGAGACGGCCAAAACATCGAACTCATCACCACCCTTGAGCATCAGCGGCAGGCCGCTTCGCAAATGATGGTCGGCAACGTCATCACCAGCATGCGCCTGCTTTCGACTTATAACTGGCGCGACTTCTTCGAGAGCATCAGTCTGGTTGACCCCGTTCTCGGCCAAGACCCCGCGCAAGTTTACTGGTTAATGGACTTCGCCTCGCGCGACCGCTACCGGCATGCTATTGAGCGCATCAGCAAACGCACACGAACTCCTGAAACCGACGTTGCGAAACGGTGCGTGCTGCTCGCCGCGCAGGCGCAGGACGCAGACCCGCAGGATATCGCGCGCGCGCACGTCGGCTATTATCTGGTTGACGAAGGAGTCGTCGAACTGGAAAAGGCTTTCGCTTACAGCGCGCCGCTCAGCGAGCGCCTGAGCCGCGCTGTGCTGCGTCACCCGACGCTCTTCTACCTCGGCATGCTCAAGCTGTTGACCGTCCTTATTGTCGCCGCACTCGCATCTTACGCCGCTTCTGCCGGCGCGGGTTGGCTGACGCTTCTCGTCTTCATCATTCTCACAATCATCCCGGCCAGCGACCTCGCCTTGAATCTTATGAACTGGGGGTTGACGCATCTTCTCAGGCCGCGGCTGCTGTCCAAAATCAACACCTCTTCCGGCCTCCCGGCGGAGGCGCGCACGATGGTCGTCGTGCCGACGCTGCTGACGTGCGAAGAGACGGTCGAAGAACTGCTCGAAAAGCTTGAGGTCAGCTATCTCGCAAACACGGATGAGCATCTCTACTTCGCGCTGCTCGGGGATTTCAGCGATGCACACGCCAAGCATGCGCCCGATGATGCGGCGATTCTTGAGAGAGCGGTCAAGGGCATCGAGAGTTTGAACGCGCGCCATCCGTCCGATAACGAAGCACGCTTTCACCTGTTTCACCGACAGCGACAATGGAACAGTTGCGAGTTGAAGTGGATGGGCTGGGAACGCAAGCGCGGCAAGCTTCACGAGTTCAACCGCCTGCTTCGCGGCGCAAACGACACAAGCTTCACCTACACTTCGACGGACGCTTCTTTCCTGTCTTCGGTGCGCTACGTCCTGACGCTCGACAGCGACACCCATTTGCCGCGTGATGCTGCTCGCTGGCTCGCAGGCGTCGCCCTGCATCCTCTCAACCGCCCCCAATACGACCGCGCCGCAGGACGCGTCGTCAAAGGCTACGGCATCCTCCAACCACACATCAGCGTCACACTGGAAAGCTCTTCACGCTCGCGTTTCGCGTCCATCTTCTGCGGCCAAGCCGGAGTTGATGCCTATACAACCTCGTCCGATGTTTATCAGGACATCTTCGCGGAGGGCAACTACACGGGCAAAGGACTCTACGACGTAGATGTTTTTGAAACTGCGCTTGAAGGACGCGTTCCTGACAACACGGTTCTTAGCCACGACCTCTTTGAAGGACTCTATGCTCGCTGCGCGCTAGTCACAGACATCGAACTGCTAGATGAATTCCCTGCTCAATATAAAAGTTATGCGAAACGCCAGCATCGCTGGGTACGCGGCGACTGGCAAATCGCGCAGTGGATTTTGCCGCGCGTGCCGGGGGCGCAGGGCGAGAGTCTGCGCAACTCTCTGCCGCTGATTTCTCGTTGGAAGATTTTGGATAACCTGCGGCGCAGTCTTGTCGCGCAGAGCATTCTCGTCTGGCTGCTTGCGGTCTGGACGTTCGTGCCCGGCTCTCCACTGCTCTGGACGCTCTTCATGCTGTTCTCGCTTGCGTTCAACGTCCTTGCGCCGCTGGCGACAAGTCTCCTCAGATTCCCGCGCCGCATTCCTCTCAAGAGGCATTTGCAAAGCGTGTCGGAAGATATGCGGACTAACATCGCGCAGACTCTCCTCGTCAGCACGTATCTCGCGCATCAGGCTTACCTGAAAACCGACGCCATCGCGCGGACGCTCTACCGCAGGTTCATCTCTCACCGTCATCTGCTCGAATGGATGACGGCGGCGCAGGTGGAGCAGGACGGCGCGCAAACTCTCGCCACTCTGTTTCGCTTCATGTGGCCGACCGCGTTGCTCGCGCCCGGCTGCGCTCTGCTCATACTCCTGACGCGACCTGAAGCGTTGCCGGTGGCCGCGCCGTTCCTTCTCGCATGGACGCTCTCGCCTCTCATTATGTACCGTGTCAGCCGCCAGCGGGTCGCCGAGTCGAAACAGCTGACGGACGCGCAGGCATGCGACATGCGTCTGATTGCGCGCCGCACGTGGGGCTTCTTTGAAACTCTAGTCGGAGAAGAAGACCACTGGCTGACGCCGGATAATTTCCAGGAAGACCCACGCCCCACCGTCGCACATCGCACTTCGCCGACCAATATCGGGCTGCTGTTGCTTTCGACCGTCGCCGCTCACGATCTTGGATACGCCGGAACATTAGAAGTGGTCGAACGTCTCGAACGCACCCTAGACACGCTCGACAAGCTGCAAAAATATCGAGGCCACTTCTTTAACTGGTACAATACACGCACACTCGACCCGCTTGTACCGCAGTATATTTCGACCGTCGATAGTGGTAATCTGGCCGGGCATCTGCTCGCAGTTAAACAGGGCTGCATTGGGTTGCCCGACATTCCGCTTCTCAACGAACGCACCCTCGCAGGTCTCTCAGACACAATCACCGTTCTCCGTGACGGAGCCTCCCGCCTTAACGATGCCTATCAGCACATGAAAGCAGACACTGCGCAGCGATTGAAAGAAGAGGTTGCGGCATGTGCGCGGGCTGTGGAGTGCGTGCCGCCCGTGACTTGGAGCGCGTGGAGCGAGCTTATCGAGACACTCGACGCACACGCCTGCATCATTGAAAACATTCTCGAAGGCCACGAAATCGAGCACGGCATCGAGCAATTTGCAGAGGTGCGCTGCTGGACGAACGCGTTGCTGCGACAGTTAAAAGAGTGTAGGCGCGACTTGCGATTAATCGCTCCGTGGAGCGCTTCGCTTGCGGGGTATCCTTCGGTTGAGATTCATTCTCCCGGCATTGAGGCGCAGTGGCAGCAATTGCTACGCACGCTCGATCAGGTGGGAAGCCTGACGTACATGAAAGAAGTTTACGACGCTGCGCTCGTGCAACTCGCAGGGCTTAGCGGAGAGGCAGAGAAAACGACGGCGCAGCCGACGACGCTCAATCCGCCGCCCGCGCTCGCTCGACTCAGAGCGTTGACCAGTCTCGTCGAAGATGGCGCGACGGCGGCGTGTGAACTGCTATCCGGCCTGACCCGGCTCGCGCAGCGATGCGAGGATATTTTTGAAAGAATGGATTTCGCATTCCTCTTCGATGAAGATCGGAAACTCTTTCACCTCGGTTACAACTCATCGAGCGGACGCGCCGACGCCGTTCATTATGATCTATTTGCATCCGAGTCGCTGCTGGCCAGTTTTATTGCCATCGCCAAAGGCGATGTGCCGCAGGAACACTGGTTCCATCTCGGGCGAAAATTTACACCCGTGAATGCCAGCCAAGCCCTCATTTCATGGAGCGCCTCGATGTTCGAGTACCTGATGCCGCTCCTCGTCATGCGCAACTACGAAGGGACGTTGCTGGATCAAACCCGCAAGGCGGTCGTCGAGAGACATATCGAATATGGCGGCGAGCGGGGCGTGCCGTGGGGTATCAGCGAGTCGTCGTTTTGTGCGCGCGACCTGCATATGAATTACCAGTACGGCGCGTTCGGCGTTCCGGGTCTGGGACTCAAAAGGGGTTTGAGTGAAGACCTCGTCGTTGCGCCGTATGCGACGATACTGGCCGCGATGGTCGCGCCCCAATCCGCGCTCGCCAACATCGAACATCTCAGTCGAGAGGGTGCGCTCGCACGCTACGGATTTTACGAGTCAATTGATTACACACCAGAGCGTCTGCTGCAAGATCAGCGCCGCGCGATTGTGCGTGTCTATATGGCGCATCATCAGGGCATGATTTTAGTCGCGCTCGATAACGTTCTCAACAACCATGCCATGCGGCGGCGCTTTCATGCGGAGATGCGCGTGCGGGCGACGGAATTGCTCCTGCAAGAGCGCATCCCGCGCGCCGTTCCGGCGATACGACCGCGCGCCGAAGAGCTTCTTTTAGGTCGCACTGTGCGCACTATTGTCGGCCACGCGTCGGGAACTATCGGAACCACGGATTTGCCGACGCCGCGCACGCAGATACTCTCAAACGGTACGTATGCCGTAATGGTGACGAGCGCCGGGGGCGGTTATTCGCAGTCGGGAGAGATCGCCGTCACACGCTGGCGCGAGGACGTGACGCGCGACAACTACGGCGCTTTCTATTATCTACGTGATACCGGCAGCGATGCTGTCTGGTCTGCCGGTTTCCAGCCGACCCGTCGCCGCCCGGCCTTTTATGAAGCGACGTTTTCCGAGGGCAAGGTCGAAATCAGGCGCAGCGACGAAGGGATTCAGACGCATACTGAGATTATCGTTGCGCCGGAAGACGCCGCCGAAATTCGCCGTCTCACGTTGACGAATCAATCCACGCGCGTGCGCGAGATTGAGGTTACGAGCTACGCCGAGGTCGTCCTGACACCCCAAGCGGCTGACATTTCACACCTGGCGTTCAGCAATCTCTTCATCGAAATGGAATTCATCCGCGAAGACGACGCGCTGCTCGCAAGTCGTCGCCCGCAATCGAACGGGGACGCGCCGATCTGGGGATTTCACCTTGTCAGGATTGAGGGCGAGAGCGTCGGCGCGACGCAGTATGAGACGCATCGCAATCGGTTTCTCGGGCGTGGGCGCACGCCTTTGAATCCTAATGCAATGATGGAAGGTCGCGCGCTGTCAAATAATGTCGACACGGTGCTTGACCCTGTGTTCAGCTTGCGCCGATGCGTGCGCCTGCAACCGAACCAGACGGCTTCGCTCATGTTTGTGACCGGCGTTGCGCCGACGCGCGAAGAGGCGCTGCGTCTAACCCGCAAGTTCCGCGACCATGTAATCTTCGAGCGGGAGGAGCGTGAAGCATGGGTCAGGTCGCAGGCTGATATGCGCCAGCACAACACCAGTGCGGAAGAGGCGCATCTCTTTCAAAGACTCGCAGGTCGCATGCTCTACTCTGACCCGAGCTTGCGCCCGCGACCGCAAGTTCTCGCCCTTAACGAAAAATCGCAGACGGCTCTCTGGCCTTACGGCATCGGCGGCGACCTGCCAATCGTGCTCCTGCGCGTCGACGACATATCGCAACTTGACTTGGTGCGGCAAATGCTGCGCAGTCATGAATACCTACGGATGAAAGGGCTTCAGTTTGAACTTCTAATTCTCGACGACCAGCCCGCGAGTTATGCGCAAACGCTTCAAGATGAGTTGCAACTTCAAATTCGCACATGCGCCTCGCAATTCATGCAGGACAAGCGTGGCGGCGTGTTCCTTCTCCGTGCAGACCTCATGCCGGAGTCTGACCGCATTCTTTTCCAGACAGTCGCCCGCGCCGTCGTCGTCGCCGGAGACGGCACGCTCGAAGAGCAACTCCTGCGTAAGCCCTCCGAAGTTGAAGAACTGCCCGGGGCTTTCGTCCCCCGCGCGCCCTCGCGTTCCTATCCCCAGTCCCCGGTCGCGTTGCCCGAACTGACGTTCTTTAATGGTCTCGGTGGTTTTCGTGACGGCGGTCGGGAATACATCATCCTACTCGGCGAAGGTCAGTGGACGCCTGCGCCATGGGCAAACGTGATCGCCAATGAGCACGACTTCGGCTTTATCGTGACCGAGTCGGGCGGCGGTTACGCTTGGTCTGCCAACAGCCGCGAGAACCGTCTAACGCCATGGGCAAACGATGCCATCAGCGACCAGCCCGGCGAGGTTCTTTACTTGCGCGACGAAGAGAGTGGGACGATATGGACGCCGACGCCGCTTCCTATCCGCGAACCCGAACCTTACGTCATCCGTCATGGGCAGGGCTATACCATCTTCGAGCATACGAGTCACGGCATCGTTCAAGAACTTCAGTTATTCGTTCCGCTCGATGCGCCTGTGAAAATCTCTGTCCTGCGTTTGCGTAACCAGACCGACCGGCGGCGGCACATCTCTGTGACCAGCTTCAACGAACTGATTCTCGGAGCGCATCGCGGCGTGACGGCTCCTTACATTATTACAAAGGCCAACCCGGAACGCGGTACGATTTTGGCGCGCAATCCCCACAATAACGAATTTGCGCACCGCGTCGCCTTCGCCGCGACGCGTGAGCAAGTCGCAAGCATGACCTGTGATTGTAAAGAATTCCTCGGGCGTAACGGCTCGCTCGATACTCCGGCCGCGTTGCGACGCGCGCGGCTGGCGGGCCGCGATGGGGCCGGGATCGACCCCTGCGCCGCCATCCAAACCGTCTGTGAGCTTGAGCCGGGTGAAGAGCGCGAATTCGTTTTTCTTCTCGGGCAAGGCGCAAACGAAGAAGAGGCTCTCGACATCATCGCGCGTTTCACACGAACGCACGCGCCCGAAGAGACGTTCGAGAAGGTGCAGGCGCATTGGAATGCGATTCTCGGGAGCGTCGAAGTGCAAACTCCCGATGCGGCGATGAACACGATGATGAATCGGTGGCTGCTCTACCAGACGCTCGCCTGTCGCCTCTGGGCGCGTTCCTCCCTCTATCAATCAGGCGGAGCATACGGTTTCCGAGATCAGTTGCAAGACGTGATGGCGCTCATTTACTCGAGGCCGTATATCGCACGCGCACAGATTGTGCGCGCCGCCAAACGCCAGTTTAGAGAGGGCGATGTGCAGCATTGGTGGCATCGTCCGACGGGGCGCGGGGTTCGCACGCGCTTCTCAGACGACTTGCTCTGGATGCCTTACGTCGCTGCTTTTTACATCGGCAAGACAGGCGACTCTTCAATCCTCGACGAAGTTGCGCCGTTTATCGAAGCGCCGTTGCTCGAACCCGAGCAGGACGATTCCTACACGCAGCCCGCTATCTCGAAAGAATCCGCCAGCATTTACGAACATTGCGCGCGGACGCTCGACCGCAGCCTCGCCCTCGGCTCACATGGATTGCCTCTGATGGGCTCAGGCGATTGGAACGACGGCATGAACCGCATCGGTCACAAGGGAATGGGAGAAAGCGTCTGGGTCGGCTGGTTTCTCTACAACACGCTCGACTGGTTCGCGCCTATTTGTGACCTGCGGGGCGACCGGAAACGCGCCGCAACCTACCGCGCGCACATGGAGAAGCTGAAGATTGCGCTGGAAGAGAATGCATGGGATGGCGACTGGTATCGTCGCGCTTACTTCGACGACGGCACGCCGCTCGGCTCTGTGCAAAACGAGGATTGCCAGATTGACTCCATCGCTCAATCGTGGGGTATCATCTCACGCGCCGCCGACCCTGAGCGCGCTCTACGCGCGCTGGCGGCCGTCGAGGAGCGACTGATCCGCGACCACGACCGGCTCGTCATGCTCTTTACGCCGCCCTTCGATAAGAGCCAGCTCGAACCCGGATATGTCAAAGGCTACGTGCCGGGCGTGCGCGAAAACGGCGGGCAGTATACGCACGCCGCGTTATGGACGCTCATCGCCTACGCGCTGGTCGGCGACGGCAAACGCGCGGGTGAACTATTCGCGCTCCTTAATCCGATTAATCATGCCGCGACACCTGCCGGAGTGTGCAAGTACCAAGTTGAGCCGTACGTTGTGGCCGCTGACGTTTATGCAGTCTGGCCACACACTGGGCGCGGCGGCTGGACTTGGTACACGGGTTCCGCCGCATGGATGTATCGTGCCGGATTGGAATTCATACTCGGCTTTCAACTGTGCAGCGCGTCCCTCCGCATCGAGCCTTGCATCCCGCCGGACTGGCGTGAGTACAGCATCGACTATCGCTATCGCTCGACTCGTTATCACATTGAGGTGGAAAACCCCTTCGGTGTCAGTCGCGGCGTCGTGAGCATTGAATTGGATGGCGAACCCCAGTCAACCAACGACATCCCGCTCGTAGACGACGGAGCGCGGCACACGGTTCGCGTCGTGCTCGGAGAGACAACGAATTTGATAGGCGAAGAGTCGGAGGCGGAGCTAATCAGAGAACAGGTGCAAAACAGTAATTGAACCTACTCGTCGTAACAGTAAAAACCGCATCTGAGACTATCGGCGCGAACGGAGCGCGATTGACTCTCTCTAGCTAACTTTCCGTACCCTTTCTCTTTCAATCATCACCCGTCCCTGATAGCTGATTGTTGTGAGCAGAATGGCGACGCGGTCGCGGTCTTTGAGATTGCCCTCAAAAATTCCGGCCAAATCCTTGAGATGGCCGCCGCTGATAATTACCTTATCGCCCGGTAGCAGGTCGTCCCCGATTTTAATAAAGCCGCCCGGGCCGATGCGCGACTGGAAGAATTCGATGATTTCGTCATCAATAGGAATTGGATTCCCACCAAAGCTGACGACGCTCAGAACTCCCCTCGTGAAACAGATCTTATGCAGTAGCTCGCTCGCCTTAAAGTGGGCGAAGATGTATCGGTGGAATAAGGGCTTGGTTCCATAAGTAGGATGACCCTGTGTGAAACTATGACGCCGCTCCCTGATCTTTGGATTAAAGGTCCGAATTCTCCATGCGCTCAGATTGCTGTCAGCCCTATCTTCTTGTTTGGGTTTGGTGTGAATCGCATACCATCGAGGAACGTCAAAGATATTTCCCGTCTGCATTTGATTGTCTCCATGTGCCGCCGTGCAGCTATAAATAACTGGAAGTGAGATTCCTACATCTTTTCGGATTACTCCGAAGAAATGCCAAAGACGCCGCCGCCGCTATATGTCTTAAAGGGGGTTTAATGAATTAGGAAAAAGGTTTATTTGTGTAATTAAGTAGGGTAATCCGGTCTGCTTCCATCCTACGCCAAACACTGCCCCTTCAAGTGCAGCACTTGAGTAATCGCTGCGTTTGCACCAAGATGCGCGCTGTTTGGGCGCTATCTCTTCTGCGACTAGCAGCGTTGTGTTGTCTACATATCTCTGTTGCTATCTGCAAATAGCAATAGGAGAATTTTCCAAATCTATCCTCCAGTATCTATCTCACAATCAAAATATTCTGGAACGGAAGTTTTTAACGCAAGGAGGAGACCTTCAGAAGCTATTGGAGGCTGAAACCCTTCAATACTTATTATTTAGTGGATGTGCGTGGCGATTATTTAATACCATGATGAGTGCCTCGACAACTTAGTATTTAGGCAAATTAATCATATACGGTTTTGAGAGGCTGTCAACTAATTTACATTACATTTAAATGATAATTCTCACTCTATAAAATTTTATATAGAGTCATTAATAATTTTTCTGAGAGCCCGCTGATATTTAAATCTGACCCGTACGTTGGAACCGCTTTCACAATGGTCTGCCTTGCATAAGCCCAAACCTGAGAAGTTTGCTGATTCCTTTCAATGTAATTAGGTCGCTTCGAGTCGGAATTCGGCTCACTTTACGCCGAAGATGTCGGGCGACCCGGCCTTCCGTTTTGTTTTCAAAGATCAGAAATGGATAAAGTCCAGCTTAGAAGGCAAAATTCAAACACCAACACCTAAGGAGACGTGCAACATGGAAGAAAAGGAAGACAATACATTATACAAGGTGGTCGTCAATCACGAGGAACAATACTCAATCTGGCCTGCCGACCGTGAGAATGCGCTCGGCTGGAAGGATGCCGGGAAAAGCGGGTCTAAGGCTGAATGTCTAGCGTACATCAAAGAGGTCTGGACAGACATGCGGCCACTCAGTTTGAGGAAGAAGATGGAGGAATCCGCTAAGGGATAACACCGCCATTGACTGTCGTCGAGTAACACCTCTCATGTGAGCACCAACAAAAGAGTCTGTAGCAAATCACTTGATGAGTGATTTGCTACAGACTCTTTTTTTCAAAACAATTCTGGTGTAAACGCTGAGTTTGACGTGACACGTCCCTGAAAACTAGAGCAGACTGCGTGTTAAAATTCGGCCCATTCCAGCAGCCATTGGAGCAGAATGATGGCTGATGGAAAAATTCCAAACTCACGCAAGAGCAGGGGGGCAATCTCCTGATATTTTAGCTGTGGCAATACAGTGTCTAAAAATTTCTTGACAACGGGATATGCCCGCATGTAAGGTGAATTGCTGCGCTAGTTATGTTAGATGTTTTTACATTAATCAACCTCATTGCGGAATCTCAGACCCAGAAGAGCATTTTGTACCGTCTCACTACCGTATTACATTCCCTATATGACAAAGGGTAATGAGCTTGTAAAGGAGATCGGATAACCGCTCCGGGTCTTCTCATACTCTAGCTGTGAATGTTCTCATGATGCCTAATATAATATTGGATAAATAATTCTGAGGCGCGTAACCCTCTTCAGTTTCTCACGCGTATCTCCGTGCACTAGGTTTCGACAGCAAACTCGTTTCTTTACCTGAACCTCATCCGTTCATAGTCAGGTTCAACGGCTTACATATCAGTCAGCTTAGGTCAGCGCTCTGGATTTATGTTATCGCTGACACGGCAATCCGCACAGGATGGCCAATCCAAGCTCATTGGTGAAGCGCTCTAACATCCTATAGAAAGGAGATTACTCCCATGAAAAAATTTGACATTCGCAAAGTCGATACACTCAAGACCACGGCAGCCCCTTATCCTTGGTGGATGTGTTTGCCTTTCTAGTTGACACAATTGGGGTGGTGTCACCAGCCTCTCCGGAAGTCGGTGACACCATGCCAACCCAACAATCTGAACGTCTATAGAATCAACCCCAGAGCACGTTGAAGACTGCAACTGGGGCGGCTCGGCTCCAAGCACTTTTCACTTGTACTCCTGAATTAATCCAATCCGACAGTGAAGGGACAGATTTATGAACTGGCAGCAACAAATGCCTACTATTTCATCCGGCACTCCTACACGCGTTATTTTGTTGGAGGCCGAGGCGGGTTCCTCCCGTCGGGCTGTGTTGCAGCAATGGCTACATGAGGCGGAGGCTAACGGCGCGACGACATGGCTCTTGTCATGCGACTTTGAAGAGGGCGGCGTGTGGTCCGGCATTAAGGATATGTTAGAGGACATACTGCCCCGGCTTGAAGAGACTGCGCCTCACTTAATTATCAAACACGGTTATGAACTGACCATTGCGCTGCCTTATCTGTGGGGCAAGATACCTGTGCGTCATCCGCTGACGGAAACAGCGCCGATGCATGAGAAGGTGCGTAACTACCCGATTGACAGAGCGTACCGGGTCGTACATGGCCTCGTTAATCTGCTCGTCGAGTGGCATCGTCTTTCGGGCGGCGGCCCGTGGGTCATCGCGTGCGACCATTACGACCGCGCAGGAGCGATGGCTACGCGCTTCTTCAACGAACTGATGCGGCGTCGTGGCCAGCAGTTACAACTGACACTCCTGATTGCCACAGCTCCGGACGCGGGCGAGGACGCTGTACGTCGCTTCGAGCGTGAACATGTAGGTTCCGCCGTGCGTCTGAATCTGCCGTCGGACAGCCCCACTCCGCCTGATGCTTCGGAGGCATTGCGTCTGGCGGAAGAGCTTGAAGAACGGGTGGGTCCCGAACTAACGGCGATTACAATGTATCTGCCACAGTTGATTCGCTACAACTCGTTAGGGGGGCGGCCCGAACGCGCGTTGATGTGGCAGGCGCGGGCGCTTGGTCTCAACAATCACTACGGCTTTTACGAAGACGCTTTAAGATACAGCGTTCCCGTCTCGACCCACTTGGACAGCTTGTGCGGCGAGAATGAGACGGTGAGATGGAATCTCGTCGGCAATCTTTTCGGTTGCTACGTTGCGGTCGGCGACAGCGCGCACGCCTACCAGATTATAACTGACGAGGCCATGGCAAAAATCAAGCATCTGAATGAAAGGGTCAAGGTGTACTACGTGATGGGGATGCTGTACGCGCGCTACCTTCCTGCACTGGACTTCGACAAGGCTTCAGCCTATCTGGAGCAGGGGTTGAAGGACATCACCCAGACGGAACTCCCGCCGGAGGAAAGGTGCTTTTATACCGCCTTCATGATGAACGGTCTGGCACTCGTCCGTCATCGGCAGAAGAGACCTGAAGAAGCCATTGAGCTTTGCCGGGTAGCTGGCAAATTGCTCGATGAGCACTTACGTCCTGACCAGCACAGGCTCCACCGCTCCGTGCTTCAATACAACATTGCTCAAGTATATACGTTCACGGGCCAGTTGGAGGACGCAATCACCTATTACACCGCGGCAATGGAGATGGATCCCAACTACTCTGAATATTACAACGAGCGCGGGAGTGTGTATCTCAAACTGGGGAACTTGGATCAGGCTTTGGAAGATTTTTTGAAGGCGATTGAGTTGAGTCCGCCTTACCCTGAAGTGCTGGCGAATCTCGGGCAGTGCTACCAATTGCTTGGCAAGTTGGACGAAGCGATAGAAGCTTATTCAGTTTCGCTCGATCTTGTTCCAACGCAGGGACTTGCTCTGTTGGGCCGCGCTCAGGCGTTGGAATCGCGAGGCCAGTTCGATGAGGCACTGGCGGACTATTCGACGGCTCTCGCTACAGACCCCGATCAGCCACTCGTCCTCTCCAATCGCGCCGTCCTGTATTACGAGATCGGCGACCTCGCGCGGGCGCACGACGACTTGAATCGAGCTATTGCGCTATCTCCGCAGACAGCCGACCTCTATCAGAATCGCGCCATCGCGCTAATTGACCTAGAGCATTTCGCTGAGGCTGCATCCGATCTCCAAACATATCTTCGCTTGAACCCCGAGGCCGAAGACCGTGACGAGGTCGAAGGTAAACTGTCAGGGCTTCAGGTGCGTGCCTCTCTTGTGTAACTCATTGCTCCGGCAAGCCATATTTCGGAGCAAGTGGTCTCTGCGCTGGTCGCTCTCAAGCGCGTGCTTCCCGCGTCCATTCATTTGGCATCTGCCGTGCGAATTATCGCTGACGGTCAGAGCGTCGTGGCGTGCGAGTCAGTCGAAAAGATGAAAGGCGGTAGCGAACTGACACAGCCGGGCACGGCATTGCGGCGCGCCCTCGGCTTTTTATGCCCACACCTAGGCAACATGTTGGGCGCGGCTGTCTCGATGTTACTCGTATCGGCGGCCAACCTCACCGTGCCGCAGTTGATTCGCCATGCCATAGACTCAGGCATCACGCAAAGACAATTCAGTGCCCTGCTAGTCGCCGTCGGCGGGATCACGGCAATCGCCGTAGGACGCGGTGTCTTTACCTTTCTGCAAGAATTTCTCACCGAGCGTGCATCGCAGGGCGTCGCCTACGACTTACGGGAAGCGCTCTTCGCGCATACGCAGCGGCTCGGCTTCAGTTACTTTGAGCGGGCGCACACGGGGCAACTGCTGACACGCCACACCAATGATGTCGAGATGGTTCGCATGTTCGCGGGATCCGTTATACTTCAGCTAGTCGCCTCGCTCGTCATGCTGATAGGAAGCACGATTATCCTCTTCAGTATGAACTGGAAACTGACTATTATCGCGCTGGCGACCGTGCCGGTAGTCTTCTTGCTCCTCGTCGGTTTTGTGCGTCGCGCTGGCCCGCTGTTCGGACAGATACAGCAGATGCTCGAACGCCTGAATAGCTTATTGCAAGAGTCACTGACCGGGTTGCGCGTCATTCGCGCCTACGGACGTGAGAATTTTGAAGCAACCCGTTACGGCGAGGCTAACGATGCACTCGCAGCCCAAAATGTGGTAGTCGCGCGCTCGCTCTCCAACACTTTCCCGCTGGCCTTCTTTTTCGTCAATCTGGGCATGTTGGGGGTCGTCTGGTACGGCGGCTTGCAGGTTATCGGAGCGCGTATGACGGTCGGCGAATTGGTCGCCTTCAATAGCTATCTCGGTTTTCTGCTATTCCCTATCCTGACACTCGGCCTCCTAACGGCTGCCCTCACACAGGCGTCCGTCTCCGCCTCGCGCATCTTCGACGTACTCGACGCACCCATTGAGATTTATGATGCGCCTGATGCCCGCACGCTCCCGCGTGTCATCGGGCGCGTCGAGTTTAAAGACGTGCACTTTCGCTATCCGGGGAGTGAACAAGAGGTTCTGCGTCACATAAATCTGGTAGTCGAGCCGGGACAAATCGCCGCTATTCTAGGATCGACCGGCTCCGGTAAAAGCACTCTCTTGAACTTGCTTCCGCGTTTCTATGATGTGACGGCGGGCAGCGTACTGGTGGACGGCCACGACGTGCGTGAGGTCACGCTGGAGAGTCTGCGCCGTCAGATCGCGGTTGTGCTTCAAGAAACCCTACTCTTTAGTGGTTCCGTGCGTGATAACATCGCCTACGGCAGGCCGGAGGCGACGTTGGTGGAGGTCGAGCAGGCGGCCCGCGACGCCCAAGCGGACGAGTTCATACGCACACTGCCGAAGGGCTATGACACGATTATTGGTGAGCGTGGCGTCGGCCTTTCCGGCGGTCAGCGCCAACGCATCGCTATCGCCCGCGCTCTTCTTATGGCTCCACGCCTCTTAATTCTCGACGACAGCACTTCGGCGGTTGACGCCGAGACGGAGGCGGCGATCCTTGATTCGCTCGACCACTTGATGCGCGACCAGCGGCGTACCTCGCTGGTTATTGCTCATCGCGTCAGCACCGTACGCGATGCCGACATTATCTTCTTGATGAATGAGGGTCAGGTCGTCGCACAGGGCACACACGAAGAGTTGCTGAGTGTATGCCCACTCTATAATGACATCTTGACCTCGCAACTTTTTCCGGCGCACGAACCACCTATCCCTGCCGACGATCAACTGCTACAGAGCAGGCGCGGCGGAGTTTCCAGAAGCGAGCTATGACACCGAGCATTGAGGCCATTGCCAGCCAAGAGCCGGACGACACCGCGCGGAATCACGGTGTCGCGGTGCGTCGCTTACTACGTGAATTATCGCCGTTCAGACGGCAGATCGCGCTGGCCACGGCCTTCACTCTCATTAACACGGGCGCGCAGGCGGCAGCGCCGTGGCTCATCGGCTATGCCATTGACCGTCACGTGTTGCGTGGGGATCGAAGCGGTCTGGGGCAGATGATGCTGCTCCTACTGCTTGTCTACATCATCGGCGCGCTGGCTGGGCGCGAGCAGTTTTATCGTTTCGGTATGATTGGGCAGCGCGTCCTCGCCGGTTTGCGCATGCACCTTTTCGATAAATTCCAGCGGCTCCCGATCAGCTACTTCGACCGTCACCCCATCGGCGACCTAATGAGCCGCGTGATAAATGATGTTGGGACTCTGAGCCAATTTTTTTCGCAGGGCTTAATACAAATCATAATCTCGTTTTTCAGTCTTACAGGCATCATCTGTGCGCTACTAGCGCTCAACATGAATTTGGCGCTGGCCAGCTTCACGGTCATCCCAATGATGATCCTGACGACTTCTCTGTTCACGAGGCGCGCGCGCGTTGCATTTCGGCGGACGCGCGAAACCGCAGGCGAGATTGCTACCGACCTGCAAGAGGAGATAAGCGGGATGCGCGAAGCGCGAGCGTACAACCGCGCTGAGATGAATATGGCGCGCTTCCGCAGGCGCAACGCCACCAACCGTAGCGCCAACGTGCAGGCTGTCGGAATCACTTCGGCGTTTGCCCCGGCGATTGATGTCTTGAGTACTCTGGCGACTGCCATCGTCATCGGGTACGGCGGGTATCTGGTTGTTCAAAACAGATTGACGGTCGGGCAGTTGGCTGCATTCCTCATTTACGCTCAACAGTTTTTTCGCCCCGTTCAGCTAATCTCACAGGCTTACGCGCAGTTTCAATCGTCGCTTGCTGGGGCCGAGCGGATTTTCACGATTCTCTCACAGCGACAGGAATCAGACGAAGATGCGGGGGCTTTGGAACCGGCGCACCTCGAAGGCCAACTCGACTTTCAACATGTCACCTTCGCGTATGAGCCGGGAAAGCCCGTGCTTCATGATATCAGCTTCAGCGTGAAGCCCGGACAGACTGTCGCGCTCGTCGGACGCACGGGAGCGGGGAAAACGACCGTCGCTGACCTCATCCCGCGCTTTTATGACGTGACCGAGGGTGTGGTGTCAATCGATGGTCATGATGTGCGCCAGATAAGACGCGAGAGCTTGCGCGCTCATATTGCTATCGTGGCTCAAGACCCTTTCCTGTTCAGCGGCACGGTCAGCGATAATATTGGTTATGGCCGTGTGGGAGCGCCCCGTGAGGAAATAGTGCAGGCCGCGCGTCTCGTCGAAGCACACGATTTCATCACCGCGTTGCCGCAAGGCTACGACACAGTCCTCGGCGAACGAGGCAGCACACTGAGCAGAGGGCAGCGTCAACTCATCTCGTTTGCGCGCGCGGTGCTGGCGAATCCGCGCATCCTGATACTCGACGAAGCCACAAGCAACGTAGATACACGCACTGACGCCTTGATTCAAAAAGCACTCACGCGCTTGCTGGTTGGGCGTACCAGCATCATCATCACTCATCGCATCAGCACGGTTCGGCATGCCAATCTGGTCTTGGTGATAGACGGCGGTCACATCGTCGAGACCGGCACTCACGAAGCACTATTAAATAACGGCAGCTTGTATGCAGAATTGTGTGGCCGCCATTTCACCGCCTCGCCGTTCTTCCACAACCAAGTCAGACCTTTGGAGGGACTATGAAAAAGACTCTTTGACTGCTCTTCATATTCACTTTGGGGGCAGATTCCAGCAATATCCACCTCGACCGAGATAAGCTTAAGCGCGACCTCTCAGGAGTCAACAGGGGCAACACCGGCATTTCCTCTGCGTGGTGATGGTCTTTATTCTCTTCTCCCGGGTTCGGGTCACATTGGTGCATCGCGCAGCAGACGGCATCCTAACGGCCTCTCGCCCGAACCCGCCATTCTGCCGCGCATCCACGAACGCCGCCCGTTACAGATCGCAGGCGGAGGGATTTTTACAAGCCTCCACTCCTGTCGTCCTTTTTGAATCAAGGTTGATTACCCGACTCTGTTGCTGTGCCTTAAGGGAGTTAGCCGATGCGGGGAAAGAGTCATCAAGTTAAGACGACACTTTTTTGGGCCTGCCTCGTGTTGGCGACGGCCAGCGTCTCCCTGTCACTCTGGTGGGACATAGGCCCCGACACTCTCCTCTGTGGGGATACGGGTGCTGGCAAGAGTGCCTTTCTGGTTCTCAAGGAACTTGACACCGGTGCCGGCGAAATCAAGGCGCAGTTGATGGTCCCCGAATACGTGGCTGGCAAAGACGAATTAGTGCTTGAATCAGCCTCCAAGGGGATGGAGAGAGACGCCCAAGATTACGACTTCCAATCGCTCCTATCACTCAATCCGGACGTGAAGCCGCAGCCCGGTGGCATGTGGCATCAGGTCAGAATACCTTACAAGTCAAATCCTTATCTGTACCCGTTCGAGAGATACACCATGAACCTCTACATCGGATTAAGAAAGGACATCGAGCAGAACGAAGATGCAAGCGAAGTGCCTCTCAAACTTCAGGTGTCGGACGAGATTACTGAGCTTGTCCCACACCGATGCCTCAACCGCTACTCGTTCGAGGGAGATGGCGCGTCACCGAACTCCTTCTCCATCACCTTCATGCGACATCACTTCGTTGTCGTGACCTTCATTATCCTGTACCTTATCGCCGGATTTTTTCTGATTTACATCTGGCAACGCGGTGAGACGAGCGCCGTCATGACGAACAGCCTCGGCTACATCGCCGCCCTCTGGGGCATTCGCCAGATCATTGTCGGGAATGTCAAGCTGTTCCCGACATTGGTAGATTTCGTCACATTGATTTTGTATCTGATCGTCATCACCATCGCCGTCCGCAAATGGCTGTTCGGCTCAAGCCGCGCTCAGGCCGCTACTCGTCCACCAACCTGTGGTGATGGCTGACGCCACACCGCGCTGTTAAGTGCGGCGCGGAATTGAACCGCGTCGGGATCACCCACCCGGGTTAAACTGAGGTCGTGCGCGGCCATTGGTGCGGAGAATCTTAGCTAACTAGGATAATCGTCATGAGGTTCGTGGGCTGGAAAGTGCTACTGACAGGGTTAGCTGTCATCAGCATGACAGGCGTGCCGCAGAGGCCGAGCGTCTACGGCAAGGTTACTGACCCGAGCGATACGCCGGTGGGGGGCGTCGAAGTGACTGCGCGGAATGTTTCGACCGGGGAGAAGAAGTCGGCGACTACTGACGGGAATGGCCGCTACGAACTTTCGGAACTGCATGACGGCAATTACCGGCTGACCTTCAAGCGGGCTGGTTTTCAGAGGGGAGAAAAACAGGCGTCCGTGCGCGCCGAGATCATCCCGCTTGAGATTAATAAGAAACTCCGAATTGACGACCCAACCTTGGCCGCAAATGGTCTGAACGGGGTGATTGAAGACGAAGTGGGCTTGTCGGTGGCCGGTGTCACAGTGACGGCATTTAATGTGCAGACGGGCGTCTTGCGCACGACGACGACTGACGACGACGGATTTTACCGTCTTGAAGTGCCGGAAGGTACTTACCGGCTGGAAATTGTCGCGACGGGTTTCAAGAAATATGAAGTGGTTGATGTTTCCGTGACATCCTCCCAGATCGCCGCCCTAGATGTGGCGCTGTCGGCAGCGGCATTGACCACTACCGTATCTGTCACGGCTGATGCGGCGACCATTGACGAGTCGTTGCCTTTGAACACGACCGTCGTGAGCGGGCGTCAGATCGCAGAACTGCCTATGTCGCAACGTGACTTCCCCAACCTCGCCACGCTTTCACCCGGGGTTACGATTTCAAGGAGCAGGGAAGCGACACCCGACTATACCGGAGTGGGCATCAGCGGCCAGCAGGGGAGGACTGCCAACTTTCAAATTGACGGCGTCAATAACAATGACGTAGGTGTCAGCACCGGCGTCGCAGTGGGGCGGAGAACTGAACTGCCCTTCGGCTCAATTCAGGAAGTGACTATCACCGAGCCCGTCACGGCGATAACCGCTCGCGACCCGGGCGAGGTCATTAACATCTTAACGACGCGCGGCAGCAACGAACTACACGGCTCAGGTTTTTATTTCCATCGTAACTCCAGCCTCGACGCACGCGACTTCTTTGAGTCGCTGAAGTCGCAGACGCGCGGCCATCAGTTCGGGTTTACGGTCAGCGGGCCGGTCGTGGAAAATCGAACTTTCTTCTTCGGCGGGTACGAAGGGCATCGGGAGTTCGATGCCCGCCCGCAGTTAATGTCAGTCCCGTCGTCGTCGCGGCTTGCTTCCGCACGCGCGCTCCTCGCGGCGAGCGGGCTGCCGGAGAATCCTCTGAGCAGTCGTCTCCTCAAACTCTTCCCGCCGCCTGATCGGCCCGGCGATTTTCTCAACCGGGCCATCAATTCCCCTGCCGTTAACAACTCCGACGCGGTTCAGACAAGGCTCGATCATGAATTCACCACTTTGCATTCCGCCTTCCTCCGCTACAATTTCTCACGGTCGGGACAATTATTCCCGCTTACCCCGTCGTTCTTCCCCGGCTTCAGGGCTGACTTTTCTGGGCGAGAACAGACGTTGTTCGCGTCCCTAGCCTCCACCTTCGCCATAACCCGCATCAACGAGTTAGACTTCGCGTACAGACAAAACAAGTACCGTTTCTCCCCTGAAGATGACATCTTCAACCCTGCAAGCATCGGATTGGAGACGGGCGTCACCGGCCCCGCAAGGCTCGGCCTGCCTTTCATCAAAATCACGAGCTTCGACGCGCTCGGCGCACCCTCCAACCTGCCCGGTCGTGAGACCGCGACGACGTGGCAACTGAAAGACGTTTTCATACAAATCTTCAACAAGGAAACCGTCACCACCGGCGCGGACTTCCGCCGCATCCTCTCGGACTCGCTGAACGAGGCGGGGACGCGCGGGCGGGTATTCTTCGATGGGTCGGCGCTGGGCGATCCGCTGGCGGACTTCCTCGCGGGCTTCCCGGCGGGCGATACAGGCATCCTGCGCGGAGACACCCGGCGTAGGATAGCGCTTAATCACTTCAGTTGGTTCGTGCAGGCCGACCTGAAACCCAACTCGCGCTTGAGCCTCAACGCCGGGTTGCGCTACGAGTTCAATGGCGTGCCTGAGGAGGAGCAGAATCGACTGTCGAACTTTGTGCCGGAGCTAGGAGGATTGCTGCCCGTCGGGTCGAACGGACTCGCGAAACTCTACCGGAACGATCTCAACAACTTCGCCCCGCGCCTCGGCTTCGCATGGTCGTTCACACGCTCACAACGCGCGTTCGTGCCCGCCCGATTGGGGGTGATATAAAACCCCCCCACACCCCGCCACATAAATATCCAGAGCCCCGAAGCGAAAACA
>CAXTRQ010000069.1:0-10666 GCA_964246705.1 uncultured Pyrinomonadaceae bacterium
GCTCACGGCTGACACCGTGAGCTATCAAACTTTCGCCCCTTTGGGGCTATGCTTATTTCCTGTTTTCCAGTCCCGGCCTTTCCAACAAATCGGGGTTGATGGAATAACCACCAGCTAATATACTGGCCTCCGAGTTTCCCGCGACCGTTCATGTTTCCCGTCACAGGCCAAATCCTCGGAGAATTAAAAATGACGCATCAAAGCTGGCTGGCACTTCTTCTCGTTCTCTCGCTGCTTGTGCCGGTCGCCAGTCAACAAAAGCAGTCACCCGCGCCGGCTCCGCCATCTCCGCAGCAGGCCGAAGACGAACGGGATGACGTGGTACGCATCACGACCAATCTCGTCCAGATTGATGCCGTCGTGACCGACCGTACCGGCAAGCAGGTGACCAGCCTCACGCCCGAAGATTTCGAGATTTACGAGAACGGCAAACAACAAGAGATTAAAAATTTCACTTACGTGGCGAACGGGCAGCCAGCCGCCGCGCTCGCCGACGCGGCGACCATCATCCCGCAGACGGATAAAAAAGCGGCGCGGAAAAACGTCATGCTGACGCCGCCCGTGCGCCTGCGACCCGAACAGGTGCGCCGCACGATTGCACTCGTCGTTGATGACCTCGGACTCTCTTTCGAGAGCATGCATTTTGTCCGCGATGCGTTGCGCAAGTTCGTGGACGAGCAGATGCAGCCCGGCGACCTCGTCGCCATCACACGGACGGGGGCAGGCATCGGCGCGCTTCAACAGTTCACCTCAGACAAGCGTCTGCTCTACGCCGCGATTGACCGGGTGCGCTTCAACATGGCGGGGCGCGCAGGCATCGGCTATTTCTCGGCGATTACAGACGAGCCGCTCAACACTTATGCGAAACGCCCGCAGGTGCCGGGCAGCGAGCTTGGTCAGCCCTTGGACAATCCCGTGAACAAGCAGAACGTCGAGAGAGACGTGCGGCAGAGAGTGTCGGAATATCGCGACGAGATTTTTTCGGTCGGCACGCTCGGCGCGCTCAACTTTATCATTCGCGGCTTGCGCGAATTGCCCGGTCGCAAGTCGGTCGTCTTGATGTCCGATAGTCTTTCGCTCTTCGAGGCCGGTGGACAAACCAACTCGCGTCTGCTCGATTCCGTGCGCCATCTGACCGACCTCTCGAACCGCGCTTCGGTCGTCATCTACACGATTGATGCGCGTGGGCTGCAAACGCTAAACCTCGGCGCGCAGGATCAGTTGTCCGGCATCTACACGTCTCCGACGGGACAGAACCGTTCCGGCATTGACCCACGCGCGACGGCGGCACGCCTCGATGAGCGCACGCTGGACTTTCTCAATTCGCAGAGCGGACTGAATTATCTGGCAGACCAGACGGGCGGCTTCTTCGTCCAGAACAATAACGACATCAATCTCGGCATCCGTCGCGTGCTCGAAGACCAGAGAGGCTATTACCTGATCGGCTACCGCCCGGACGAAGCGACGTTCGACCCCATCAGCGGTCAGCGCCACTTTAATAAGATAGAAGTGAAGGTCAAACGCCCCGGCCTCGCGGTTCGCACGCGCACAGGTTTCTTTGGCATCACGGATGAACAGGCGCGTCCCGTGCGCAACACCGCGCGCCAGCAATTAATGGCCGCCATCACTTCTCCTTTCGCCTCCGGCGCGATTGACCTGCGCCTCACGTCGCTTTTTCTCAATGACCCCACCTACGGCTCGTTCGTGCGCTCGCTGATTTACGTCGACGGGCAGAGTCTCAAGTTCACGGAAGAAGCGGACGGCTCGCACAAAGCGGCGGTGGATGTCGTGGCGATGACGTTCGACGCCGAAGGCACGACCGTTGACCAACGCTATCGCACGGAGACGGTCGTCGTGCGCGGCAGCGAATACAACGACGTGCTGCGCGATGGCCTCATCTTCGGCATCAATTTGCCCGTCAAGAAGGCCGGAGCATTTCAGTTACGCATCGCCGTGCGCGACGCGAACACGCAGCGCGTCGGCGCGGCCAACCAGTTCATCGAAGTGCCGAACCTGACGAAGAATCGTCTCACACTCTCAGGCATGTACGTCGCCAGCAGCGAACTTAGACGGACGATCTCCGCTGCGACGAATACCCTGACGAGCGCGCCAGCCGTCACGGCGCGCGAGACGCCGGGCACGGAGGAAGGCAAGATTGGCGAGGTTGACCCGCAGGCCGGCCCGGCTGTGCGCCGTTTCCGACCGGGCACAACGATTGATTACGGCTACGAGGTTTACAACGCGCAACTCGACAAGCAAACTCGCCGCCCGCAATTGCAGACGCAGTTGCGCCTGTTTCGCGACAACAAGCCGGTCTTCAGCGGCAAAGTGATTTCAATCTCCGGCCCCTCTGACTCGAAGCGACTTGTCGCCTTCGGCCATCTCAAGCTCGGCGAGAATCTCACGCCCGGCGAATACGTGCTGCACGTCGTCGTCACAGACACGCTCGCCAAAGAGAAGCAGGCGACGACGGCACAGTGGATCGAGTTCGAGATTAGATAAAGTTGACAGGCGCGCTCATCGGCTCTATCCGACGCGCTTGCTCCGTCCCATAAAAAGTCCATACGAAACTTTAGGCTGTTGCTTATACTGTGCTCCCCGAACCACCCGTTTTAGACGGATATCTCAGGAGATATGCCATGAGAGAACGCTGCACACATATCGTCAATCAAATGCTGCGCGTGGTTATCATAACCGCCGCTTTCATCCTCGTTTCTGCCATCCCGCTCTACGCACAACAGAACTCTCCCGTGACGCCTCCATCAGGAGTCAATAGCGACCGCGTGCTGAGTCCCGACCAGCGCGTGCGCGCTCTTGAGATCGAGTCGGAGCGCAAGCACGACCCGAAGGACGTGATGGCTCAAGTCAACGAAGACTTCATGCGCCTACGTGCGCTCGACGAAGAGATGTCCAAAGCTCTCACTTCAAAAAGCGCGCTCGACTACAAATCCATTTCCGAGACGACCACGGAGATTAAAAAACGCTCGACGCGCCTCAAAACTAATCTGACGTTGCCCGAAGGAAAAAAGGACGACAAACGTCAGGCCATCAAAGACCCTGCTGACGGGCAGCTAACTCCCGCGCTGGCGTCGCTCGATGTATTGATTCAATCGTTCACCCAAAACCCTATCTTCAGCGACACAGGGGCCATTGACCCTCAACTCGCCGCCAGAGCCAGACGCGACCTCGAAGACATTATTTCTCTCAGCGATAAAATTCGTAAGAGCGCGGAAAAAATGAATAAGAGCACCGCGAAGTCTCAATAACCGGCGCGACGTAGAATTCCCCCGCGTCATTCACCTGACAAGCCCAAAGGGCGACTCGGCACATGCGGGCCGCTCTTTTCTTCAATTACAGTACTGGCGGTTCGCCTTTGCGCGAAACTTTTGATTCTAAGAAGAAAGAAGTTTCGCGCAAAGACGCAAAGCAAGCGCACCGCCCCGGCGTCAGGCCGCGTTGAAAGTTTTGAGACGTATTCTTAATTGACGGCAACCGTCTCGACGCCGGAGAGGCATCAAACCGACGTGCCTTTCTTAAAACACAAGCCGGGAAAAACTATGTGGCTGGCTCGCTTCGCAGCTATGCTCGTCGTGTTGCTACCACTCTTACCGTGCGCCGTCGGCGGCGTGGCACGCCAATCGAGCGCCGACGGAGACGTTGCGGGATTTGTGAGCATCGCTTTGCCTGCGAGCGGTGAAATGCTGGTCGAGAACCGGCGAGGCAGCGTCGAGATTGAAATCTGGTCTGGGGAAAACGTCGCTCTGACCGCGATAATCGAGGGACAGAAAAGCTCGCCGCGCCGCAAGCTTCCGGTCAACGTCGTGCGCGCAGAGAGCTTGTTAACAATCAAGGTCGAGGGCGCAGCCGCCGCGTCCGCTCCGCGCGTTGATTTGAAGTTGCGTGTCCCGGCTCAGACGCGTCTGAAAGTTTTCACTTCCGCTGGCGAGTTGAGCGTCAACGGCATTCCTGCATCTCTAGTCGCGCAAACCATCTCAGGCAATCTGCGTCTCGCGCTACCCATGCCGCCGGACGCGAACGTCACGGCGCATTCTTTGAACGGCGCGGTAGCGTTTGCCGACGGCATTGACGCGCCGGACGGTGGCGAGCGCGTCCGGCACGGAAAATTTCAAGCACGTTGGGGCGCTGGCAATCATGCCGTCAATTTGTTTTCCGGGCGTGGCCGCATCAGTCTCGCGGCTCTTGCGCGCGATAATCAAAGCGGCGCGGCGACGGGAGTCGCGCGGCAACCTCGCGTCAAGGATGTGCAAGAAGTTGAAACCGGGACGCCTACCATCAAGCGCGCGCCGCAACCCGCAGAGACGCCGCAGGAAGTTGACGAAGATGAAGTCGTGCGCGTCGACTCAGACCTCGTCACGCTCAACGTCTCTGTGGTCGACCGCGCGAGCGGGCGTGGATTGGTGGGACTGACGACGAACGACTTCAAAATTTTCGAGGATGGCGTCGAACAGCAGATCGAACACTTCGAGTCGGCTGAAGCGCCTTTCGATCTGCTCCTACTGCTCGACCTCTCAGGCTCGACGGCGCGCGTGACGGATACCATCCGTGCGGCAGCGCAACGCTTCGTCAACTCGACGCGCCCGCAAGACCGCATCGCAATCATCGCCTTCGCCACAGAGACCAGCGTCGTCTCGCCGCTGACGAGCGACCGCGCCGCCCTGCGCGACGCGATTGCGCGCATCACCACGCCGAAAGGAGACACGCGCCTCTACGACGCGCTCGCCTTCGGTATGGACTACATGAGCCGTGGGGCTGACCCCGCGCGCCGCCGTGCCATCATCCTGATGAGCGACGGGCTGGACAGCACGCTCCCGAATGTCACCGGGACGGGTTCGACCCTCACTTACGAAGAGGTACACAATCGCGCGCAGGAATTCGACGGCGTGCTCTATACGGTCTGGACGAGCACCGAGTACGAAGCCTTCAGCCCTCTGGACATCCAACCGGAAACTTTCGACCTCGCACACGACCACATGGAAGAACTGGCCGGGGCAGGCGGCGGCGCATTCTACGAGGTCGAACATCTCCAAGACCTCGCGGGCGCTTACGAGCGCGTCGTCGCCGATCTCGGAACCGTCTATAGCCTCTCATATCGCCCGACCAACAAGCGCCGCGACGGCAGTTGGCGCGCAATCCGCCTCCGCCTCCCACGCCACGCCGACGCGGTCGCACGCGGCAGGCGCGGTTACTTCGCCAACTAAACGCATCACCTATAGTTCACATCAGAGCCTACACATTGAAGTTTTGAAATTCCGAATCTTCAATCGCTCAACTTTTATGCTTCTTCGCGCCTCCAGCGTGAGACTCATTCTTACGCTGAAGGCACAAAGAGAGAAGAAAGCTTTCTGACTATCGCTGCTCGATGATAGAGAGGCTTGACAAACATGCAACGGGAATTTGCTCTAGGCGGGTTCGTCACCTTCAACCCGGCTGGCTTTGTTTGTGAACTTCGCCCCAGTGCTTCATGAGTCCGCGAATTTTTTCAAAATACTCTTGAGCGTTTGGCGCGCTCGCCGTGAGTTGTTCGAGTTCCGCTAGATATAGCGGCAAGCTGAAGGCGGCGCGAACCTCTGCGATGAAGGGTGCGATTTTGGCAAAGGTCGCCATGTGCTCGGTATTCGTAGCGTGGAATAATTTGACATCAATCGCCCCGGCGTTGACGAAAGCGGCAGCCATTTCCCAATACGTTGTGACCATCCTGTAAGCGGAACTTTGAGGATGCCCGCTCCGCATCAGGTTGATAATATCTTGCGCGCTCTGTGGATTAAACTCGATGGCGTACCACGTTCGCGCCTGACGGAAAGACTCCTCGCGTCTGGTTTCATACAATTTAAGAATGAGAGTTGCTTCTTCAGTCTTTGTACTCAAAGGGAAGGTCTCCTTAATCTATCGGATTTACATAAAACGTTTTTGGTCAAAACCCTGCTCGAACAATTACCCGCCGATTATTTGTGTCGAGATGAAGCCCCAAATAACGATTGACAGCCCGCCGATTTCACACGCGATTAACATATACATGTACCATGTCGTCGTAAAACTACGCTCGCGAAATATATTGTCCGTATCCTCTCTCAATCCATGCGCGAGGTATCCCGCAACGCTTAAAACGAAGAAAACAAGTACCAGCCCGGCGGCTCCGGCTTGCACCCTTTCCGAGTACGGACTGTATTCCAGCAGCTTGGCGATGACGAGCATAGCGAAGCTGTAAAGGAATGCCGCGCGATGTGCGATGTCCACATACACAGGAGCCGTATGCGACGGCCTTGTCAGCATTCGCTGGTATTTCACAATACCAATCAGCATTCCTGCCAGCAGGAAAAGACCCGAAGCCAAGAGACTGATCTTGATCGCAAGACTCACCGGAGAATCCCCTTTCTCGCCCTACCAACATTTAGGGCACATGCGACCCATTCAGCGCCGCCGACGTGAATGGACATGCCAGCATCACCCTCACGCTTGATGTTTACTCGCATGTACACCGACGATGCAAGAGGCAGCATCTCAAAAACTTGTGATGCTACTCTACGGCAAGATCGGCACATCTGCCTGAGTTTAGCAGACTATTGGCAGACCAAAAGACTAAGGGCGTCCCGAATGGACGCCCTATCTTATCGAGTTGATTGATGGCCAGGGACGGAATCGAACCGCCGACACCCTGATTTTCAGTCAGGTGCTCTACCAACTGAGCTACCTGGCCTCGAACCTTTGCTCTGAAAGCAGGCAAGTATAAGAAGACAACGTATCTGTGTCAACCGATGGGCGGATGTTCCGTTTTTTGTCTAATTGGTCACAAAAATTTGGTTGACACTTTTCATTCTCGGTGTATAATCCGTCGCGTTGAGGATGGTGGTGACACCCAAAAATGTCAACGCGTCCCACGACAACCGTCCGAGACTAAAAATCGCTAGTACCCGCCCGTGCCAGTTCAGACGCCGATTGCGCCCCCCGCAAATCGCTACCTCTGAGCTGGCACAGCCATTTTCAGCCATTTTTCTTCAGAAAAGCAGGCCAAAATTTTCAACATACCCAATCTTCTAGCTATCCCACTCAATATCGTCTCAGATTAGCAGGCATGCCAATTCACCTCTGGCAGCAAGAGGCGGCGAGTTGCTCTGAAGGAAGCGAGCAGCCACGGGCTGGCAGGCTATCGGGGCGGGCTGGATAGTAGCCCCTGTAAGTCTCGGATTGTTTTCTCCAAGTCGAGAATGCGTTGCTCGTGGTCGTCGACAGCCACAGCCGTGACCAGCGTCGCGTTTTTCTGCGCCTCGGCGGGCGCGATTCCTGCCGCCGTATTGGATTGAATTTGCTGGACGATAGCGGTCACGACGCCTGCCGTCTCACCCACCTGCCCCGCCACAGCGCCGGGTTTACCGGGCAGCGTCGCGGCAGCTATCGCCGCGCCTTTATCAACCCCAGCCACCACCTTTTTGAGTTTTGAGAAGAACCCCATAATTCTTTGCCTCCTGTGAGTTGATGTCAGAGCTAAATTCGAGATTGAAATCGCAACTTAAATTTGTGCGGATTGATGGCCGTCAGTCCAGCCCCTAAACTCGGACGCCTATCTGACATTCGCGCTAACCAATCGCAGTGGAGACGGCTGAAGTTAAATTTCTCTAACTCGCTGGCGCGCGCACTGCTAATGCTTCGGCTTGCTGTTGTGCTTCGGCAATGACTTCTCTTTCGTTGAGTGTTTGCAACTCGCCATCGCGCAGCAGTATTTGCCCGTCAACGACGACCGTTCGCACGTCGCTCGTCTCCGCCGCGTAGACGACCGTGGAGACGATGTCGGGATGGGGCGTCAGGTGCAGGCGTTCGAGGTCGAGGATGATGAGGTCTGCGCGCTTGCCGATTTCAAGGCTGCCGATCTCGCGTTCGAGACCGAGCGCACGCGCGCCGTCCAAGGTTGCCATCCGAAGGACACGGCGTGCGGGCAGCGCATCCGTGCCTTTCGTAATCTTTTGCAGCAACGCGGCGGTACGCATTTCGGTGAACATGTCGAGCCTGTTGTTGCAGGCAGCGCCGTCCGCGCCGAGCGAGACGGAGACGCCATGTTCCAACATCTCTGCGACAGGCGCGATGCCTGAACCCAGTTTCAAATTGGATGAAGGGCAATGCACGACATGTGTGCCGGTTTGCGCCAGCAAATCAATTTCATCCGTGTCGAGATGGACACAATGCGCCATCGCGACGTGGGAGCCTGTCAGGCCGACCGCATCGAGATACTTGATATTACGCATCCCCGTTTCGGCTTCGACCATTTCAATCTCCGTCCGGTTTTCAGAAGCATGCGTGTGTACCATCACAGCGCGTTCGCGTGCGAGGCGACCGACACTCCTGAGCAGTTCATCCGTACAACTGACGGCGAAGCGCGGCGCGAAGCAGTAACGAATACGCCCGTCGGCACTCTCGTGCCACTTTTCGAGCAGCGCGAGCGACTCCGCGATTGATACGCTGGCCTCCTCCTGCAATGCGTGCGGAACATCGCTGCCCTTGTCCATCATGCACTTGCCGAGGGTCGCGCGAAAACCCGTCTCCTCGACCACGCGAAAAGCCTCTTCCGTGTGGCTCACCGTCTCCATCGTGAGCGCGCAGGTCGTGCCGCCGCGAATCATTTCCGCAACGCCCAGACGCGCCGACGCCCTCGTAGAGTGCGCCGTGTGCGCGGCCTCCATCGGCCAGACACGTTTTTTTAACCAGTCAATCAATTGCAGGTCGTCAGCCGCACCGCGAAAGAGCGTCTGGCAGAGATGAATGTGCGTCTGCACGAAGCCGGGCAGCACGGCACAGCCGCGCGCGTCAATCGTGATGTCGACGGAAGCCGCGCCGCTAACATCGTTCCCTATCGCGGCAATTCGCCCGTCGCGCACAAGCAGGTCGCCCACGACGATTGAATCTCGCTCATTCATCGTGACGAGCGTGCCGCCCTTTATAAGAATTGATGGTTTCATCGCTCCGAGATGCGTCGAACAGCTATTCTCAAGCCGCGCGGATTATGCGCCGCAGAGGCAAAAACTGTAAAGTCTCAAGCTCTTGCGCGCTGGTTCTGTGCGCCTTTTCGTCTTAGGGTGGGCTTTTTCTCATGCTAAGCCGCAAAGGGGCACAGAAGAAGGAAAAGGGAGAAATTGAAAGTTCCGACAGCGTTCAGCCGCCAGCGTTGAATTTCCGCTCAAGGGAAATTAACGACTGGCGGCTGGCTGTCTTTTAGCGAAGCGTCGGCAGTTTATATACCGTCCGTCGAGTCTCGCTACCGTCTCTTACTTCTTATCGGAAGCGGCTGAAGCTTTGTCGGATTCCTTCTTGTCAGCCTTGGTGTCCGAAACCTTATCGCCTTCCGTCTCTGGGAGGCTAGGGATACCGAGCGCCACGCGGACTTCATTCTCGATGCGGCGCAGCAGAGAAGGATCATCTTTCAGGGTTTGCTTGGAATTCTCGCGCCCCTGTCCGAGACGCTCGCCTCTGTAGGAGAACCACGCGCCGCTTTTCTCGACGATTTTATGAACAACGCCGAGGTCAATCACGTCGCCCTCGCGCGAAATGCCTTCGCCGTACATGATGTCGAACTCACAGTCGCGGAACGGCGGCGCGACCTTGTTCTTCACAATCTTAACCTTCGTGCGATTGCCAACGGCGCGGTCGCCATCCTTAATCGCACCGATGCGACGGATGTCCACGCGCAGCGACGAATAAAACTTCAGAGCGCGACCACCCGTCGTTGTCTCCGGCGAGCCGAACATGACGCCGATCTTTTCGCGAATCTGATTAATAAAAATCAGGCAGGTGTTGCTTGAAGAGACGATGGCCGTTAACTTTCTGAGAGCCTGCGACATCAGACGCGCCTGCAAGCCCGGCAGGCTATCGCCCATCTCGCCGTCCAACTCCGCGCGCGGCACGAGCGCCGCAACCGAGTCAATGACGATCACATCAACGCCGTTTGAACGCACCAGAGCCTCTGTAATCTCCAAAGCCTGCTCGCCCGAATCAGGTTGGGAAATCAACAGGTCGTCAATTTTGACGCCCAATTTTCCGGCGTACTCGGCATCCATCGCGTGCTCGGCATCAATGTAGGCCGCCACGCCGCCCGCCTTCTGAGCTTCGGCGACGATGTGGAGCGCCAGTGTGGTTTTGCCGGAACTTTCAGGACCAAAAATTTCGATGACGCGCCCGCGCGGTACGCCGCCAACGCCCATTGCCGCATCCAGACTCAATGATGTCGTCGAGATCGCAGGTATGTCTGAGATTTCCTTCTCGCCCAGACGCATAATTGATCCCTTGCCAAATTTCTTCTCAATATTTAAGAGCGCCGCTTCGACCGCTTTGCCGCGATCCGCGCCCCCTTTTGTATCAGCCATTGTGCTTATCACTCTTTCTCGTCCCCTTTTCTCAACGGTTGAATGTTATTGTCTCAAGCGGTCTTCCTTCCAAGACCGGCAGAGTATAACACACGTGGCGCGAGAATGGAACAGTGTTTCACTCATGCAACAAAGTTTTTTTCACCCTTGGGTGGAGGGTATGGCGGAAGAGTCTTGCGGACAGCCGGTGCTTTAAACGTCGCTATCCGAAACCCCCTTGCAGACCTGTTTGAACCAACTTGCGCGCGCATTATAGCGTTAACATCTGTACCCGACCAGCAAAATTTGCCGCCCCACTC
>CAXTRQ010000069.1:10714-14860 GCA_964246705.1 uncultured Pyrinomonadaceae bacterium
CCCCCCCACACACTTCCCTTTTTTTTGGGCGCGTGGGGTTTTTGGGTTAAATTTTATCCCACAAAAACCACGCCAAGCCGCGAGGAAAATGGAACCGACAATTTCACTCGTTTGGAGTTCTACTTTCAGGAAGCAGAGAGCGCGTAAGAGTTACGATGCGCTGGACGAGGTCAGGCGCGTCCATATGTTTCTCAATCTCCGCGACGATAGCCGAGCCGACAACCGCCGCGTCCGCATAACGCCAAACTTCCGCGACCTGCTCGCCGCTTGAAATGCCGAAGCCGACCGCGATAGGCAGCGCGGAGAAACGTCGCACCCGTTCGACGAGCCGCGCGGTTTCCAAGCTGAGATCGGCGCGCGCGCCGGTAACGCCCGCGCGCGCGACAGCGTAAATGAAGCCGGTCGCACGCTCGGCCACCATTCGCAGTCGCATGTCCGTCGAGGTCGGCGCGACGAGAAAGATTTGATCCAATTCATGCGCTGTGAGGACTAGCGCGAACTCGCCCGCCTCTTCCGGCACGAGGTCTGTGACGAGCACGCCGTCCACACCAACACGCCTCGATTCCGACGCGAGCCGTTCAACGCCGAACTGCATCAACGGATTGAAATAACTGAAAAGCACGATGGGCACGTCCGTCTCGCGTCGCGCGTCCGAGACGATTTCCAGTACTTCGCGGACGCCGATTGAGCGGCGCAGAGCGCGTTCCGATGCGCGTTGAATAACGGGGCCGTCGGCCATAGGGTCGCTGAACGGGATGCCCAGTTCAATGATGGATGCGCCGACGCGCGCGAGTTCAATGATCAGCGCGCGTGTCGTCTCGATGTCGGGATCGCCCGCCGTGATGAAAGGAATGAGAGCGCGCCGCCCGTCCTGCCGAATGCGCTTGAAAGTTTCGCTGATGCGGCTCACAGGGACACTTCTCCGCCTGTGAGAGCGGCGGCGACGGTCTGCACGTCTTTATCACCGCGCCCCGATAGATTGACGATCATCATTTCGTCGCCGCGCATCTCTGCGGCGACGCGCATGGCGTAGGCAACGGCGTGCGCGGATTCGAGCGCGGGGATAATGCCTTCGAGTTTTGAGATGGTCTGAAAAGCTTCGAGGGCTTCGGCGTCCGAGGCCGAGACGTATTCGACGCGTCCGGCGTCGTGCAGGAACGCATGCTCCGGCCCGATGGATGGATAGTCGAGACCGGCGGAGATCGAATGGGTCGAAGCGATCTGCCCGCGCTCGTCCTGAAGCACGTAGCTCAGCGTGCCCTGCAAGACGCCGGGTCGCCCGCCGCCCGTCCGGTTAAATCGCGCCGCATGTTGGCCTAACCCGCCGCCGCTTCCGCCCGCTTCGACGCCGACCATCCGTACGCGCGCATCCGAGAGAAAAGGATGAAAGAGGCCGATGGAATTTGAACCGCCGCCGACGCAGGCCACGAGCGCATCAGGCAAGCGACCTTCTTTCTCAAGTATCTGCTGGCGCGCTTCGCGACCAATGACGCTCTGAAAATCGCGCACCATCAAAGGATAAGGATGAGGCCCCAGCGCGCTGCCCAAGAGGTAGTAAGTATCGGCGACGTTCGTCACCCAATCGCGCAACGCTTCGTTGATGGCGTCCTTCAAGGTACGCGAGCCTGCTTCGACTTCGCGTACTTCCGCGCCGAGCAGTTGCATCCGAAAAACATTGAGGCGCTGGCGGCGCATGTCTTCCGCGCCCATATAGACGACGCATTGCAAGCCGAAGAGCGCGCAGACGGTCGCCGTCGCCACGCCGTGCTGTCCCGCGCCGGTCTCCGCAATGATACGCCGCTTGCCCATCCGTCGCGCGAGTAAAACCTGACCGAGAGCATTGTTGATTTTGTGCGAGCCTGTATGCGAGAGGTCTTCGCGCTTGAGAAAGATGCGCGCGCCCCCTGCCAACTCCGTGAGGCGCGCGGCGTAGAAGAGCGGTGTCGGGCGTCCCGAAAAATCGCGGAGCAGAGTTGCAAACTCTGTTTGAAACTCCGCATCATCGCGCGCCGCCGCATAAGCTCCGGTCAACTCTTCGAGCGGAGCCATCAAAGTCTCGGGCACAAACCGCCCGCCATACGTCCCCCAATGCCCGCGCTCGTCCGGTTGAGTGACTTGATTCTGATTCACTTCATCCATTTGAAAACCTGAGAGTTCATTTAAAAATTGCTACTTGCCTTCTTCTTAGCGTCTTAGCGTGAAACTTATTTTTGCTCAAGACAAAAGTTTCACGCAAAGACGCTAAGAAGAAGAAGTAAGAATATGAACTTACAACATCTACTCAGCTTTATACAGCGAGGCTGGCGGTGGCGACGACCGTGCGGTTGCGCCCCTCGCGTTTAGCTTGATAGAGCGCGGCATCGCTGGCCGTAAAAAGTGCGCGCTCGGTTTGCGCGTGTGCGGGACAGGCGGCGACGCCGAGGCTGACGGTAATTTTGCCGATGCCTTCAATCATATCGCCCTCGACCACCTTGCGCAGGCGTTCGGCGGCGGCGACAGCTTTGATAGTGTCAACGCCTGCGAGCAGCAAAGCGAACTCCTCGCCGCCAAGACGCGCCGCCGTGTCAGTATTGCGCGACAAATCCATGAGCGCTCCAGCGACGGTGCGAATAACACGGTCGCCCGCCGGATGTCCGTGCGCGTCGTTAATCTTTTTCAGGTGATCAATGTCGAGCAAAAGCAGCGCGCACGGCACATCGTAGCGCCGCCAGCGTTCGACATCCTTGCGGAGCGCGCTGGAAAAGCGGCGACGATTGCCCAATCCCGTCAGGTAATCACGGTCAGCTTCGGCGCGCAGTTGATCCATGGTTTGCTTGATGGCGATGAGTTGAGCGATGCGCGCCAGTAGCAGCACGCTCTCGGAAGGCATTTGAAAATAGTCGAACGCGCCGGAAGCGAGCGCATGCATGCGCCGTCCTGCGTTGGCACGCTCTTCGCCGACCAGCACCAGCGGAATGTATTCCTGCGAGTTGGCGAACATGCGCGCCAGTTCATTTGCGCTGATACCTTTTACCTTCGCGTCGGCGATGACGACATGCGGGCGCGTCCGCTGCAACACGACGAGCGCCGCCGCTCCTGCCGCGACGCCGACGACGGAGAGACATTCGCCATCGAGAACATCACTGTAACTAACGACACTCAGATCGTCAGTGATGCGCAGCACGCGTCCTTGATCGCGCGTCGGCGTGTGCCGGTCATCTTTTGTCTGGGCGGTTGCACTCATATTTTGCCAACTCGCTGAAGAATTGTTGTCTGATTCAAAAAGACGGTGAGAATCGAATTGAAGGGGGAGCACGTTCCTTGAACAAAGGCCGAGACATTTGCACCGCGCCAGCATAACCGAAAGGGGAGGCATGGCGTCAAGTTTTAAATTCACGCGCTGCTTGCGCGCGCAGCCTCGACGAAAGCGCGTAGCCGTCTCGTATCTTTTCTGCCCGGCGCGAATTCGACTCCGCTGCACACGTCAACGGCAAAAGGTTCGACCGACGCAATCGCCTCGGCGACGTTCTCCGGCGTCAGGCCGCCCGCGAGAAAAAGCTTCGGCGCGAAGGCACGCGCCCGCCGCGCCACAGACCAATCGAAGGTCATCCCGGTTCCCCCCTGCTCATGCGCGGCGAAGGCGTCGAGCAGAATGGCCTCTGCCTTGAAAGCCCCCGCACAGGCCGGATCAAAATCTTTGCCGACACGCAGCGCCTTGATAATTCTCAAACCGCTCAACTGCACGCAATAGTCTGGCGTCTCATCGCCGTGCAACTGCACGGCACTGATGCCCGCTTCGCTCGCCATCCGTGCGACCGTCTCCGGCTCGCCCTCGTTGACGAACACGCCGACGCTCAGAATATCCGCAGGCAGACTTTCAATCATCTGTCGCGCCTCTCGCGTGCTGATGCAGCGTCGGCTGCCACTATAAAAGTTGAAGCCGAGCGCATCCGCGCCTGCGGCGACAGCGGCGCGCGCATCTTCCAGATTTGTAATGCCGCAGATTTTAATGAACGTCACAATTTATGCTCGGCACATGAGTCAGAACATTTGCAGTTGAGCTTTTGGAATTTTAAGATTCACCACCGCAGACACAGAGGTTGCACATAAAAAGGAATTTTGTCTTCTTGGCGGCTTTGGGTCTTGGCGCGAAACTTTCTTGTTCCC
>CAXTRQ010000069.1:14870-17608 GCA_964246705.1 uncultured Pyrinomonadaceae bacterium
CTCCACAAAAACAGTCTCCCCCCCCCCCAAACCACCTCCCCCCCCCCCCCACAAAACCCCGCCAAGAAGAATTTCAGATTTGAAATTTGAGATTGCCTTCTTCTCTGTGCAATCTGTATGTCGGCGGTGGTGAATATCAAATCTTATTACCTTCAATTATTCCAGTAAGGCGCGCAAAGTTTCCGCAGGCTGAGCGGCGCGCATCAGCGTCTCGCCGACGAGGAATCCGCTGTAGCCGCAGGCGCGCAGGCGTCGGGTGTCGGCGCTCGTATTAATCCCGCTCTCGCTCACAAGCCTTGCGTCTGAGGGCGCAAACGGTGCGAGTTCAGTCGAGACATCGAGCGAAACTTGAAAAGTTCGCAGGTCACGATTGTTGACACCGATAATTCGCGCGCCCGACCGGGCGGCGCGGCGCATCTCGGCAGCCGTGTGGACTTCGACGAGCGCATCCATGCCAAGCTTTTCTTCGGTCAGTCGTCTGAGGCGCGCGAGCGTCTCATCGTCGAGCGCGGCGGCAATCAGGAGCAACGCGGCGGCTCCGGCCTCCGCCGCTTCGTAGATTTGAAATTCATCGAAGATGAAATCTTTGCGTAAGACGGGAAGCGCGACCGAACAGCACACGGCGCGCAAATCTGCGAGCGCGCCGCGAAAGTGATCTTCTTCGGTGAGCACAGAGATGGCGGCCGCGCCGCCGCGCTCGTAGGCGCGCGCCATCTCTTCCGGTGTGATGCCCGCGCGAATCTCTCCCTTGGAAGGAGATGCGCGCTTGAACTCGGCGATAATATTGACGCGCGCGGCGTCTGCCAGCGCCGCATGAAAGGCGTGCTGTTTTGCTGTCGCGCGCACGTCGAACGCTTGCGCGCGCAATTCTGCAAGCGGGCGTCGCAACGATTCGTCGGCGACGCGCCGCTTCTTAATCTCAATAATTCTTGTCAGAAAGTCTTCCACGTGCGTTAAAAATTCGTCGCCTTCAAAAGTTGTTCGAGTTTAGCGGAAGCCGCGCCGCCGTCAATGCTCTGCTCCGCGAGCCGCGCCGCCGCTGCCAGATTTTCGCCCTGCCCGCCGACGTAGAGAGCAGCCGCCGCGTTGGCGACGACGAGCGCGCGTGCGCCGTCGCGTCGCCGCCCAGACAGGACTTCTCGAATAATACTTGCGTTCATTTCCGCATCGCCGCCGCGCAAATCTTCGAGCGATGTTTGCTGTAAGCCGAAATCTTTCGGTTTAATCTCAAAGACGCGCACGCCGTCGGCGGTCGCTTCCGCGACCGCAGTCTTTTCTGCCACCGTCACTTCGTCAAGCCCGTCGCGGCCATGCACAACCCATGCGCGCTCGGTTCCCAGCAGGCGGAGCGTGCGCGCGAGCGGTTCGACGAGCGCGGCGTGCCAGACGCCAATAATCTGTCGCGGGGGGCGCGGGGGGTTCGTCAGAGGGCCAAGCTGATTGATGTTCGTATGCACGCCGAGTTCGCGGCGAACGCCCGCGACGCGCGCCGTCGCTCCGTGATAGAGCGGAGCGAACATGAAGCAGATACCAATTTCGTTAAGACACGACTCGGACACTTGCGGCGCAACCGTCACGTTAATGCCGAGCGCGCCGAGGACATCGGCGCTTCCCGAACGACTCGTCGCGGCGCGGCTGCCGTGCTTGGCGACGGGCAGCCCCGCCCCCGCGATGACGAAAGCGGCAGCCGTCGAGACGTTGAAAGTCTTGCACGCGCTCGAACCAGTCCCAGCCGTATCAATGAAGAGGCGGTGGCGCGAGTTGACGGGGACGGCTCTGGCGCGCATCGCCTCCGCCATCCCGGCTAACTCCTCGGTGGTCTCGCCCTTGACGGCGAGCGCGACGAGCGCCGCGCCAATTTGTGCATCGGTTGCCGCCGCGTCGAGCAATGCGTCGAGAAAATCCCCTGCCTCCGCGCGCGACAAATTTTCTCCGCGCATGAGGCGCAGCAGATGTGCGCGCAAGGGTGCACCCGCTTGTGAATCATCGCGGCGCGCGGGCGTCTGGAGAAGCCTCGAAGGGCTTGAAGCTCTTTCGTCATTCATAGCTTGAGAAAGTTGGCGAGCAATTGTTTGCCTTCGGTCGTAAGAATTGATTCGGGATGAAACTGGACGCCCTCGATTCTCAACTCACGATGGCGCAGCCCCATTATCAATCCGTCGGGCGTGGTGGCGGAGACTTCCAAACAGGGCGGCAGACTTTCGCGCTCGACGATGAGCGAGTGATAGCGTCCGGCCTGAAAACGATATTCGAGACCTTCAAAAATCGTTTTCCCGTCGTGGCAAATCTCCGTCGCCTTGCCGTGCATGGGCGCTGGCGCTCGCACGACGCGCCCGCCGAAAGACTGCCCGATGGCCTGATGACCGAGACAGACGCCGAGGATCGGAATCCGCCCGGCGAAATGTTCAATCAACGCGAGCGAGACGCCCGCATCGTGCGGCGTCCCCGGCCCCGGAGAAATCAGAATTTTATCCGGGCAGCAGTTGGCCTCGACCTCTTCGACCGTCACCGCGTCGTTACGACGTACGTCCAACTCCGCGCCAAGTTCGCCGAGATACTGTACGAGGTTGTACGTAAAAGAATCGTAGTTATCTATAACGAGAATCATCTGAACAAACAGCCCGCAATTTTTTCATCATTCACCAAACCAGCATAAAAAACCAAGCGATTTTGTTTTCTTTGCGGCTCCGGGGGGGGGGGGGGGGGGGCGCGGCGAGTTTAGTTTTATTTTGTAAATA
>CAXTRQ010000069.1:17618-28159 GCA_964246705.1 uncultured Pyrinomonadaceae bacterium
GGCGCGGGCGGGTGTGGTGGTTCTTTATTTATATTTGATCTCCCACCCCTCCCCGCCCCCCCCCCCCCCCCCCCCGGAGCCGTAAAGAAGAAGATTGACGCTTACGCTTATTTCTTCTTCGCGTCTTTCACTTCTTGCAACAGTGGGATGATATGTGTGCGGCGGGCGACCTGCGCCCACTTGATGGCGTCCTTTCCTTCTTTGTCTTTCGCTTTCACGTCCGCGCCGTGTGCGAGTAGTAAGCTGACGATTGAAGAATTGCCTTTCGTCGCGGCGACCATCAAGGCCGTGCCGCCGTACTCGTTCGGGATGTTCGGGTCTGTCCCGCGCTCAAGCAGCGTTTGGACGAGAGCCGGGCGGTCGTAGTAGACAGCCCATGTCAGAGCCGTGCCTGTCTCGGCGTCGCTCGCGTCTGTCTCCGCGCCCTTGTCGAGCAGCGCGCTGACAATCTCTGCCTTGTCTCTCCAGACGGCGAACATCAGCGCGGTCGAACCACTCTTCGCGTGAAGATTGACATCAGCATTGTATTCAAGCAGCGCGCGCACCGTCTCGACCGACCCCTCACGCACGGCCCGCATGAGGGATGTCTGTCCATCCCTGTCCGCCGCGTTTACGTCTGCGCCCGCCGCGAGCAGCGCGCGGACAACTGCCGGATGACCGTTTCTCGCCGCGACAATCAGCGGCGTCTCGCCCTCCGCGTTCTTCGCCTCGACGCGCATCCCGGCGATGATGTAAAGCTTGACGGCGGTCACGTCGCCCGCCTCGGCACGCTCCAGAAAAGTACTCTCTTTGAAATCGTGCCCGTGCAGAAACAACTCACGTCGCGCCGTGTCGGGCGAAATCCGCCGCCCCATACCGACGCCGCCCGCGCAGCCGTTAAGAAACGCCAGCGAGATAAGAGAAATTAAAACTATCCTTATCCTCTTCATCGAGTTTCGTCAGACCTGCATGAATCGGCCTCTTCGTCTTCCTTAGCGGCTTTGCGTCTTTACGCGAAACTTTTGTCCTTGAGGAAGAAAGAAGTTTCACGCTGGAGACGCGAAGGCGCAAAGAAGAAGGAACGCAAAGAAGATTGCTTAGTTTACAATCCGCGCTCAGCCATCTCAATGGCGTTCAAGAGCGCGCGGGCTTTGTTCAATGTCTCTTCATACTCGCGCGCCGGCACTGAATCGGCGACGATGCCTGCTCCGGCCTGCACTTCGGCGCGTCCTTCGCGCAGGACGATGGTGCGAATGGCGATGCAGGAATCGAGGTTGTCGGCGTAATCCACGTAGAGCACCGCGCCCGCGTAGATACTGCGCGCGTCGGGTTCGAGCGTGTCGATAATCTGCATCGCGCGTACCTTCGGCGCGCCCGTCACGGTTCCTGCCGGAAAGCATGCGGCGAGCGCATCGAAGCGGTCGAGACCCTCGCGCAGACGCGCGCGCAAGTGCGTGACCAGATGTTGCACATGAGAATAGCGCTCAATGGACATCAACTCGCTGACTTCGACGGAGCCGTAATCCGCCACGCGTCCCAGATCATTGCGACCGAGATCAACGAGCATCGTGTGCTCGGCTACCTCTTTCTCGTCGGCGCGCATCTCTTCGCCAAGCAGCCAATCCTCCGTCTCCGTCGCGCCGCGTTTGCGCGTCCCGGCAATCGGGCGATAGTCGAGCCGCTGCCCGCGACAACGCACCAGCATCTCCGGCGACGCGCCGACGACTGTCTCATCTCCCATCCGCAAAAAATACAGGTACGGCGAGGGATTGGTCGCGCGCAGCGCGCGGTAGATGTCGAGCGGCGGCGCGCTCGTCTGTTTGGTCAGACGCTGCGACAGGACGACCTGATAACAGTCGCCCGCCGCGATGTGCTCTTTGATGTCCTCGACCGCCCGTTCAAATTCTTCCTGCGACCAGTTGGACAGAAATTTCGGCGTCGGCTCATTCTGCTCCGCACGCTTGCGCGCCGCAGGATTTCTCTTGGCGGGACGCACGTCGCCGAGCAGCAGATTTTCGATGCGCTCCGTCTCTTCAACCGCCGCCGTGTATAACTCTTCGAGACGCGCGCGGCTGCCCTCCGCCGCATCCGTCAACACGGCGGCGGTAATCTCAATTTGCTGGCGCACGCGGTCGAAGGCCAGCACCGTGCGAAAGATCATAAAGACAGCATCATCATGCGGCGAATCTTCAGCAGTATCTTTCGCCAGCACCGGCTCGAACCAGCGCACGCCATCATAAGCGAGATAGCCGACTGCGCCGCCCGCCATCGGAGCGAGACCGCTGCGCCGCGCAAGCCTCCGGTCACGAAAATAGTCGCGCAGAAATGTCGTGGCGGGCAATCCGCTAATCCTTTGAGTCTCGCTGTCGCGCCGCTCGACTATCGTTTCGCGCCCGCGCCCGCGTACAATTATCTCCGGCTCAACGCCGAGAAATGAATAGCGCGCGACGCGCTCGCCGCCCTCCACAGATTCCAGCAGGAACGCATATGGCGCATCGCCCGCCACGCGCAGGAATGCTCCCACGGGCGTCTGCAAATCCGCGAGCACCGTCCGCACCACCGGCACGACGTTTCCCCGCGCCGTCTCGCGCTCAAACTCCTCGAATGAAGCGGGCTGTAGGTCAATCATAAAAACTGAGGGAGGAAGTGGTTAAAAGGTAAAGCAAAGATTGCTAATGTTGGTTTTCTATCTCCCGATTTACCTCCTTCCTTCTTCCCTTTTTTACCCCAGAGAGTTTGCCATCCAGTGCCCGCCGTCGACGGGGATAATTGCGCCGTTGATAAAACTGGCGGCGTCGGAGCAGAGAAAGATGGAGCATTGTTCGATGTCGCGGATGCGACCGAAGCGACCCAGTGGAATCTTGCGGCGCAGGCGTTCTTTGACTTCTTCAGGGACGAGCCTTTTCATGCCTTCCGTGTCTTCGATGGGGCCGGGCGCAATCGCGTTGACGCGAATACCGTACCTGCCCCACTCGACCGCGAGATTGCGCGTCAGCGCGTCAACGCCCGCTTTGGCCGCCGAGACGTGGAGTTGGTATGGCGTGCCGAGGTAATGCAGGGTTGCGCTGATATTCAAAATCTGCCCGCGCGCGCGTTTCAATTCGCTGAAGGCCGCGCGACAGACGTTGAACGTACCCTTCAAATCAATATCCACGACCGTGCCGAAACCGTTCGGCGAAAGCTCTTCGGCCTTGCAGAGAAAATTTCCCGCCGCGCCGTTAACGACGATGTCGAGCGCGCTGAAATGTTCGACGGTCGCGGCGATTGCCCGCTCGACCTGCTCGAAATTTCTCACGTCGGCGGCGACCGCAAAAGCTTCTCCGCCGCTCTCACGAATCTTGGCGGCGGCGGGTTCGAGATGCTCCATGCTACGACTGACGAGCGCGACGCGCGCGCCCTCTTCGGCCAGCGCGCGCGCGATGCCGCCCGTGATTCCCGTACCGCCGCCCGTCACCAGAGCGACTTTGCCCGCCAGCAAGTTGCCCTTTAAAACTTGACCGTCCGTCTTCTCCTGACTCATGCTGCCCTCAATGCCTCCTGCAAAGTGAAACGCCCTTCATAGAGCGCCTTGCCGACAATCACGCTGTCAACGCCGCACGCGGCGGCGTTCTTCAACTGCTCGATGTCCGCAAGTGAAGAGACGCCGCCCGACGCCGTTACGCGCAAACCGGACTCGCGCGCGATGTAGCACGTCTGCTCGACGTTGACGCCGCCCAGCATTCCGTCGCGCGCGACATCCGTGTAGACGACGCGATCAACGCCCGCATCCGCGACGCGGCAGGCCAGTTCGACCGCACTCAGCTTCTCTTCCTTTTCCCAACCGTGCGTCAAGACATTTCCGCGCCGCGCATCAATCCCGACGCAAATCCGAAAGCCGAAAAGCTGCACGAACTTTTCGAGCGTCTCCGGCGACTCGGCGGCCAGCGTCCCGATAACGACCTGCGCCGCACCGTATTCGATTAATTGCTGTACGTCGTTCACGCTACGCAGGCCGCCGCCGAATTGCACGGGAATTTCCACGGCGCGGATGATGCGCCGCGTCATCTTGCGATTGCGCGAATTGGCGTCGGCGAATGCGCCGTCCAGATCAACGAGATGAAGCATCCGCGCGCCCGCGTCCTCAAACCTTCGCGCAATCTCAACCGGGTCACCATCATAAACTTTGACATCCCCCTTGCGCCCCTGTGTCAGACGCACGCATTGTCCATCTTTTAAATCAATCGCGGGAATAATCAGCATCGCTTTCTGTAAAAAGTGACGAGTGACGAGCAAAACCGGGAACGGTTTTTAGTTTTTAGTAATCAGTGAAGAGTGATGAGAGCATCGCTATTTTTACTTGTCGCTCGTCGCTGCTTTTAAGTTCTCTTCTTCGTCGGAGACGGTTGTTTCGTGGGAGACGGTTCTTCGCCTTCCGTCGTCACGTTGGGAGTAATGGGTAGCGGCGCAGGCTCTCCGTTCTCGCCGGTCGGTTGGCCTTCCACCTGCGGCGAGATTTCGGCGGCGTTGCGCTGGGCTTCCTCGTTATCGGCATTGATGCGGAGCGCGTTCTGATAATCACGCAGGGCTTCGCGCAACTGCTGCGCGGCGCGTCGTGCATTGCCGCGCCGCACGTAGGCTTGCGCCAGCGCATCGCGCACCTCATCGTCGCTCGGATTGCGCTGAGCAATTTTCTCAAGCCGTGCGATTTCCGCATCCAACTGCGCCGCGTTTGCGCCTCCATCCGCGCTCGCGCTGTTGGTCGTCGCCGCCGTCGCCGTGTTCGACGTTGCCGGGTTTTCCGTCTGGTTTCCATTGGCGGGCGCACTTCTGCGACATCCTGCGCTGAGCGAGACGAGGAGCAGAGCGACGCTAATCACGCAGCCAATTTTAAATGACGACGAAGAATGTGCTTTTCTCAAACCCATCGCTTTCAGCTTCCCTTGATGTAGGGGCGCGATTGCACGATATAAATCCGGTCGCCCATAAAGACCCATTCGATATCCTGTTCCTTCCCGCCGAAAATTCCTTTGACGAGCGTCGCCGCCCGCGCCAGACGCCTGACCACTCCATCTGTCAGCACGGCGCGCTCGCCCGTAATCGGAATTTCTTTGACGCCTCCGCGCTCGTCGAAAGTCAGAAGGCTGTCTTCGTCCGAACGCGTCAGCACACGGACGGAGTTAGAGCGTGGGCGAAAGATAAGCTGTTCGGCGATCTTTTTTCCCTCGACCACCTTGATGCCGAGTCCCTTCTTGGCGCTGATGTAGATTGCGCCGCGATTCTCGTCGTTGTAAGGGTCGGTCGTAATCAACACGCCCGCGCTGTCGGCGTTGACGCCTTCCTGAATCAGCACCGCCATGTAGACTTTCGAGTGGTCGATCCCCGCGCGTTCGCGCGCCTCGTAAGCTTCAAAGTTCCAGAGCGACGCCCAGACGGTCTTGATAGCTTCCGTCAACTGCTCGTCGCCTTTGACGTTCGGCACGGTCGTATACAGCCCCGCGCCGTTGAAGTTCGGCAAGTCTTCCGTGTTCGACGAACTACGCACGAACAATCCTTTGCCTTCATACTCGGTATGGACGCGGCGCAAAACTTCTGCGCGCAATTCGTCGTTGAGCGTTCCCTTCTGAATGCGTTCACGCATCGCGGTCAGGCGCTCGCGGCGATAGGCCGGGTCATGAACGAAGCGTTGATCGTTGATCATCTCATAGATCGGCTCTTCCAGTTTGTTCTCTTTGATGAACTGGTCGTAATAGAAAAGTGGCACGGTGAAGCCGGAGGGAACGACGATGCCTTTCAGGTGCGCGTTCAGGACGTGACCGAGATTCGCCGACTTCGAGCCGTAAGCGACAACCGATTTGGCGTGCTGTTCCCGCAAATCGGCGATGCGCTTAACCGAGAGGTCATAGCGGGGGGTCATCACGTCTTTGCGTTCGGCGAGCCGCTTCTGGTACTCGTTCAACTCATTGATGTCCGTCCGGCGGATATTGTACTTGTCGCGTAGCGTTTCAAACGTCACCCACCAGCCGTCGTATTCTTTGAAAAGTTCCTGCGCGTTTTTCACGTAAGCGTTCGGCACGCCCCAAGATTTGGCGAGCAGGTTGATGTGCGAAAGCGGCGTCGAGGGCTTGGTGATGATGATGCCCGCGACGGGCGGCAGGTTAATCGGCACTTCATTGAGGACGACGATTTCGTTGAAGCCAATTTCAACGTGCTCGTCCAGCTTTTCGATGATGTGGATGCGACCGATGCCGCGCGACAAATTGAGCGGCTCGTATGCCTGCTCGCGCGCGATGTCGGATTGCTGGACGCGCTCCAGACCTTCGATAGCGGCGGAAGCGTCTTCCTGTCTGAGCGAGTTCGGCTTGTAAGCGACCGGCTCGAAGAAGCTGCGCTTGATTACGTCTGCGGCCAGCTTTATCTGTTCGGCGGGAATCAAATCGCCTTCCCAAAACTCAAAAGTCCAACGCTTAATCGGCGTTTGATAGGCGAGCGTCCCCATGATGAAGCGGCGATTGGCTTTCAGATAGTTGTTCTCGAAAAACTCGCGTCCACGTTCCAGAGAAAGATACGTTCCGTTGACGAAATCTTTATGAAAGCGATATCGCTTCGAGTTGACGTAGTAGATGCGATTCTTGTCCCTGCGATCAATGACGAAGAGAATGTGCGGGAGCGCGTAGGGCGTGTCTGTATAGACTCTGGCGAGCGCGTCGAAGTCGGCGCGCGAATTGATGACGGGCAGAGAGTTTTTATGCGTCTCCGGCGCTTTCACCTTTTCGCCCGCCGCGTGGGCGACGACGGAGATGAAACAGACGACAGCCAACGCCGTCGCACGGTGCATTGAGGCCGCATAAATTTTTGAGAGCTTCATAAAACCTTTTGCTCCTCCATCAGCTTTCCGCTTTCGCGTTTGAGCAATTCTACCAGATCATCAATGTGCCGACGCGCCGTCAGGAAGCTGTTAATATTGACGCGCAGGGCACGCCGCCCATGAAGCACCGTCGTTGAAAACCATGCTTCGCCGCTTCGCTCGACTCTCTGCTGCAAGGCTTTTTGCAATTCATCCTGCGTTGCGCTTTTCCCTTCAATGCGCATTTCGCGCGGATGGAAGCGCACGCAGCAGACCGCCGTCTCGACTTCGCCGACGCGCTCGAAATCTTCCAACTCGTCAATTCGCTGCGCGAGATAGCGCGTCAATTCTATCTGCCGCTCGACGATTTGAGCGTAGCCGCTCGTGCCGAGATGTTTGAGCGCCATCCAAATTTTGAGCGCGTTGAAACGGCGCGTGCCGAGTTGTCCATAGCGAAAGAAATCGTATTCCACATCTTCGCCGCCGCGCTCTTCGCTCATGTATTCGGGCGTGATGTCGAAGGCATCGCGCAGCACGCGACCGCCGTCGCGCGTGAGCACCGCCCCGCATGCGAAAGGCACGAACATCCATTTATGCGGGTCAATCGTCACGGAGTCGGCGCGCTCCATCCCGCGCAGAATTCCTCTGTACTTTTCCGAAAAGGTGAGGCCACCGCCGTAGGCCGCATCAACGTGAAACCAGAGTTGATACTGAGCGGCGATACGAGAAAGTTCGTCGAGCGGGTCGACGATGCCTGTCGAGGTTGCGCCCGCCGCGCCCGTGATGGCGCAGGGGATATTGCCTTCGGTAAGGTCGCGCTCAATCGCTTCGCGCAGAAGGTCTGTGCGCATGTGGAATCGCTCGTCCGTCTCGATTTTGCGTAGATGCTCGCGTCCCAGTCCGAGGATATCAACGGCTTTAACGAACGAGTAATGGCACTGCTCGGAAGCATAGACGATGAGGTTACCGCCCGCCGCGTCGCGCCGCTCATTTCTTTCGCTGACGGCGCGCAGTATACCTCTGTCCCTGATGCCTTCCAGCGCACGGTCGCGCGCACATTTCAAAGCCACAAGGTTCGCTTCAGAGCCGCCGCTCGTGAGCGTCCCGAAGCTCTCCGCGCCGTAACCGACAAGTTCGCATAACCAGCGGAGCACGCGCGCCTCGACGATACTGGCCGCCGGAGAGTTGCGCCACGCCGCGCCGTTCTGGTTGATGGTCGAAGCGAGCGCATCAGCCCAGACGCCAATCGGTTGCGGCGTCGGATTAAACAGCCCGTAGTAACGCGGGCTGGGAATATTCATCGCGTGCGGCACAACGTCGCGCGCGAATTTCTCGAAAATCTCTTCGGCGCTCAAGCCCTCTCGCGGCAGCGGTTCGTCGAAGAGTGCGGCAAGCTGCGTTGGTGTCGCCTCTGAACAGACCCGCAAGGTGTCGAGCGTGCGCGTGTAATCGCTGATCAGTGCAGTCGCCGCGCGACCCAGCCGCTCATGCGTGAGATGTAAAGTTTCAGTCGTTAGATTCTCTTTGCTGTCCATCGCGTCCTACTTCGGATATGCTCCCCGGCCTGATAGATTGCTTCCGAGATTATGTCTCATAGAACCCTACCACCTGCGGAAGAGTTTGTGAACACGCTGGGCGAAAACGCCTCGTTGTACGGGATTAGTTTGAGCGAGGACGCGACGGCGCGACACCTCCGCTACTTTGAAATCGTCTGGCAATGGAACGCGCGCCTGCATCTGGTTGCGCCCTGCACGCCCGGCGAATTTGCGACGCGCCATGTGCTTGAATCTCTGCTCGCCGAACGCTTCATCCTGGAGAGGGCGCGAGTCACGGATGTCGGTTCGGGCGCTGGTCTCCCGATTATCCCATGCTTGATTGCGCGCCCGGACGTGCGCGCGACGCTCATCGAGTCTTCATCGAAGAAGACCGTCTTTCTCCGCGAAGCTTTGCGAAAAGTCGAAAGACACGAGCAGGCCACAGTGGTCAACGAAAGGTTCGAGCGCGCCGCGCCGCCCGACGCAGACTTTCTCACCTGCCGCGCGCTCGACCGCTTCACAGAAATCTTCCCGCAACTCGTCGAGTGGTCGGCGCGGATTAAAATCCTGCTTCTCTTCGGCGGCGAGAGCCTGCGCGAGCAACTCGAACGTGCCGGACTCGGATACAATGCGCTTCATGTGCCGCAGAGCGAGAGGCGATTCCTCTTCGTCGTCCGTCGCGCTCCCATCTCAGTGCATGTCTCAGAGTGTATTTAGAATTTTAGCTTCGTAGGAGCGGAATGTTTACATCGCATTTCCAAACACAGTCTAATTGTCTCTCTATTTTTCAAACACCATCCAAGACAAAACGAGGTGAGATTCACATATTCGCGTCTCTCACCTCGCCTTTTAAATTCAGTTTAAAGTTGGCGCATCTTTTAACGCACGACGTTGATTCCGATGAGTTGCTGGCCGGAGATAACGAACTCGGCAGCGGGCAGTTCCTTTTCGTCAATCGGCGAAAGCACGGTCGGCGTATAGCCGCCCGAACTGCGGTCGCTGTTGAGGGTCGCGACAAACGAGGGCGGAAGGTTCGGCATCTCGTCCGTGCCGATGACCGCGCCGGGTGTAATACGGAACAGCTTGCAATAGAGCCGGTCGTTCTTCTTAATCTTGTTAATGGCGCTGACGAGTTGTCCCAAATCCTTCGGGACGAAATTCTGCGCCGCCGCAAGTTGTTGAAGCGTGCCGCCGTCGCCGACGAACAGGAGAAGTTGTCCGAGCGGCACATCCGAAGGAATCCGCACGGGAATACGCTGGACGAACTGCTTGCCCGATTCAGTGCGAACGTAAGCCTGCACTTCGATGGTTTCGCCGCGCCCGACTTCCGTGCGGTCAATGGCAATGCGGTCGAGGCTGGCCGCAAGGCGCGTATCGGTCGAAGTAATGTCGAGCGTCACCGCCCCCAGTTCGACGCCGTCGAAGCCGCTCGACATCAGCGCGGCGATGGGCGCGGCGACCGAACCAGCGGCGGCAATGCCTGCGCCCTGAGCCGAAAAACGGCGCTCCAGACGGATGGTCTGCTGTCCTTTGACCTCAATTTGCCCGCGCACGCTGATGGTCGAATCGCCGAGCGAGCGTTCGCTCGATGCGATGGTGTTGTAGATGGTCATGTTCAGCAAAAGCGGCGTCAAAAATTCGTCGTTCGCCACTTCGTATGAATACTTCTCGACGCGGTCGCGGCTCGTGTGCAAATTAATGGAGACGGGAATCATCTTCGGGGCGTGCCCCAGTTGTCCATAGATGCCGGTCGCGCGGTCTTGCGAAATGCTGCCGACCATCTGGCCGGGCACGGCGAGCTTGAACGAGTTCATCGTGTTCGGGATGACCGTCACGACCGAGGCTTCGGTCATCGGCATATCGGAAGAACCGAGACTGAGGAAGGGATGCCCGAAGGCGTAAATGCGGTCGCCGTCGCGGTGCGTGACCGTTCCCGAAGCTGCGACGGAGTAATCTCCGCGCACCAGTTGCACGCTGACGGAAGTGCCGGGCGCAAGCGTCTTCTCTGTGATGGCCGCCAGAGGCGTAATCGGGGCTGCGCCGCCGACGCCTGAGACGGGCATCAGCCCGCCGGTCTGAAGTTGCGGGGCGAAGCGCGAAAGCGTGTCTGCCGAGATGCCGCCAAAAACGACGGGCGTCGCAATCGGCATCAACTGCTGACCGAGCAAAGCCGTCAGAGGCGAGCCGGTCGCGACCGGAGCGAG
>CAXTRQ010000070.1:0-24112 GCA_964246705.1 uncultured Pyrinomonadaceae bacterium
CTTCAAAGCATGGGATTCGACGACGTGCGCGAGGCCATCACGTATAAGACATACCGGCTCAGCCCTCAGACTTCTTTGTCCTACATCTCGAACAATCTCGACAGCATCATAGTCATCGAGAGCGGCGGGCGCGTGCTCGTCAACGTCAACGACGCGCTGCACGCTTACCCGAAAGAGGTCGTTGATTTTTATCTGAACGCGCGCACACAGCGTTGGCCGCGTATTGACACATTGCTCTGCGGCTTCGGCGGAGCCAGCTACTTCCCCAACACGGTGCATCTGGAAGGTAAAGACGACGGCGCTATCGGCGCGGCGCGCGAGCAACTCTTCGCGCACAACTTTTGCCGTATCACGCGCGGCTTCAAGCCGCGCGTCGCCGTTCCCTTCGCCGCAGACTTTGCGCTGCTCGCGCCCCGGCAACATTGGACTAACGAAGTGCGTTTCCCGCGCACGCACATGAAGGCTTACTACCGCGAACATTTTGCCGTCAGCGGCGGGGACACGCGCGAACCGGAAATTTACGATATGTATCCGGGCGACGCGCTCAACGACGACGAACTGGAAGCCACTTCGCCCTATCGCGCCGAGTTACACGTCTTTGATAGAAAGACCATCGAAGCTAAACTTGACAGCGTTTGCGTCCGGCTGCTGACGCGCCACCCCACCGCGAAAGGTACAACTGCGCAGAGAGCCTCTGCGCCCAGTGCGTTACATGGCACGCAATCCGCTGCTGCGCACATGGGCTGCCAATCGTCTGAAGGGCAAGCGCGAAGAGAACGTGGTCTACGATCAATCTGTCTGGATACTGCGAACGAAATGCGAAGTCTGCCAGATTTGCGACCTCCCTCTGCTCGACGACAAGTTCGCCGCATAACTTTGATTCTTATTCTTCTTCGCGTCTTTGCGTCTTTTGGTGGCTGAATTTTTAAATCGTAAATCTAAAATCGAAAATTCAATATGTGTGGTATTTGCGGAGTATGGGAATACGGTGCGGCGGCAGGCGGGCGAGTCGAGCGGTCACTGGTCGAGCGGATGCGCGACACGATGACGCATCGCGGGCCGGACGATGCGGGCGCTGAAGTGTTAGATGAAGGTCGTCTCGGTCTGGGGCATCGTCGGCTCTCGATTGTCGACCTGTCGGCGGCAGGGCACAATCCGATGCGGGGTTGCGCGGGGCGCGGGGTGTGGACGGTCTTCAACGGCGAGATTTACAACCACGCAATCTTGCGCGAAGGTTTAGAGCAGCGCGGGCACGTCTACCGCTCGCGCACTGACACGGAAACCATCCTTCATCTTTATGAAGAGCGCGGCCTTGATTTCGTCAATGAGATTGAAGGCGATTTTGCTATTGCGCTGTGGGACTCGGAGCGCGAGCGGTTCGTCCTCGTCCGCGACCGCATCGGCGTCAAGCCGCTCTACTTTTATCAGGCGGGCGGGCGCATTATCTTCGCTTCGGAAATCAAGGCTATTCTCGCGCATCCGTCAATCACCGCCGAGATTGACGAAGAGGTGCTCTATCATTACCTCTCTTTTCTGACGACGCCCGCGCCGCGCACGCTCTTCCGCGACATCAGAAAACTTCCCGCCGGACATTTCCTCACATGCACGCGCGGCGGCGACTTGGAGATGACGCAATACTGGGACGCGCTGCCGCCGTCCCGTGCTGCGACGGACGGACAGCCCGCGAGCGATGAGGAACAGAAGGCGGAAATTTTGCGGTTGCTGCGCTCGTCTATCAAGAAGCGGATGATGGCCGACGTGCCGTTCGGAGTTTTCCTCTCAGGCGGCGTAGATTCGTCGGCTAACGTCGCGTTGATGGCTGAGCAGATGACGCGCCCGGTCGAGACCTTCACGGTCGGCTTTCGTGACCACGAGGAACTCAACGAACTCGAAGGAGCGCGCGAGGTGGCCGCCGCCTTCAAGACGAATCATCACGAAGTCATCATCGGCGAGCGGGAGATGCAGCAGTTTCTTCCAGACCTCATTTTTCATCAGGACGAGCCGATTGCCGATCCGGTCTGCGTGCCGCTCTATTACGTCTCGAAACTCGCGCGCGATTCCGGCACGATTGTCGTGCAGGTCGGCGAGGGCGCGGACGAAATCTTCAGCGGTTACGAAAACTACGTGCAGTACTTACGCATCTACGAAAAATTCTGGAAACACGCCGAACGCGTGCCGCAGTCGGCGCGGCGAGCAGCGAGCGCGCTGGCGCGTCCCGTGTTGGAGCGCACCGTCAAAAAACGGACGGCGATTGAACTGGTGCGGCGTCTCGGCGCAAACGAAGCCCTCTTCTGGGGAGGCGCAATTGTTTACGACGAGACGTTCAAGCCGCGCATTCTTTCGCCGGAAGCCCGCGCGCGTTTCATCGGTCTCTCTTCTTACGACGTAGTGCGAGAGTATCAGGAGCACATCGCGCGCGTGCGCCCGCATTCTGACTTTCTGGCGCGGATGACTTATCTTGAATTGAAACTGCGCCTGCCGGAATTGCTCTTGATGCGCGTGGATAAAATTACGATGGCGACCTCGGTCGAGGCGCGCGTGCCGTTTCTCGATCATCAACTAGTCGAGTATGCTCTGGGAATTTCGCGCGCCCAAAAAGTTGAAGGGACGAGCGGCAAACACATCCTGAAACACGCGCTCGAAGACATCCTGCCGCACGAACTGCTCCACCGGAGAAAGCGCGGCTTCGGCGCGCCGATACGTGAATGGTTTCGCGGCACGACGAACGATTTGCTCGACGCACACATGCTCCAATCCTCGCTGCGCCGCCGCAATCTTTTCGACTACGACTTGCTCGCGCGTCTCGTCGCAGAGCATCGCAGCGGTGCGCGCGATTGGAGCTTTCATCTCTGGACGCTCCTGAATCTCAGCCTGTGGTACGAGCGCTGGATCGAAGGCCGTTGAAGAAACAATCAACAGACAGAGCGGACGCGTCCGGCGAATCGCACGCGCTGGCGGCGACGGAGCCACAGTTCGTCGCAGAGACGGCGCTGGTGACGCCGCCGCTGGTGACCGCCGTCGCTGCCGTCGCTGCCGCCGCGACTGCTTCCACCTTGCCGCCCGCTTCGCGCCGTGTCTTCTCCGTGCAGGTGGCGTGGACGCTTTTTGTGCGTGTGTTGATGGCTGTCAACAGCGTCGGCACGGGCATCATCGTGGCGCGCTGGCTCGGCGCTGAAGGTTTGGGAATCTACGCGCCGCTCAACGTCACCATCGCGCTGGCAGTACAGATTGGAAGCTTGGGGCTGCCTTCGGCAAACACCTTCTTCATCGCGCAGGATCAGAGACGCCTCAAGCGCGCCGCTTTCAATTCATTGATCTTCGGATTGCTGGCGGGCGCGACGCTAGCCGTGTTGCTGACGGCGCTCGCGGCCTTTGACGACAAGTTGTTCGGCGAAGTGCCGCGCACGCTCTTCGCGGTTGCCGCCCTCTCGATACCGTTTCAACTCCTGACCCTGCTCGGCCTCAACATCTTTCTCGCCGTCGGGCGCATCGGGCGCTTTAACTTGCTCGACGTGGCGGGGCAGTCTTTCGTGCTTCTCAATGCGTTGCTCGCGCTCGTCGCTTTGCGTGCGGGATTGCTCGCGCTCGTCTCTCTCAACACGGCGGCGGCGATGCTCGTCAGTCTCGTCGTCGTGTGGATGCTCAGTCGGCTCATCGCGCAGCGGAAAAGTGAGGCGACGGATGAAGCGGAGCAGAGCGGCGGGCGTCTGTTCCGGCAGATGATGAAGTACGGGGCGAAGATTCACGTGCAGACGGTGGCGAGCCTGTTGCTGTTTCGCGTGGACTTGCTGATCGTTAAATATTTTCGCGGGGCGACGGAGGCCGGTGTCTATTCGGTCGCTTCGCAGGTTGCGTTGATGTTGATGCTTTTGCCGGGAGTGATTGCGACGCTGCTGTTTCCGCGCGTCGCGGCGGAAGGCGACCCGCGCGCTACGCTCGCCTGTCTCGTCACGCGACATACGACCTTTGTCCTGCTGGTCGTCTGCCTCGTGGCTGTCCCGGCCATCTTCGCGCTGCCGCTTCTCTACGGGGCGTCTTTCGCGGATGCGAGATGGCAGGCTTTGATTCTGCTGCCGGGAGTTTTTCTGGTGAGCGTGGGCGGCGTGCTCGCGCAACATTTTAGTGGGACGGGATTGCCCGTCGCCTTGCCGATTTTCTGGCTGGCGACGCTCGTCTTCAACACCGCGCTCAACCTCTCGCTCGTGCCATCCTACGGAGCGCGCGGCGCGGCGCTTTCATCCGCCGTCAGCTATACGCTCATCTTCGCGCTGATAGCTTTCTACTTCCGCGCACGGACGGGCAACACTCTGCGCGCCGCGTTCGTCCTGCGCGGCGCGGAACTGCGCGAATTGCTATCGCTCAAACGGCTCGGTCTTTTTTCCTAAACTTCTTCTTTGGGCCTTTGCGTCTTTGCGTGAAATTTTGTCTTGAGAAGAAAAAAGTTTCACGCAAAGGCGCAAAGAAGAATGAAAGGCTCTTTTAGACCCGGCGCGCATTGTACGTTAGTCTTGTTGAAGCTGAGATGAAAATCGTGTTGCTGGCGCTCGACGGAGAGACGGCGCGGGCTGAAAAAAAATTGCGGGCGCGATATCCGCAGGCGGAGATTGAAGTGTTGCCGCGAGCGGAAGTCGAACGGGGCGGCGCGTTGGGTCGGCTTCGGGCATTGCGCGGTCGTGCGCCCGAAGCCTTTGCCGTCTCGACCGAGCGGCTCGTGTGGCAGCAGGGGCAGAATGCGCTGCTACTGTTCGGCGCGCTGGCGGGTGCGAGCCGTCTAATGCTGCTCGACGCGCACGGCGGCTTTCACGAAGAGCGGCGCGGTGGAATCCTGTGGCGTGCGCCTGCGCGTCTCGCGCATGAAGCATGGGCGAGCGCGGCGGCGGTCGTGCGTGCGCGGCGAGAGTTGAAGAGACTGGAACGCGCCGTCGAGACGAGAGCGATAAACGCAATAGCAAAGCCGCGACGACTTGAGACAGGACGAGAGATGACGGGTGCGCGTGACGCGTCAAACGCGACGGGCGCGACGAGTGATGACGAGCCGCACGCTCTTGTCATCACATACTTGCGTGCGACGCCAGCCGCAGGCACGCAGGTCGGAGGCTCGACGAGCCACATCAACGGTTTCATCAACGCGGCGCTCGACGCAGGCGCGCGGATCAATTTTATCAGCAACGACCGCGTGGCCGGATTGGATGAGACGAGAGTCACGCTGAAGATTATCGAGCCGCAACAGTTGGGGCTGACGCGCGCGGCCTTTGACGTGCGCAACAGCCTGCTCTTTACATCTCGCGCCGCCGGCGAAATCGAGAACAACCCGCCGGACTTCATCTATCAAAGACACAGCCGTTTCAGTTGGACTGGAGTCGAGGCGAGCTTGAGGACGGGGCGTCCGCTGTTTCTCGAATACAACGGCTCGGAAGTGTGGATGGGACGCCACTGGGACGGGACGCGTCTCGTCGGCGTGCTCGCACGCGCCGAGCGTTTGAGCCTCAAAGCCGCCGCGCGCGTCTTCGTCGTCGCGGAGGTCGAGCGGCGCAATCTTGAGCGCGCAGGAATCGCGCCGGAAAAGATTGTGGTCAATCCGAACGGCGTTGACGGCGAGCGTTTCAGGCCGGGCGTGGGCGGCGCGGTCGTACGCGCGGAACTTGACATTGAAGAGGACGAAACGCTCGTCGGGTTCGTCGGCACGTTCGGCCCTTGGCACGGCGTATTGACGCTGGCTGAAGCGATTGCCTCTCTGCCCAAGCATGCGCGCATGCGTTTCCTGCTCGTCGGTTCGGGAAGTCTCCGCGAAAAAGTTGAGAGCCTTCTGCGTGAGGCGGGCGCACGGGAGCGCGTCCATTTCACGGGCGCGGTCGCGCACGGGCGCGTGCCCGCGCTGCTCGACGCGTGCGACATGCTCGCTTCGCCGCATGTGGGAATGGATGACGGCAGCGAGTTTTTCGGCTCGCCGACGAAGCTGTTCGAGTATATGGCGATGGCGAAGGGCATCGTCGCCAGCCGCCTCGGACAGATTGCCGAAGTGCTGGCGGATGAAGAGACCGCCTTACTGGTTCCTCCCGGAAACGCGCGTGCGCTGACCGATGCCCTCTTGCGCTTGTCCGAATCGCGTGAATTGCGCGAACGACTCGGCACGCGCGCGCGCGCGGCGTGCCTCGCGCGTTACACATGGAAGCACAACGCCGCGCGCGTGCTCGACGCTTATCGTGCTTTACCGAATTTCAGTTGAATCTCATGTGAGCGATTGAAGATGTGAAATCTCGCATCTTCAATCGCTCAACTTTTATGCTTCTTGGTGACTTTGCTTCTTGGCGCGAAATTATTTTCATCGAAATTGCGCGGCGAGGGCTTCGAGGCACTTATGTTGAAAGTCCGCGTTGTCGCGGCTCTTGAAAATAATTGTCCCGGCGGGGCGTGTGACCGTATCGCTGGCGATTGAGATGCAGCCGAAGTGGAGAGCTTCGGCGAGGCTCACGGCGTAGCCGTCGGCGGCGGTCGGGCGCACCATCAGGTCGGCTCTCTTGAAGAGCGGCCAAATTTCACGCTGGCCGGTCATCAACAGGAAATTTTCTCTTAAGTCGAGCGCGGCGACTCTTTCGTTGATACGCACAAGATATTCTTCGTCGCCAATCTCCGCGAGCGCGAAGAGCAGCCCCATCGTAGGATAGTTTTGCGCGAGCGCGGCGACGAGTTCGACGCACATGTCGAGGCCGTAGAGGTCTATGCCGTCTTGGAAGACGATCTTGAAACCATTGGCGACGACGAGCGGGCGGCGACGTTCAACGAACTCACGCACATCCGGCGGGTAGCTCTGAAGAATCTGCGTCTCCTCTGCGGTGGGCGGCGGGATAAAGGCGTGTTGCACGCGCACCTTCGCGGGCAGACGAACGCCGTGCGCTTCGTAATAAGTTTTCAAATGCGGCGCGACGACGACAAGCTCGCGCGAGCATTGGAGAAAGAATTGGTAGAGACGCCGCGCTGGCGCGCTCCATGTTTCGAGCAGCCGCCAGTTGTGATCGAATACTTCCGTCTGTGACGCCAGACCGAGCGCGAGCAGGATCGACATGACGGGGAGCGAAGGATAGTTGAGACTGATGAGGTCGAACCCTCCGGCGGGCGCGGCGAGCAGGCGTCTGAAAAGCTCCGCATTCGTCAACCGGGTCGGGTCAATCAGTTCGACGCGGTGGCCTTCGCGCTCCAAAAGCCTCCTGTATCTTTTAACGAAGACGCTCACGCCGCCCAGCGGAGGCGGGTATGAGCCGATGAGCAAGACCTTCACGAAATCGCTCCTGTGACAAACCCGCGCAGAGCTTTAAGAGAGCCGTCGGCTGCGCGTCCCGGTATTGAATAGCATATAATCGAAAGCGAAAAATAGCTCAGGCCGGATGCTTCCTCGAAGTTTGCGAGCCAGCGTTCGCAAGCGTGCGTAAAACGTGATTCAAGACCACTCGATTATTTGTTTCGGCGGCGAAGACTGGTGGTATCACCACCCGCACTCGAAGAAACATCTGATGCGGAGATTCGCGCGCGCGGGCAACCGCGTGATCTTCGTCAATTCGATCTCGATGGGTCTGCCTAGTCTGGCGCACGACGATATCCTGCCGCGCATCGCGCGAAAACTCCGCAGCTACGCCAAACTGGCGCGGCGGACGGATGAGGGCATCACGGTGGTTTCGCCCGCTTCTCTGCCGTTTTTCGGAAGCGCGGCGGCGCGCATGTTGAACCGACATTTGCTGGCCGCGCAGATTAATCTGCTGGCGCGCACGCGCGGCCTCAATCGCCCGGTGCTGTGGATTGCGATTCCGACCGCCGCCGAGATGATCGGGCGGATGAGAGAATCGCTGGTCGTCTATCAGGTGTCTGACAAGTATGATGCTAACACGATGGATCATGCGACAGACCCGGCAGTGATTCGACGCCTGCACAACAGTGCGCTCGACGCGGCTGACATCATTCTCTATTCAGGGCGCAAGCTTTTTGACGAAGCCGAGCGCGGGCGCGAACGCTCGTATCTGTTGGAGCAGGCAGTGGACTTCGAGCACTGGTCGCAGGTCGGCTCCGGCACACTCGAAGTCGCGTCGGAGATTGCGCGCATCCCGTCTCCGCGCCTCGGTTATTTCGGGGCGGTCGAGACGTGGCTGGTGGATCAGGAATTGATTAAGCGCGCTTCCCGCGAGCGACCCGGCTGGAACTGGGTCTTCATCGGCAACAAGTCGCGCGGGCTTGAGATTGAAGATTTGCCGAACGTCCATTTCATGCCGTCGGTCGAATACGAACAGTTGCCGCACTATGCAGCGGGGTTCGATGTCTGCGTGCTGCCTTGGGAAACCGAGGTGGCTTTTACGAGTTATGGCTCAGCCATCAAGGTGCGCGAATATCTGGCGACGGGCAAGCCGGTCGTGATTTCGCCGCTGCCCGAATACGAGCCGATGCGAGACGTGCTGCGTATCGCACGCAGCCGCGATGATTTCTTGCGGCTGGTCGAAGACGCGCTCGACGAACAGGGGACGGACGGCGCGCGTGCACGCCAAGCATCGGTTGTGGACGGCACTTGGGATGCGCGCGCCGAGTGGGTTAGCCGTTTGATTGAAGAACAACTCGCGGCAAAGAGAGCGAACGATTGAAACTCATCTCAGAGACAACCGGACAACTCTTGTTTTCTTTGCGCCTCCAGCGTGAAATAAAGTTTCGCGCTGGAGACGCTGGGGCGCAAAGAAGAAGGCGCTATGTAGATGTGTGGCATCAATAGGTTGTTGGGTTTTGGTTAAGGGAGAGACTGATGACTGTCGAACGAGAGATACTTGAAGCCGCAGACGGATTCACAGAGAGCATCGGTTTTTATCTGAGTGCAATGGAAGAGGTGCGCGCTCAGTTGCGCGAGGTGGTCGCGGGATTGTCGGTCGAAGAGATGGGGCGGCTCGCCTTCGACGGCGCACACTCTATCGGCGCGCTCGTGCTGCATATCGGCGAGGCGGAATGGTGGTGGATGCGCTGCATGATTGCAGGCCACGAACTGACGCCGCAGGATCGCGCGCAAGCCTACTGGGACGTACTGCTCGACCCCGAAGCCGTTGCTCGCAAGAATTACAGCGCGCAGTTTTGTCTCGATGAGATAGAACGGCTCAGAGCGCAGACGCGCGACATCCTCACTTCTCTGACGGATACAGACCTCGAACGCATCTACACTCACCACAACGACAAACGCACGCTCGAAGTCTCCCTACGCTGGGTGCTTCACCATCTCATTGACCACGAAGCGCAGCACAAGGGACAGATATTGATGCTCAAACGAATGAAAAGTCTGGAGTCCAAAAGTCTGGGGTCTTGAGTGCGGAAGTCTCTGAAAGTTTTCGACTCTCGACTTTATACTTCTTTAACTATGTGTGGTATCGCCGGACTCGTGAGCGTGAATCCAGAGCGGCGCATCGGCGCGATGTTGAAGGCCATCGAACATCGCGGGCGCGACGACGAAGGTGTGTGGACTTCCCGTGGGGCGGACGCGGAAGGGCAGCGCGCCTGTCTCGGTCATCGCCGGCTGGCGATTATTGATACGAGCGCGGCGGGTCATCAGCCGATGCTCTCGGAAGACGGGCGTTTCGCGTTGACCTTCAATGGCGAGATTTATAACTACCTCGAACTACGGCGCGAACTCGAAACGCGCGGCGTGCGATTCAAGACGGATACGGATACGGAAGTACTGCTCGCCGCGTTCGTTGAATGGGGCACGGCTTGCCTTGCGCGGTTCAACGGCATGTTCGCCTTCGCCGTCTGGGATGAGACGGAGCGCACGCTGACCGTCGCGCGCGACCGTCTCGGAATCAAACCGCTCTATTATGCGGTCGAGGCGCACGCCGATGACGCGGGCGGCGGCGTAGTGGAAGCGGGCGCGTCGTTTATCTTCGCATCTGAAGCAAAGGCGATTCTCGCTTCGGGGCTGGTCGAACGCGCGCTCGATGCGGAAGGTCTCCATCAACAACTGACTTTTCTGTGGTCGCCCGACCCGCAGACGCTCTTTCGCGGCATCAAGCGACTGCCGCCCGCGCACATCCTCGTGTGGCGCGACGGCGAGGCGCGCGTCAGCGAGTGGTGGGACGTTTCCTTCGACGAGATTGAAGAGGGACGCGGCGAAGATTGGTGGCGCGAGCGCGTGCTGGAAACGCTGGAACGCGTCGTGCGGATGGAGATGGTAGCGGACGTGCCACTCGGCTCGTTCCTCTCCGGCGGCATTGATTCGTCTCTGATCGTCGCGCTGATGAAGCGCGCCAGCGATGGGCGTAAAGTTTCGACCTACACTATCGGCATCGAGCAGGAAGACCTTCGCTATGACATTATTCCGGATGATGCGCGCTGGGCGCGGCGCGTCGGTCAACTTTTAGAGACGGATTACCACGAAATCATGCTCAAGCCGGACGTGGCGGACTTGCTGCCGAAGCTCGTCTATCATCTTGAGATGCCTCTGATTGATATGGCGGTCTCAAGTTATCTCGTCTCGCGCGCCGCACGCGAGACGCTGACGGTGCTTCTGTCAGGAATGGGCGGCGATGAAATCTTCGCGGGTTATCCGCGACAGATGGCGATGAATATCGCCGCGCCGTTCGACGTGATGCCGTCCATGCTGCGTCGCCCTCTGATGGGCGCGATTGCGCGGGCGCTGCCGGGCGGGATGCCGGGTCGTCTGACCGCGCCGCTCAGGAACGCCAAGAAGTTTGCGCGTAGCGCCGCCTTCGACTTCGAGCGCCGCTATCTCGGCTACGGTACATACTTCACGGATGAAGCGAAACAGCAACTCTACACCGACGAGATGCGCGAAGAGACGCGCGGCCTCGACGCATACAGCGCGCATCGCCGCTACTTCGCCCGCTGCGAGCGGGCAGCGCCGCTCAACCGCCTGCTCTACGTTGATTTGAAAACTTTTCTGCCGTGCCTGAATCTCGACTACACGGATCGGACTTCGATGGCGGCGACGCTGGAAGTGCGCGTCCCGTTTCTCAACTACGAGTTGGTCGAACTGGCGGCGCGGATGCCGCCGCGCCTGAAGCTGCGCGGATTGAAGCGCAAGTATATTTTGAAGCGTGCCGCCGAACAGCTTTTGCCGCGCGACGTGGTGTGGCGCAAAAAGGCTGGCTTCAGCGCGCCCTTCCGCGCGTGGCTGCGCGGGCCGCTCCGACCGCTCGTCGAAGACTTGCTGTCGGCGGAGACGGTCGAGCGGCGCGGACTCTTTCGCCCGGCGGAAGTCCGGCGCATCATTGATGCCAATCTCTCCGGCAGAGAAGATTACAATTTGCAGGTCTTGCAACTGTTGACACTCGAAATGTGGCAACGCATTTTTATAGACGCTAATTGAGGCCGTACCTTATCCAGAGTGACGACTGTGAAGAAGCAGAGGCGCGAGAAAATTGGCGCGGCCAAACGTGAGAGCGGCGCGTCGAGAGATTGGCGAAGCTGGCGCGCGCTCGATTGGCGTCTGGTCGGAATGATTATCGCCATTAAGGCGTTGGTGCTCATCTTCGGCGTCGAGGCTTACAGCGTATTTCAGAATAAGAGCGCGGGGCGACTCTACGAGTGGCTCGAACTTTGGAATCGCTGGGACGCGCCGCACTATCTCGATCTGGCGCGTGATGGTTATGTCACCACGGGCGAGGCGCGCTTCTGGATTGTCTTCTACCCGCTCTACCCTTGGTTGACGCGTCTCGTCGCGCTTGTCCTGCGTAACTATCTCGTCAGCGCATTCGTCGTTTCGGCGCTCGCCTCCGTCGCCGCCGGTCTGCTCTTGCAGCGGCTCGCCGGGTTGGACGACGAAGAAGCAATCGCGCGCCGAGCGGTCTGGTTTCTGTTCATCTTTCCGACGAGCTATTTTCTGCACATCGGCTATACGGAGAGCCTTTTTATCGCGCTCTCGCTGGGCGCATTCCTCGCCGCGCGACGCGGGCACTGGTGGGCGGCAGGGATTGTCGGCGCGCTCGCCGGACTGACGCGCATCAACGGGTCGCTGCTTGTCCCGGCGCTCGCCGTCGAAGCCTTTTCGCAGTACAGGCGCGAACGGCGCTGGCGCTGGCAGTGGCTCTGGATTGCCTTCGCCGGTACGGGGTTTGCGCTCTACCTGCTGCTAAACTGGAAAGTGACGGGCGACCCCTTCGCCTTTCAGACGATTACGAGAGAGCACTGGTTCAAAGAATTGACTGCGCCGTGGGTCGGCATCCGTGCGGCGTGGGAAGCCGGATGGACGCGCGAGCCTGCCGAAAGCTTGATGGTCGGCTGGCAGGAGTTCTTCTTCATCATGTTCGGTCTCGCGTGCACAATCTGGTGCTGGATACGCTCGCGGCCTTCGTATGCGGTCTGGATGACTTTGAACTGGCTGCTCTGGACGAGCACTTCATTCGTCCTGAGCGCGCCGCGATATACGCTGATATTATTCCCTATCTACATTCTTTTCGCGCAGGCGACGGCGAATAGAACATTCTGGCGCGGCGTCATTACGGTCTGGTCGTTGATGTCGCTGGCGCTGTTCGCCAGTCTGTTCGTCCAAGGCAAATGGGCGTTTTAGGAGAAAGGATGAAGGCGGACGGGATGAAGGCTGAAAAATTAGAGAAGGGTAAAGATGCGGGCGCTTTCCGCCTTCCGCCTTCCGCCTTCATCCTTTCCGTTGTCGTTCCCTGTTACAACGAAGAGCCGGTCATCCGCGAGACGCACAGGCGGCTGGCGCAGGTGTTGGAGAAGTTGGACGGAGCGCGCTTTGAAATTGTTTACGTGGATGATGGAAGCAGAGACCGGACGGCGCAGCTTCTCGGAGAGTTGAGCGAGGAGGACGGGCGCGTACGCGTCGTTCGTCTGTCGCGAAACTTTGGACATCAGATTGCCGTCACCGCCGGGTTGGAACACGCGCGGGGGGCGGCGGTCGTTGTTATTGACGCCGATTTGCAAGACCCGCCGGAGGTGATTCGAGAGATGTTCGCGCGCTGGCGCGCTGGCGCGCACGTCGCTTACGGCGAGAGAGAGGAGCGGGCGGGCGAGACGCGTTTTAAGCTGTGGACGGCGAAGATTTTTTATCGTCTGATGAATCAATTGTCGAAGGTGCAGATTCCGCTCGACACGGGCGATTTTCGTTTGATGGATCGCAGAGTCGTGGATGCGCTGTTGGAGATGCCGGAGCGCGACCGTTTCCTGCGTGGGATGGTCGCGTGGGTGGGCTTTCGGCAGGTCGCCGTCCGCTACGTGCGCGCGCCGCGTTTCGCGGGGACGAGCAAATATCCGCTGCTCAAGATGGTGAGGTTTGCGATGGACGGCGTGATTTCGTTTTCGTTTACGCCGCTCAGGCTGGCCGTGTGGACGGGCTTTATCGCCATCGCGGTGGCGTTCGCGGGGATTGTCTACGCGGTGCTGCTCAGGTTCTTCTTCGATGAGTCGCACTGGGTACGCGGTTGGGCGTCGCTGTTCGTCGCGGTTCTTTTCATGGGCGGCGTGCAACTGATTTCGCTCGGCATCATCGGCGAATATGTCGGGCGCATCTACGGTGAGGTCAAGCAGCGGCCTCTCTACTTTGTGCGCGAGCGGCTCGGCTTTGAGACGGAAGAGATGCTTACTGTTCGAGCATCGCAGATTGAAGATTTGGATTCCTGAATCTTCAATTACTCAACTTTTTCTTCGTCTTACGACTGTGCGTAAAACTTTATTTCGCGCAAAGTGGCTAAGACGCTAAGAAAGAAGAACCCAAATTGCTCTAATGTAACGGAAGGCGGGATGATGAGAAGAATGCTGATTATCATTTTGATATTCGCGGCGGCGGCGTTAGGTCTGATGATTTCTTCTCCGTTCAGGAGCGAGGCGCGGCGTGGTCGTGCGAGAGCGGGACGAGTTGAGCGTCGAGCGTTTGTGCGTTCTCCTGTGCCTGTGCGCCCGGTGCACACCTTTTCGATTGTGGCGCGCGACCGGGCGACGGGCGAAATCGGCGTCGCGGTGCAGTCGCACTGGTTCTCGGTCGGCGCGATGGTTCCGTGGGCAGAGGCGGGAGTCGGCGCGGTCGCAACGCAGTCGTTCGTTGATCCGGCTTACGGAAAGTTAGGTCTCGATCTGATGCGCGCCGGACGCAGCGCGCCCGACGCTTTGAGGTCTCTGGTCGCCGGCGACGAGGGGCGCGACGTGCGGCAGGTGGCGATGATTGACGCAGGCGGGCGCGTCGCGGCGCACACGGGCGCGAAGTGCATCGAAGCGGCGGGGCAGTTTGTCGGCAAAGATTTTAGCGCGCAGGCCAACATGATGTTGAACGACAAAGTATGGCCTGCGATGGCGCGCGCCTTTGAAGAGACGAAAGGCGATCTCGCCGAGCGGATGCTGGCGGCGCTCGACGCGGCGCAATCGGTCGGTGGAGATATTCGCGGGCGGCAGTCGGCGGCGCTCATCGTCGTCACGGGAAAACCGACGGGGCGCGCGTGGGCTGATAAGATTTTTGATTTACGCGTGGACGATGCGGCGGAGCCTTTGAAGGAATTGCGCCGACTCGTCACCTTGCAGCGCGCTTACAATCACATGAACGCGGGCGATCTGGCCGTCGAACACAAGGACAACGAGGGCGCGCTCAGGGAATACGGGTCGGCGGAACAACTCGTTCCGGATAATGTGGAGATGGCCTACTGGCACGCCGTCGCGCTCGTCGGCATGAACCGCGTCGAAGAGTCGCTGCCCATCTTCGCGCGCGTTTTCACACAGGATGCAAACTGGAAGGAGTTGACCCGCCGCCTCGTCAAAGTCGGACTCCTACCGACGGACGAGAAACTTTTACAGCGTATCCTTTCAGCCGGAGAGCAGCATTAGCGCCCTTCTTCTTTGCGCCTTCAGCGTCTTTGCGCGAAACTTTTGGTTTTGAAAAGAAAGAAGTTTCACGCAAAGTCGCAAAGGCGTAAAGGGAGAACGCGGAGTGGTGAAGTTGGAAATTCGTTCGGCCTCGTTGCTTGTGGGCTGCGAGGCGGGCATGTTAGTTTTCGATGTTCGGCGTGAGGGTGTTTTGCGCTCTGTAGGGCGCGCGGTTTGTCTCGATGGCTAATGTCGAATCTAATTTGAAGGAGCAGGTGCGTGCGTTCTGGCAGGCGCATCCGTGCGGGACGAAGTTCACGGATGCGGAGGCGGGCACGCACCTCTTCTACGAGCGCGTCGAGGAACACCGCTACAGAACCGAGTGGCACATACCCGCCGCCGCCGGGTTCGATAAAACGCGCGGCTTGCGCGTGCTGGAAATCGGCTGCGGGCTGGGGACGGACGGGGCGCAATTTGCCCGCGCGGGTGCAATCTATACGGGCGTGGATTTGACCGATGCAGCGGTGGAACTCGCGCGCAGGCGTTTCGAGTTGGAGAATCTGCCGGGAGAGTTTCGCGCGGCGGATGCCGAGAATCTGGATTTCGCCGGAGAGACTTTTGATGTCGTCTACTCACACGGCGTACTGCATCACACGCCGGACACGCAGCGGGCGGTCGCCGAGGTGCATCGCGTTCTCAAACCGGGCGGGCATGCCATCGTGATGTTGTATCATCGAGACTCTTATAACTACCGCGTGAACATCGGCGTGCTCAGGCGTGCGGGCGCGCACCTGTTGAAAACCGGGGCGGGCTTGCGGCTGGCACATCGTCTGACGGGCGAGCCAATCGAGAGCCTGCGCGAACATGCGGCGCGTCTCAAGCAGGATGGCGAACAGTATCTCTCGCCGGGTGAATTTTTAAGCCGCAACACGGATGGGCCGGGCAATCCTCTGGCGCGCGTCTACTCGCGCGATGAAGCACGCGAGTTGTTCAAAGATTTCGCAAGGGTCGAGACGGCGGTGCATTATTTGAACAAGCGTTGGCTGCCCGTTCTGGGGCGCGTGCTGTCGCGTCCGTTGGAAGCCCGCCTCGCCGCGCGCTGGGGATGGCACTTGTGGATTTATGCGAGCAAGGTCGAACGCAAGCAACAAGCTTCGACTTAGAAAAGATGGTTGCGGAATATTGACTGAACAAAAGAATGTTCTGGTGACGGGCGGCGCGGGCTTCATCGGCTCGCATCTGGTGGCGCGTCTGCTCGGAGAGGGCGGCTGGCGCGTGACGGTCGTGGATGATTTCAACGACTTCTATTCGCCCGCCGTGAAGCGCGCCAACATCAGAGAGTTTGCCGCGCGCGACGGCTTCCGGTTAGTCGAAGCGGACATCCGCGACCGCGCCGCGATAGAGCGCGGCTTGGGTGAACAGAGCTTCGATTGCATCGTACATCTGGCCGCGCGCGCGGGCGTGCGTCCTTCGCTCACGGAACCTCTGCTCTACGCGGAGACGAACATCACAGGCACGCTCAACCTTTTGGAAATGGCGCGAGAGCGCGCCGTCAAGCAGTTCGTCTTCGGCTCGTCATCATCTGTCTATGGCGAGAACGCGAAAGTGCCGTTCAGCGAAGAAGACCCCGTGACGCGTCCCATCTCTCCTTACGCCGCGACGAAAGCGGCGGGCGAATTGCTCTGCCACACCTACACGCATCTCTACGGCTTGCGCTCAATCGCCCTGCGGTTCTTCACGGTCTACGGCGCGCGCCAGCGTCCAGACCTCGCCATCCATAAATTCGCGCGCTTGATTAGCGAAGGCCGCCCCGTTCCCATCTTCGGCGACGGCACGACGCGGCGCGATTACACTTTTGTGGACGACATCATCGAGGGCGTGCGCGCCGCGATGGACTACACGGCGAGCGGCTACGAAGTGATTAATCTGGGCGAATCGCGGACAGTCGAGTTGCGCGAATTGCTCGCGCTCATAGAGAACGAGTTGGGAGAGAAGGCGATTATTGATCGGCAGCCGTTGCAGCCGGGCGACGTGCCGCAGACCTTCGCAGACATCACGAAAGCGCGTCGCCTGCTCGGCTACAATCCGCAGACGAATATCGAAGATGGCATCCGGCGATTCGTCGAATGGTACAAAGAAACGATGAACTCTAAACGATGAACATGCAGACAAATCTGAAATCTAAAAGTTGAAAGCTGAAATCTCGAATCTGAAATTTCAAATCTGAGATTTGAACTGCTTTCCGTTCATCGTTCAAAGTTGCGGCGTTCATCGTTTCCTTGAGAGGTGAAGTGAATGAAGATTTACGATGAAGAAGAGACCATCATGAGGCGTCCGCCCGTGACGGCGAAGGAAGATGCGACCCTCGCCGCCGCAGACGGGCGGGGCACGCAAGCGAGGCCGGAAATCTCTCTCTTCCTTCCAGTCTTGAACGAAGAGCCGAACCTGCGACCGCTTCACCTACAGATTGACGAGGCGCTCTCGAAATTGGGGCGCACCGCTGAGGTCATCTACGTGGACGACGGCTCGACCGATGGTAGTCTCGAAGTCTTGCGCGATTTGGCGGCGCGCGACCCGCGCGTGAGAGTCGTCGCGCTCAGACGTAACTACGGGCAGACCGCCGCGATGGCCGCCGGAATTGATGCCGCGCGCGGAGATGTATTGATTCCGATGGACGCCGATATGCAGAATGATCCGTTGGACATCGGTCGGCTGCTCGACAAACTCGACGAGGGCTTCGACGTGGTTTCCGGCTGGCGCAAAGAGCGGCAGGATAAGATGGTCACGCGTAAAATTCCTTCGATGATTGCCAACAAGATTATCTCCACTATCGGCGGCGTACCGCTGCACGATTACGGCTGCTCTTTGAAAGCTTACCGGCGCGAGTTTTTGAAAGACGTGCGGCTCTACGGTGAGATGCACCGCTTCATTCCGATTTACGCATCGTGGGTCGGCGCGCGTGTCGCAGAGATTCCGGTCAGGCATCATGCGCGCACGATGGGCAAGTCGAAGTACGGATTGTCGCGCACCTTCAAGGTGATGCTCGATCTGATGACCATCAAATTCATGGCCTCGTACCACACGAAACCGATCTACGTTTTCGGCCTCTTCGGGATGCTCTCGCTTTTGGTTTCGATGTTCGCCGCGATGTGGGCGCTGGTGCGAAAGCTCGGCGGCGAATCATTCATCAAAAATCCGCTACTGGTCATCGCCATCATGATGTTCGCCATCGGCATCCAGTTTATCCTCATGGGGCTGCTCGCCGAGATGCTCGTGCGTACCTATCACGAATCACAGGCCAAGCCGATCTACGTAGTGCGCGAGCGGCTCGGATTTGACGGCAAGAACTGACTAGCCGCAAAGAAGAAGAAAGTAAGAGATGTTTGCACGCTGGATTCTCTCAGGGCAATTTGTTTGTGATGCAAAGCAGGATTGAGCGTGCATACGAGGAACTTGCGGATTGGTGTCGGGCGCGTGACTACGCCGGGCACGACCCATTCGACGCTTTGAACAGTCGCCTGTTTCAAGCCACGCCGCTCAGGCATTCACGTGCCGCACGCATCATCTGGACACAACTGTTCAAGCGTTCGCCCGTCAACCTGCGCCGGCTTGCGCTCGTGCCCGTGGGACATAATGCGAAGGGCACGGCGCTGTTTGCGCTCGCCGCGCTCGCACGCTGGCGCACGGTCGGAAGCCTTGAGACGCGAGAGGAGGCGCGAAGTCTCCTCGATGCGCTGCTCGAAGCGCGTCTTGAGACGCGGAGCGGGGGCGCGGCGTGGGGCTACAACTTCGATTGGCAGAGCCGCGCTTTCTTTGCGCCGCGCGGCACGCCGACCATCGTCCCGACCGCCTTCGCCGTCCGCGCGCTGGTCGAGGCCGCCGACGGCTTCAAAGATGAGAGATACTTGAAGGCAGCGCAGAGCGCGTGCGACTTCATCTTGAGAGACCTCACGAGAAGCGTCGAACAGACGGACGAAGTTTGTTTCAGTTACACGCCGCTCGATGGCTCGCGTATCTTCAACGCGAGTTTGCTGGCCGGAGAGACGCTCGGCTCGGTCGGCGCGCTGACAGGCGAAAAGCATCTATGTGAATGGGCGCTCAGGGCGGCGCGCTACGTCGTCAGGCGTCAACGCGCGGACGGCTCTTGGGCGTATGGCGAGCAGGGCTTTCAGGGTTGGGTGGATAACTTCCACACAGCTTTCATTCTCATCAGCCTGTGGCGCATCGCGGCCTTTTGCGGCGAGCGTGACGGCGAGCTTGAGCGGGCGGCGCGGCGCGGGTTCGACTTCTGGCGCGCGCACTTCTTTCTTGCGGACGGGTGGCCGAAATACTACCTTATCCGGCGGACGCGCATTCCGTAGCCGCGAGCATCATCGCGCTGCTCGAACGACCGGGCAGCGAGAGAGAGTCGCTTCCAGATGCCGAAAAGATTGCGTCGTGGGCGCTCGGCCACCTCCGCGATGAACGGGGCTTCTTCTATTATCAGCGTCGTCGTTTCTACACCGTGCGCACGCCGTACATGCGCTGGGCGCAAGGCTGGATGCTCTATGCGCTATCCCGACTTTTGGAAAGGATGAAGGCGGAAGGATGAAGGCGGAAGGAAAAGCTGTCTGGAAGAAGTTACCTTCAATGAAGATTGAAGTGCTAACACCCGCGCCTTCCGCTTTCCGCCTTTCGCCTTCATCCTTTCTGTGATGCACATCTGGATTGATCTCAATAACTCGCCGCACGTGCCGTTTTTTCGCGCGCTGGTCGGAGAGTTTGAGCGGCGCGGGCATGAGGTTGAAATCACTGCGCGCGACTTCGCGCAGACGGTCGAGTTGGCACAGGCCGCAGGTTTTGCGCCGACAGTCATCGGCGAGCACGGCGGGCGAAAACTGACGGGCAAGGCACTGAAGCTGATTGAGCGCGTGCGGGGGCTGGCGCGTTGGACGCGCGGAAGGCACTTTGATCTGGCCGTCAGCCACAACGCGCACGAGCATCTGGTTGCGGCTCGCGCGCTCGGCATCAAGTCGGTGACGCTGATGGATTATGAACATAATCCGGCGAACCATCTCTCGTTTCGCCTCGCGTCGCGCATTATCGTGCCGGAGGTTTTCCCGGCAGCGGCTCTGCGACGCTTCGGCGTCCGCGAATCGAAGGTGCGGCGCTATCATGGCATCAAAGAGGACGTGTATCTCGCGGATTTTGTCGCCGACCCGCAGTTCGCGGAATCTTTGCACGCGCAGTTCGGCATTGATACGACGCGCGATACGCTCGTCGTCATTCGTCCGCCCGCGCGCGATGCGCTCTATCATCGCTTCGAGAACGAACTGTTTGAAGAACTGCTTGAGCAGTTGAATGCGCGGAATGACATCAAGGTTTTGTTGCTCGCACGTACCGGCGCACAGCGCGAAACCTACAGCGCGAGATTCCGTTCAGGCAGTATTATCTGCCCGACGATGGCGCTCGACGGCGCGAATCTGATTGCGGCGGCTGACCTCGTGGTGAGCGCGGGCGGGACGATGAACCGCGAGGCGGCGGCGCTCGGCGTCCCGGCGGCGACCGTCTATGCGGGAGAGTGGGCGGCCGTGGACGAACAGCTTGTGCGAGAGGAAAGACTAATGCGCATCAGCACGCGCAAAGATTTGCAACGCCTGCGTATCGAGAAGAAGCAGCGCGCAACACCACGCCGCGCCGCAGAGGTGCGCGCCGAAGTCACAGAGATGATTCTTGGTGAAAAATAAGGGCACACCGGTTTTCTTTGCGTCTTTGCGTCTCCAGCGCGAAACTTATTTGCACGCAGAGACGCTAAGAAAGCAGGACGCAAGGGAATAGTGCTCAAAGGTTAATTGTTTAGCGATTGAAAGATGAGAGCCGAACGCTTCGACAAATCGCGTGTGAGAGCGTCTGACGTGTGGGTGGCACGCCGCGCGCCGGGTTGGGTTATTCCGGCGGTGAAGGTGGGGCTGCTGCTGGCGGATGTCTTCATCGTGTTGGCGGCGTTCATCGGCGCTTACAGCTTGCGCGAGGGCGGAGCGGTGCTGTTAGCCGTGACGCGCGGCGGCTTCGTGTGGAGTCCGCACTTTGAACCTTATGGCGCGCTGCTCGTGTTCGTCTTGCCGATTCGGCTGCTCGCATTTGCGTATTACGACCTTTACCGTTTGCGTGGCGAGTTCTCTTATGTGGACGACGCCGCGCGTGTCTTCAAGGCGACGGCGGTCGCCTCTCTGCTCATCGTGGCGACCGCTTTCCTCTATCGCGGCGTCACGGAGTTTCGACAGTTCTCATACTCGCGCGCGGTCTTCGTCCTCGACTTCTTTCTCGCGCTCGCGGCGCTTGCCGTGCTGCGTCTCGTTGTGCGCGGAGTCCAGAGTTTTGCGCGAAGGCGCGAAGTGAATTTGATTCCGACGCTCGTCGTCGGTCGCGGCGCGGAGGCCGCGCTGTGCATCCGCGAGATGCGCGACCGGCGCGAGCTTGGCTATCGTGTCATCGGCATTATCGAGAATGGCCGCCTTGATGAGAGCGTGCCGGAACAGTTCGAGAGCGTGCCGATCATCGGCGACCTCGAAAGCTTGCCGGACGCGATTCGTGAGACGCACGCCAATGAGGTCATCATTACCGACCCGACCGTTTCGGGTGACGCGCTGTTCGACGTAATGGTGAGAGTCGGGCGTCTGCGCGGCGTCGAGTTTCGCATCGCGCCGAGCCTCTTCAACTGCCTGCCGCGCAAAGTCGAGATTGACCAGATCGGCGCGCTGCCAATGATTACGCTCTTCCGCGATCCGCTCTCGACACCCGCGCGCATCCTCAAACGCGTCTCCGATATTATCATCGCCTCGGCGGTGCTCATCGTCGTCGCGCCGTTCTGGCTCATCATCGCCCTCCTGATTAAACTCGACTCGCGCGGTCCCGTCCTCTATTGCCAGGAGCGTGTCGGGATGGATGGTCGTATCTTTCTCTGTTACAAATTTCGCACGATGAAGGCGGGCGCGGACGAGTCTGTGCATCGTGAATTGTACCGGAAGAATATCGCCGGGCTGGCGGAAGCTAATGTTGGCGACGAGAAGCGTCCCGTCTATGGCAAGCTGCGCGAAGACCCGCGCGTGACGCGCACAGGGCAGCGATTGCGCCAGATGAGCCTCGACGAACTTCCGCAGTTTCTCAACATCCTGCGCGGCGACATGAGCGTCGTCGGCCCGCGTCCGCCGATTCCCTATGAGGTCGAATCTTACACGCTCTGGCATCGCAAGCGGCTCGATATGAAGCCGGGGCTGACTGGACTCTGGCAGGTGTCCGGGCGCAACCGCCTGCCCTTCGACGAGATGGTTAAGCTCGACCTCTTCTACATCGAAAACTGGTCGCTGTTGCTCGACCTGAAAATCATCCTGCGTACGCTGCCCGTCATGATGCGCGGCGACGATGCGTACTAAGATTTAGCCAAGGCACACAGAGGCACGGAGATAAAACAAAAGTTAAAAGCCATGCTTCCCGAATTGCTCGCTCCGTGTCTTACTGTGTCGGCGGTGGCAGATTCGCAATTAAATGCTCGCTTCTTTTGCTAACGGCCTCGACCGCGCCATCACGGGCTGCCTGTTCGCGTTCGCTTTCTGCGCGCCCCATTCGATTGCGGCGACGCAGGGCGTGTGGATTCTCGCAATGCTTCTCTGGCTCGCGCGCTTCGCATTGCGACCGCGCCCGGCTCTCGACCGCACGCCGATTGATTATGCGCTACTCGGCTTCTTCATCCTGACTTTCATCTCCGCGCTCTGCTCTTACGAGCCGCTCGTCTCGATCGGCAAGATGCGCGCCGCCAGTCTTTTCACCATCGTCTATCTCTTCGCGGAAAACATCCGTACGCGCCGCGTCGTGCGCGCGCTCGCGCTGACGCTCGTCGCCTCATGCATGATTAACGTCCTGTACACGTTCGGCCTCACGGCTTTCGGTCGCGGCGTCAAGGTCGAGGCTTTGACGGCGGACAGCCCCTTGCGCGCCGCAGGGATTCGTGAGGGCGACACGCTGCTCAGAATTGACGGCCAACGCTTGCGCGAGCCGGAAGAGTTGATACGTGCTCTGGCGACGCAGGCGACCGACGCGCAGCAGGGAGGCGAACCGGCGGCGCAACCCCAATCGCCAAGCGTGCAGCCCCAGCCGCCAACCGTGCCATCCGGCTCGCGGGTGGGGCAATCCACGTCGCCAACAGTGCGCGTGCAGGTTTACCGTGTCGAAGCGTTGCCGCTCTTTGAACTTTCGCGCGGGAAGATGCTCGACGGCGAGACGGCTGAAGCGCGGCTCGGCATCACGCGCTGGTCTTACGGGCGGGACGAGCGCGCCTCCGGTTTCTACGGTCATTACGTAACCTACGCCGAAGCTTTGCAACTCATCGCCTCGCTGGCGCTCGGACTGTTCATCGCCGTGCGGCGGAAATGGAGTCGACCGGGCGTGCTGCTGGCCTTCGCGGTCGCTGGATTGGGCGTCGCTCTGCTGCTGACCGTGACGCGCGCCACTTGGCTCGGCTTCCTGTTGTCGGCCTGCGCCATCATGTTGACGGGTGCGGGCCGCCGCGCGTGGTTGATTGCCGCCGCTGTGGCGCTACCGCTCGTCGTCGCCGGAGTGTTCGTCTTGCAGCAGAAGCGGCAGGTCGGTTTCATTGACGCGCAGGAAGGCTCGACCGCGTGGCGTCTGATGGTCTATCGAGAGGGTTTGAGTTTGCTGGTCAGACGCCCGCGCCATCTGCTCGTCGGCGTCGGCATGGATTCGATTAAGAAACGCTATCGAGAGTTCGACCTCTTCGATCACGGGCGGCAGAACATCGGCCACCTGCATTCGACGCCATTGCAAATCGCCGCCGAGCGTGGCGTGCCCGCGCTGCTTCTATGGCTGGCGCTCGTCTTTATTTACGCGAGGATGCTCTGGCGTCTCGTGCGCCGCCGCGAGATAGAAAACTGGATAGAGCGCGGCTTGGCGCTCGGCGCACTCGGCGGTCTCATCGGATTTATGACGAGCGGGATGGTTCATTACAACCTCGGCGACTCGGAAGTGGCGATGATCTTTTACTTCATCTTGGGACTGGCGCTCGCCCTCGAAAGATTTTCGAGAGTGGACGCCATGTACAAGGGCGAGGCCAGCTACGACGAAGTGCTGCAACTGGCACGCGCCTCGACAGGCACGGACATGCGCGGTTATCGCACGGAGTTCGTTCAACTCGTCAGTGCCGCCAAACTGCTCGCGCCGCGCGCCGAGACGCGCAATTAAAGCCCGGGTTTGAAATCTTCAATTTCTTAGCGGGGTTGGGGGGGGGGGGGGAGGGGGGGGAGTTTTAATAAGTATAAGCACACAGAACACACCC
>CAXTRQ010000070.1:24122-28090 GCA_964246705.1 uncultured Pyrinomonadaceae bacterium
GGTCTTCTCTCCTCAAAAAAAACCCCCCCCCCCCCCCCCCCCCCCAACCCCGCTAAGAAGAAGTTTAAGTCTAAAAAGACGCCGTCATTACGCCCCCGTCTCGCACGCCTAGTCCCTTTCCTTGACACTATTTACCCGCGCCGTTATCATCCTTGTTTTCGGCTGAGCGTCTCAGCCCTCTCTGTGTGTCTTATGTTCGAGTCTTTATCCGATAAACTCAAGCGGACGCTGAAAAACCTGCGCGGCGAGGGCGTTTTGACGCCCACGCACGTGGACGCCGCGCTACGCGAAATTCGTCTCGCGCTGCTCGAAGCGGACGTTAATTACAAGGTTGCCAAAGATTTCATCGCTTCGGTCAAGGAGAAGGCCGAGGGACAGCAGGTCTGGCAGGAGCTAAAACCCTCGGAGCAGGTCGTCAAAATTGTCTATGACGAACTGGTAGAACTGTTGGGCGGTCAATCGTCGCGGCTCGTCTTCACAAAGGCGATTCCGAACGTCGTCATGATTGTCGGCTTGCAGGGTTCGGGCAAGACCACTTCGACGGGGAAGATTGCGCGCTGGCTCAGCAAGAATCAGGAGCGCAAACCGCTGTTGGTTTCGACGGACGTGAACCGCCCGGCGGCGCGCGAGCAATTGAAAGTTATCGCGCGTGCGACAGGTCAGGCGATCTTTGAAAAGCCCGAATCGAACGACCCCATCGAACTGGCGCGCGAAGCTTACAGACACGCACAGCAGACGGGCTACGACACGCTGCTGATTGACACTGCCGGACGCCTGCACATTGACGACGAGTTGATGGATGAACTCGTCAAGATTAAAGCTGAAACTCATCCGGTCGAAATCCTCTTCGTGGCCGACGCAATGACGGGACAGGATGCCGTCCGTTCGGGCGAAGAGTTTCACCGGCAGGTGGGGATCACGGGCGTTATCCTGACGAAGATGGACGGAGATGCGCGCGGCGGCGCGGCGCTCTCGATTAAGCAGGTGACGGGGCAGCCCGTGAAGTTCGTCGGCGTCGGCGAGAAATACGATGCGCTTGAGCCGTTCTACCCGGAACGCATCGCGCAACGCATTCTCGGCATGGGTGATGTGCTTTCGCTCATCGAAGAAGTGCAGTCGAAAGTTGACCAATCCGAGGCCGAAGAGCAACTCAGAAAGCTTCAGAAAAACGAGTTCACTTTAGACGACTTCCGCGCGCAGCTTCGGCAGGTGAAAAAGCTTGGCTCTTTCTCAAAGATTATGAAACTCTTGCCCGACCAACTCCTCGGCGGCATCGGCATGCCTGATTTATCCGAAGAGCAGTCCGAGCAGATGGAGAGAGATTTGAAGCGCACGGAGGCGATTATTGATTCGATGACCGCCGTTGAGCGCAACGACCACCGGATTCTGAACGCCAACCGACGCCGACGCATCGCGCGCGGCTCCGGCACGCAGGTTTCCGAAGTCAACCAACTCATCAAGCAGTACGTCGAGATGCGACAGATGATGAAGCAAATCTCCGGCGCGGGACTCTTCGGCGGCGGCGGTGCAGGCGGCGGAGGCGGAATCAAGAGCAAGATGATGCGCAAAATGGCGGGCATGATGGGCATGCCCGATATGAGCGCGATGATGGGCGGCATGGGCGGCGAAGGCAACGGCGGCGCGGGCGACATGCCCGGACTCGGCGGTCTGCCCACCGCGCCCTCGCGCAAAAAGCTGAAAAAGAAGCCGCGACATAAAAAGAAACGATAAAAGCAGTGACGGGTGACAAGTGACGAGTAACAAGCAAGAAGCTTCTGAAACTCGTCGCTTGTCACTCGTCACTCGTCACTGTGTTTGGAGGACAAAGAATTGTTAGCAATCAGATTGATGCGCATGGGCGCGAAGAAAAGCCCTTCGTATCGCGTCATCGTCAAAGAGAAGTTGTCGAAGCGCGATGGGGCGTATGTCGAAAACGTGGGGTTCTATGACCCGACGCGCAATCCGGCGGAGGTGCGCCTCAATATGGAGCGCGTCCAATACTGGATTGAGAAGGGCGCGCAGCCGACCGACACCGTGCGCCAGTTGATTAAAGGCCAGCGCAAAGCGCAGACGGAAACGACGGAAGCGGCGGCGAGCGCACCTGCTGTCTAAGCTCCGGCTTGTTGTTTGAGTGGTGGTGTCTCCGTTTGTTCGCGCGGAAGGGTGAGCGCATGAAAGAGGCCGTCGAAATAATCGTCAAGGCTTTGGTGGACGACGCGGAAGCGGTCGAAGTGCGCGAGGTCGTGCGCGACCGCACGACCACGATCATCGAGGTCGAGGCCGCGCCGGGCGATGTCGGCAAGATTATCGGGCGGCAGGGGCGGACGGTGAAGGCTCTGCGCTCGCTGCTGCACGCGGCGGGCGTGAAACACAATCGGCGCTTCATTCTCGAAATCGTCGAATGAGCGCGGGCGAAGAAGAAGCGCCGCCGGTTCAGCCTGAAGAGTTGGAAGCGGCGAGCAAGATTGAGACCATCGAACTGGTCACGGTCGCGCGCGGAGTCAAGACGAGGGGCTTGCGCGGCGAAATCGCCGCAGAGCTTTTGACCGATTTCCCCGAACGCTTCGAGTGGGTCGAAGCGTTGATTGCGGTCGACGCGAAGGGCGAACGAAAGTTGGTCGCGCTGGAAGAGCACTGGCTGCAAGGCGCGCGCATCGTTTTGAAGTTCGCCGGATACGATACGCCGGAAGAGGCGTCCGCGCTCGTCGGTTGCGAGTTCGCCGTGCCGGAGTCGGAAGCCGTCGAACTGGAAGAGGATGAGTTCTACGACTGGCAACTGGAAGGCTGCCGCGTCGAGACGATTGACAATCAAAAGTTGGGAACTGTGCGCGAAGTGCTGCACACGGGCAGCGCGCCGATTCTCGTGATCCGCGAACGGGACGCAGGAGGCGCGCGCGAGCATCTCGTCCCGCTCGTTGAAAGCATCTGCGTCGAGATTGACATCGAGTTGAGACGGATACGCGTGGATGCGCCCGAAGGACTCTTGGAATTTTAGATTTGCGATTTTTGATTTTTGATTGAGCAGCGGCGGGAGTAAGCAGCTTATTCAAATCGCAAATCAAAAATTTCAGAAATCAAGAATTCGTTGTGCTGCGTTTCGACATCATCACGATCTTTCCAGACTTCTTTCGCACGGTCTTCGATTTCGGCATCGTGCGACGCGCGCGCGCCGCTCGGCTGGTCGAAGTCGAGACGCACGACCTGCGCGCGTGGACGCGTGATAAGCACCGGATGGTTGACGACCGCCCGTTCGGCGGCGGCGACGGGATGGTTTTAAAACCCGACCCGATCTTTGAAGCGGTGGAATCTTTGACGGGCGCGACAAACGCCGACGCCCGCGACACCTTTAGCGCGGCGGGCAGACGCGTGGTGCTGCTGTCGCCACAGGGGCGTGTGCTGACGCAAAAGCTGGCGGGCGAGTTGTCGGAGTCCGAACAGGTCGTCATCATCTGCGGGCGTTACGAAGGCGTGGATGAGCGCGTCGCGGAGGCGCTCGTGACGGACGAAGTTTCCATCGGCGATTACGTTTTGTCGGGCGGCGAACCGGCAGCCATCGTGCTGGTTGATGCCATTGTCAGGCTCGTTCCCGGAGCCTTGGGGAGCGAGACTTCAGCCGTCAACGAATCTTTCGCCGAAGGCTTGCTGGACTTTCCGCACTACACGCGCCCGCCGGAGTTTCGCGGAATGCGCGTGCCCGAAGTTTTGCTCGGCGGAAATCACGCGGAGATTGCGCGCTGGCGCAGACAGAGCGCCTTGCAAAAGACGAGGCGCAACCGTCCGGATTTATTTGAAAAAGTTGAATTGAGCGCGGCGGAACGCGCCGCGCTCGACGAGCTTCGCGACCTCCTCGGCGACTTGCATCACCAGCTCACGCGTGGGGCAAAGGATGATAATCTGCGGCGCGCGGATCGAGAGATCGACGCGCTCGATCGCAGGAAGCGCGAAAGCTGCGGTCTTGCCGCTGCCGG
>CAXTRQ010000071.1:0-5079 GCA_964246705.1 uncultured Pyrinomonadaceae bacterium
GTGCGCTTCCTCGCGGCTCAAGCGTCGCAACTCCCCCTCTCGCGCGGCGACGGGCAACGCAGTCAGGTCTTCAACCGGCAGCGCGATCTGACAATCAGGCGAGATGACCTGCTCCGGCTGGCCGACGACGACGAAGGAGGTGCGCAGAGATTCATGTCGTCGGACGATTTCGTTGAGGCTGCGGCCCAACGCGGCGACATCCAGTTGGCCAACCATCCGCAACGCTCCGGCGATGTGATAGGCCGCGCTGCCGGGTTCAAGCTGTTCGAGAAACCAGAGGCGTTGCTGCGCGAACGAGAGCGGCAGGCGCTCTGTCCTCTCTCGCGGCAAGATGATGTCGGTTGAAGCTACGCCCTCAATGCCCTCTTCTTCGAGCAGATACTCGAATAGCTCAAGCTTGTCGGCGTCCAACCCGGTCAGACTCAAAAAGTCTCTCGGCTCGCTCATCGCTTGTTTCTCTCCCGGCGCTTCCTTTGTAATTCCTGCCGAGCCTCCTCCGTCGAGATGCTCTTGAGTTTTTGCAGCACGCGCGCAATCTTTTCCAGTTGTCCCGGCTCGGTTTCAAAGGGGATGATAGCGCGCGCCAAATCGGCGACGGTGGCGGACTCGAAGAGCACCTTGAGCGGCAACTCGATGCGAAAGATGCGGCGCACGTTCGAGAGCACGCGGGTCGCCATCAGGGAGTGACCGCCCAACTCGAAAAAGTTATCGTGGATGCCGACCCGTTCGACTCCGAGCACCCCGCGCCAGATGTCGGCCAGCGCCTCCTCAAGCGGATTCCGGGGGGCGACGAACTCTGCGCCCGTCTGCGCCCCGGTCGCGTCGGGCGCAGGTAAGGCAAGTCTGTCCACCTTGCCGTTCGGCGTCAACGGCAACGACTCCAACACGACGAAGGCCGACGGAATCATATACTCCGGCAGCCGTTCTCGCAGATAGTCGCGCAACTCGCCAACCCTCTCCCAGCGCTCTTGACCGGCGGCGGCCACGACGTAAGCCAGCAGACGTTTTTCGCCGCGCGAATCTTCTCTGGCGACGACGGCCACTCCCCCCACCGCTTGATGCGCCGACAATACCGCTTCAACCTCTCCCAACTCGATGCGAAATCCGCGTATCTTGACTTGGTGATCTGCGCGCCCAAGAAACTCTATGCTGCCGTCCGGTAAGTAGCGCGCAAGGTCGCCCGTTCGGTACAAGCGCGCACCTGCTTGAAGGCTGTACGGGTGCGGGAAAAATAGCTCGGCTGTTAGTTCCGGTCGCGCATGATAGCTGCGCGCCAACCCGTCGCCGCCGAGATATAACTCTCCGGCCACGCCGACCGGCACGAGCCGCAACAGTTCATCCAAGATGTACGCCTGTGTGTTGGCGATTGGACGACCTATCGGTATCTGCCGCGCGTCGTCGGCTACTGCCTCGACCGCGTGCCACGTCGAGAACGTGCAGTTCTCCGTCGGCCCGTAGACGTGCAGCAGCCTTCCCGGCGCTCCCCGTTCCAGCACCTCTTTGAACCATCGCGGCTCGGCCGTCTCCCCGCCGACCAGTAAATGCTTGACGCCTGCAAACGCGTCCGGCATGTGCCGCGCCATCTCGTTGAAGAGCGCCGTGGTCAGGAACATCACGCTGACCTGTTGCCTCTGTAACTCGTCCTGCAAGTCATGCTGCGAGAGCGCCACTTGCTTGCTCATGATGACGAGGCGCGCGCCGTTCAGGAGCGCGCCCCAAATCTCAAACGTGGCCGCATCAAAGGCGACGTTTGAAAGATGCGCAACGCGATCAGTCTCCCGCACCTGCAAGTAGTCGGTATTGCAGACCAGACGCGCTACCGCGCGATGCGTCACGCAGACGCCCTTCGGTCTGCCCGTCGAGCCGGAAGTATAGATAACGTATGCCAAGTTTTCGGCGCTGACCTGAAGGGGCGGATTCTCCGCGCGCTCCTCCGTCATCTGATGCACATCTATGTCGAGACGGAGAAGCAGGACGGAGGGATTATCCGGCCACGCCTCTTTGAGCCGCGTTGTGGTCAACAGCACACGCCCGCTCGCATCCTCAAGCACGAAAGCCAATCGCTCTTGAGGATAAGCGGGGTCTAGAGGCAGATACGTCCCGCCCGCCTTGAGCACGCCGAGCAGAGCGATCACCATCTCCGCCGAGCGTTCCATCAGGATGCCCACCGTCGCCTCTCGTCCGACTCCCTTCTCTCTCAAGTAGTGCGCCAACCTGTTGGCTCGCGCATTCAATTCCGCGTAGGTCAACTGTTCTTCGCCGCATACCAGCGCCACCGCCGACGGCGTGCGCTCCGCCTGTGCTTCAAATAATTGATGAATGGTTTGTTCGTGAGGATACTGCGTGGCCGTCTCGTTCCACTGGATGAGGATGCGCCGCCGTTCGTCTTCATCCAACAAACGGACATCGGCGAGGCTCTTATCAGCACCCGCCGCGATGTCCAACAGGAGATGCTTCAAATGGGCGAGGAGGCGTTCGACGGTCGCATCGTCGAAACGGCCATTCGTGTAAAGAGCTTGCAGACGCAACTCTGCGCCGGGGAGCGCAGCTATCGTCAACGGATAATTGGTGCGTTCAAAAGAGCGCACGTCTTTGAGCGTCAAGCGACCATTTTGTTCGAGCAGCGCGGCGTCTACGGGGTAGTTCTCGAAGGCCAGCAGACACTCGAATAAAGCCTGCCCGCGCGCCACGTCGCTCCATCCCTGAATCTCCGCGAGCGAACTGTATTCATAATCGCGCAGGCTGACCATTTTGGTTTGCAGGTTGCCAAGCCATGAGAGCACGGAGAGTTGCGGCGCGATTTGCACGCGCACGGGCAGAGTGTTGATAAAGAGACCGATCATCTCTCCCACTTCGGCCAGCGCAGGCGGGCGACCGGAAACAGTTGTCCCGAAAATTATGTCGTCTTCCATACTGTAACGACTGAGTAGCAGCGCGAACGCACCGTGCACCAGAGTGCTGAAGGTGAGTTGAGACGAGCGCGCAAACGCGTGCAGGGTGGCAGTCTCTTCCGGCGTCAGACGCGCCTCTTGTTTCGAGACCTTTTGCGGCTCGCCAGTGACGCTGCTGGCAGGCCACCCCGCCGTTAAAAGCGTCGGCTTGGTAAATCCCTTTAGCTCGTTACGCCAGAAGAGTTCGGCCTTCGAGATATCCTGTTGCTGCGACCACTCGATGTAATTGCGGAAGGGCGGCAAGCGGTTCGCAGGCGGTTCTTCACCACGGCGCAGCGTTTCGTAGTTCGTCAACACTTCTCGCAGCAGCAGTGCCGCCGACCAACCATCGAGCAGCAGATGATGATGCGTCCAGATAAAATGATAAGCATCTTCAGCCGTGCGGACGAGCGCGAGACGCACGAGCGGCGCGCGGCTCAAATCGAAGGGGCGAAGCCGGTCTTCGGAAAGATGTGATTCCAGAAGCCTCTCTTGCTCGGCAAGAGGTAACCCCCGCCAGTCATATTCGTCGGTCACCAAGGAAACGCTGCGTCGAACCACTTGCAGCGGCTCGTTCAGGTTCTCCCAGACGAAGGCGGTGCGCAGCATGGGATGACGAGCGGCCACGCCCTGCCATACGTCCGCGAACGCAGCCGCGTCGAGGTCGCCTTTGAGGACACAACTGAGTTGCTCGATGTACATGCCCATCGCAGGCTCGTAGAGGCTATAAAAGAGCATTCCCTGCTGCATGGGAGAGAGCGGGTAAATATCTGCCACCGGGCCGATTGTTTGTAGCAATTCATCGAGTTTCCGCTGTTCCAATTTTACCAGTGGAAAGTCGGAAGGCGTGTAGCCGCCTGCTTCGGGCGACAAGCAATGCGCGACGATGGCTCGCAAGGTTTCGAGATAATCCGCCGCCAATCGCTCGATAGTCGCTCGGTCGTGAAGGTCGCAGCTATAAGACCAGTCCAGCCGCAACTTCCCTTCGTAGATACCCGCGTTCACTTCCAGCAAGTGCGTCCGGTGGTTACGCCCTTCTCGCGTCGTCCCGATTCCTTCGCTCACCAACCCCCAGACGGAGGCCGATTCCAACATGCGATCTATTCGACCCAGATAGTTGAAGCTCACTTGGGGCTGCGGCACAGAACTGAGTGCGGCCTTCAAGTCCGGCGCGCCGTCCATGTAGCGCAACACACCGTAATTGATGCCGTGGTCGGGTATCGCCCGGAGTTGTTCCTTGATTAACTTCAAAGCGTCTTCGAGCGTGAAAGGCTCATCCAATTGCAGGAGCACGGGGAAGACGTTGGTAAACCAGCCGACTGTCCGCGAGAGGTTGGCATCCGCGAAGAGTTCTTCGCGCCCGTGGCCTTCGAGGTCTAGAAGCAGAGCGCGCGCTCCCGTCCAACGCGCGAAGGCAGCAACCAGAGCCGTCAGCAACATGTCGTTAGCCTGCGTGTGATATACGGGCGGCGCGTCGTACAGCAGCGCGTGGGTCTCTCCGGCGCTCAACGCGACTGAGACGATTCGCGTCGAATCCTCACGCGCTGCGTCGCCGGGATAATCCACTGGCAGGCCCTTAAATTCTTTGGTCGCAAGTCCCGTCCAGTACTCCGCACCCTGCCGCGCCATAGCCGTACGTGCGTGCGTGTCCAGATGCTCGCCCCATGATTTGAAAGATATCGTCTTCGGAGGAAGCTCGACACGTTCGCCCCGTTGGAGTTGAGCGTAAACGCTCGCCAAGTCTTCCAGTAAAATCGTCCACGACACGCTATCTACGATTAGGTGATGAGCGACGAGCAGCAGACGCGGCGCGCGAGCTTCGCCAAGCTCGAACAGCGCCGCCCGCAGCAACCGTCCTTGCGTCAAACTGAGTTGAGCTTGCATCTCCGCCGCGATGGTTTCGATGGCCGTCGGCTGTTCCCCTTTCGCCACCATAGATAAATCCACCTGTCGCAGCGCAAACAAGACATCGGAAGGCTCCATGATAAATTGTCGCCAGCCCTCGCCCTCCCGCACGAAACGAAGCCTCAAAGCGTCGTGATGTGCGAGCAGTTGAGAGAGCGCCTGCTCTAACAACCCGGCTCGCACGTGGACGTTGGCTTCGAGCAGCAGAGTCATATTCCAGTGGTCGGCGGCCTCGAACTCTTGC
>CAXTRQ010000071.1:5089-27327 GCA_964246705.1 uncultured Pyrinomonadaceae bacterium
AAACCAGCGTTGAATCGGCGTTAACCGCGCCTCCCCGTTGACCGATCCTTGCTCGACTGCCGCCGACGGCGAGGTGCGAGCTACGGCGGCAAGTTCGGCGACGGTCGGGTACTGGAACAACTGCCTCGCGCTCAGATTGATGCCCGCCTGTTGCGCGCGCGCAACGATTTGGATAATCAGAATCGAATCGCCGCCGAGTTCAAAGAAGTTGTCATGCAAGCTGACGCGCTTCAGTTTGAGCGCGTCGGCCCAGATGTCGGCCAGTGTTTGCTCAAGCACGGTTTGCGGAGCGACGAAGTTCTGCAACAACTCCAGCCTCGACTGCTGCGGCGCAGGCAAGGCGCGATGGTCAACTTTGCCGCCGGGCGTCAGCGGCAGCGAATCAAGAAAGATGAAAGCCGAAGGCAGCATGTATACCGGCAGTCTCTCTTTGAGGTGTTGACGAAGGTCTTGGGTCGTCGGCGCTTCGGCGGCGTCGGCGACGAGATACGCGACCAACCTCTTCTCGCCATCTTCTGCCCTGACGACGACCGCAGCCTCGCGTATGCGCTCATGCTGAACCAAAGCCCTTTCGATTTCGCCCGGCTCGATGCGAAAGCCGCGCACCTTAACCTGTCCGTCGAGGCGTCCCAGAAATTCTATGTTGCCATCGGGGAGAAAGCGCGCGAGGTCGCCGGTCTTGTAGAGACGTGCGCCGCGAATGGCGCTGAAGGGATGCGGAATGAATCTCTCCGCCGTCAACTTCGGATGGTTGAGATAGCCGGGGCTGAGAGCCTGCCCGCCGACGTGTAGCTCTCCCGCGACCCCGACGGGCACGGGTTGCAGGCGCGCGTCAAGAATGTAGGCTTGGACGTGTCGCAGTGGTCGCCCGATGGAAATTTTCCGGCCGGCGTCTGCCGCTCCCCCGATGCCCTTGAGATCACATATGGTCGAGCCGATGGTGGCCTCCGTCGGGCCGTAGACATCAATCAAGCGCGCCTGCTCGCCGACCACCGAACGCCATTGCGCCAGCCGTTCGGGCTGTAACTTTTCACTACCGATGACGACCAAGCGCACAGTCTCCGCCAGAGTCCAATCGGCGGTCGTGAGACTGGCCGCCAGTTGATGCCAGTAGGCCGTCGGAAGATTGAGCACGGTCAACTGCTGCTCGCGGCACACGCGCAGCAGAGAGGCCGTCGAAGCCGTCGTCTCTTCATCGCGCAGAATCAGTGTTGCTCCACGCGTGAGACAGGAAAAAATCTCTTCCACGCTAATATCAAAACTGAAAGAGGCGAATTGCAACATTCGATCATCCGGCGCGATTGCATACTCAACGGTCACCGATTCGATGTAATGCGCCAACGAGCCGTGGTTAATCATCACTCCCTTCGGCTGCCCCGTCGAGCCGGAAGTGTAGATAACGTAGGCCAGATTCCCCGTGCAGACTTCAACCTCCGGCTGCTCGTCACTCTCGCGCGCGATGACCGGCCAGCCCGCATCCAAGAGGATGACCTCGGGGCCAGCGGCGGCGGCGTGAAACGCCGCAAAGAATTTTTGCTGCGTTAGCAGGAAAGGCGCGGCGGTATCTTCCAGCATGTAAGCGAGGCGTCCCGGCGGGTAGGATGGGTCGAGCGGCAGGTATGCGCCGCCCGCTTTGAGGATGCCCAGCAACCCGACCAGCATCTCTATCGAACGCTCGACGCAGAGCGCGACGACGACGTTCGACCCGACTCCCCGCGCGCGTAGATACCGCGCCAGCCGGTTGGCTCTGGCGTTCAACTCTCCATAGCTCAACTGCTCAGCCGCGCCGATGACGGCAATCTGTTCAGGTCTTTGCGCGGCCTGTCGCGTAAACAACTCGTGGACGCACGCGCTCACAGGCAGCGCCAGCCGCCCGTCATTCCATTCACAGAGCAACTGCTCGCGCTCCGCACGCGTCAGCAGGGGCAGGTCTGCGAGAGGCTGCGACGGCGCGTCGGCAATCGCTTCCAACATCACACGGAAGTGTTCCGCCAGACGCTCAATCGTGGACGCCTCGAACAGTTCCGTGCAGTACTCGAATGATGCCGCCAGTTGTTCTCCACCAACCTCGGCCATTGTCAGCGACAAATCGAACTGCGCGATGCGTTGGTCGAGCGCCACTGATTCCAGCGACAGGCCGCCCAATCTCACCTCTGCGCCCGCCTCGCCGAGCGCGAAGGCCGCCAACGCCTGCTCTTCAGGTCGCCGCGCTTTATGTAGCGCGAACATCACTTGAAAGAGAGGCGCACGCGACGCGTCGCGTCCCGGCTGCAACTTCTTAACCAGTAAGTCGAACGGGTAGTCTTGATGCGCGAAAGCCTCGACAGCGTTTCGCTGCGCCTGCGCCAGCAACTCATTGAAAGACATCTCTGCGGAGAGCTTCGCGCGCAAGACGACGGGATTGACGAAGTAGCCGACGGTCTGTGAAAGCTGCGCGAAACCGCGCCCCGCAGTGGGCGAGCCGACTAAGAGTTCGCGCTCTCCTGTGTGGCGATAAAGCAACGTCTCGAAAGCCGCCAGCAAGAGCATGTAGAGGGTGGCGTCATGCGACCGCGCCAGCGATTTTAATTGGCTCGTCAGTGTTGCATCGAGTCGCAGGGGTAAGGACGCGCCGCGATGACTTTGCACGGCGGGGCGCGGGTAATCCGTCGGCAAATCCAGCACAGGCAACTCGCCCGCCAGTTGCTCCCGCCAATACCTTTGCTGGCCTTCACCCTCCGCCGACTCAAGCCATTCTCGCTGCCAGTTGACATAGTTCGCATACTGCAAGGTCAGCGATTCGAGAGCGGCATGTCTCCCTCTAACTTCCGCGTCGTAGAGTTCTCCCAACTCATACATCAAAATAGATAACGACCAGAAATCAACGATGATGTGATGAGCCGACAACATCAGCACCTGCTCTGCCGCCGCACGCTTGAACAGAAAGACCCTTAACAAAGGCGCATCCTCAAGATCGAAACAATGCCGCGCCTCAAGGTTCATGCGCTCTCGCAGTTGAGATTCTTCCAAGCGGCAAGCGTCTTCCGTCTGGAAGAAAACCTCTGCCCACTCACTGACACGCTGCGCAGGCTCGCCGTCCACCAACGCGAAGCTCGTGCGCAACGAAGGATGGCGATTCAACAGAGCTTGAAAAGCGCGATGAAGCGTTTCTATCTCAAGCTCTCCGCGAATCCGTGCGGCGAAACTGATGTTGTAAGCGGCGCTTTCCGGCGCGACGTGGTGCATGAACCAGAGCGACTTCTGGTTGTGCGAGAGAGGATGCCAGCCGCCTTCCGCGCCGTCTGTTTTCAGCCAGCGATGCGACGACGCCAGCGAGACCCCCTTATTCTCCGTGATGGCGGATAACTGTTGCGCCGCGCGTGCGGCAAGCTCGGCGACGCTCGAACTTTGCAGAAAATCCGCCAACGGCAAAACCACACCCGCGCGCGTCTCGATGTCGTGCATCAACTCGATAGCCATTAAAGAGTCCACGCCGTAGCGCGCGAGCGGATAATTGACATCTATCTCGGCGGTGAGAAGTCCGAGCCTCGCTGCGAGTTTTTCCAGCAGCCAGTTTTCCAGAGACGCGGCGCTCGACGAAGTAAACGGCGCGGATGCATCAATGCCCGCCGCTTCGTCGCTCTGAGGCGCGCGCCACTCCGCAAACACCTCCCACTCGTGGCGCAGGAACATGGCTCTTGAATCGCCGCGCCGGACTTTTCCGCTCGAAGTCTTGGGGATGCTGCCGGGCTTGAGCAGCAAGATGGTCGCGGGCTGTATCTCGAATTCTTCAGCGATGGTTTCGCGGATGCCTGCAATGACAGATTGCCACTCCGTCTGCTGGCGCGTCTCGACCTCTTGGGCGACCACAAGGCGTTCCTCTCCGCTTATCTCGACGGAGAAAGCCGCGCCGCCGCCTGCTCGTAATGACGAGTGGCTCTGCACGACGGTCGCCTCGATGTCCTGCGGGTAATGATTGCGTCCGCGAATGATAATCAAATCTTTGACGCGACCCGTGACGAAGAGTTCGCCGTCTTTGACAAACCCCAAATCTCCCGTGCGCAGGAACGGCCCCGCGTCTGTTTCGGGCACGTAAGCATGAAAGGTGTGTTCCGTCTCCTCCGACCTCTGCCAGTAGCCTGCGGCTACGCCCGGCCCTCTGACCCATATCTCTCCGACTTCGTCGGGCGCGCATTGAATCAGCGATTCGGGGTGGAGGATGCGCACTTCGGTTGACAGCGCGGCGCGTCCGCAGCCGACCAGCGTACGCGTATCCTCTCCGTCGCTCGTCGGCTCGACAATCCGGTTCTCTGCCAATGCGCGTCCCTGCACGGTACAGATGACAGGCGGGCTTTCGGAATGACCGCCGGAGACTTTCAAAGTGGCTTCAGCTAACCCGTAAGCCGGATAGAAACTGGCCCAACGAAAACCGCAGGGCGCAAACGCTTCGGCGAATCGTTCGAGAGTTTCTTTGCGCACCGGCTCTGCCCCATTGTAGGCCACGCGCCAACTGCTCAAATCCAGTGTTGCGCGCTGCTCCGGGCTGATGCGACGCACGCACAAGTCGTAGGCGAAATTAGGCCCGCCGCTATGCGTCACGCGATGCAGGGAGATGGCCTTCAACCAACTGAGCGGCCTTTGGAGAAAAGCGGCGGGCGACATCAGGAGGCCGGGGAATCCGCCGTATAAAGGTTGGATAATTCCGTCGAGCAATCCCATGTCGTGAAAGTGCGGCAACCAACTCAGGGAAATGCTTTCCGGCGTGTGCGCGAATCCGTAATTGATGGAGGCGGAGTTGTGCAGCACGTTGGCGTGTGTGACCATCACGCCCTTCGGCGCGGAGGTCGAGCCGGAAGTGTATTGCAGGTAAGCCAGACCATCCTCATCGAGCGATTCAGGCTCTCGCCATTGCTCATGCGAATCGAGCGCGAGTCGGTCGGTCGCCAGCCAGCGTAGTTGATTCAGACCGCCCTTCTGTTCGGGGTGCAACTTCGACACCCTCTCTAAGATACGGTTCGTCGTGAGAGCCAGCGCGGCCTGCGCGTCTGCCGCGATTGATTCAAGCCGCTGTCTTCGATTGGCGTGAGGCGGATAGGCCGGGACGGCTATCACTCCGGCATAGAGGCAGCCCCAAAAAGCCGCGATGTAATCAAGCCCCGGCGGGTAGAGCAGCAGGGCGCGCTCGCCTTCCGCTCGCAGACTTTGTAAGACCGCGGCGATGGACTGCGCGCGTCGATCCAACTCGCCATAAGTAATCCACTGCTCCTGCATCTCGCCTTCGGACAGGAAACGGTAGGCCACACGCTCCGGTTCGTTGTGCCCGCGCTGGCGGAGCAGTCCGACGATAGTTCGCGGTTTGATGCCGATTGCGGGAGAGTGATTAATGCCGGTAGTCATGTGCCGTTGCGATGGGAAAGTCCCGAAGAATAATCGGCTCAAAGGCCACATCAAACATCGTGCGGCCTGCGCTCTCTTCAATCCAGTCGGAAAAACCAGACCTCTCTTCGTTCTTTAGTGCGATTGCGAGTGAACCTGATGAGGCCAAAATTTATAGCACAACTGTGAGTCTGGATGCACGACATTAACGGCTGATCGAATGTCTCTCTTAGCGCGGGCGTATCGGTTGCGTTCAGGTCGCGGCGGGCGGCCTTAGAGTAAACTTCTGGCTCGTTCGCCCCGGCAGAAACGGCAGCGGCTCTTGTCGAACCCAATATTGATGTTGGTCATCGTAATTGTTCGAGAGCGGGTGGCCGGATTGTCCGCAAGCGATGTGAAGCACGCCCGCGTCCTCTCGGCCCGGCGAGACCACCATGCGGACGGATGCGCCGAAGCCCGGCTCCGACGAGCACACGCTGAAGAGACATCCGGGCAAAGGGTCGGCTGGCATGTTGAAGAGGTTTCCGAAGAACGAACGATCCTTCGGCGTCAGCAGGTGAAAGACCTCCGCCTTGTTGACCTTGCCCCAACGCAGATTCTCCAACGACCTCACTTTGAATGTTTCTTTCAACTGCTCGACGCCGCTCTTCAAATTACCCACGATGAACTGTTTCCACGTCGCGTAGCTCGACGGTTCGACGAGCAACTCCACCGGCCTCTCCGTCAAGATGATGCGTAGCGGTGTGTCCAGATTGGGCCAGGCGTAGACGAACTGCTCGTCGGCTTCCGCGCACGCTCGCAGCATCGGAGTGAAGATAGATTGCGCCAGACTTTCTCTGAAGTAGATGATAAAAACGAGACCTTCGCTCTCCAACCCGGCATTTTTATCCCAAGTGAGGATCGCGCGCCGCACAGTCGCCAGTTCGGGATTGATTTCAACTACCTCGTCGGTCAACACTTCCAGCGCGAGTTGAGCGTAAAACTCGTAGACGTGGCAGGCCGTGTCGAACTGCAAACGGAACATCTCCGTCTCGCTCACGCCCGACATCTCGCGCAAACGTTCGGCTATCCTGTGGGCGCGATAACTATGCGGGAAGCCCTCGCCTAAGATGTGCGGGTAGTCTCGACCCACAGACACGTTATTCGCGCTGACGAGAAAGCCCTCGTCGCTTTCGATAATTCTCGGCAGTTCGCCGGGTTCGATATAACCCGTCCAACCCGCGCTTCCGTCAGCCCATCCGGCGGTCGGCGGCTCGCCGTTTACTTTGCGCACCGGCAATCTACCGCACGTGGTATATGCGATGCGCCCAAGCTCATCAGCCATAATCACGTTGAGCGGCGGCCCGGTGAAACTATTGACAGCATTAACCGCTTCTCCGACTGTGCGCGCTTGCTCCATCCGCATTAACCCGAAATCAACCCCACCGCCGTCAAGCGCCGTCCAACGCAGCGCCACCTGTTTGCCCATCAACTTTTTTTCAAGCACAGGCCCCCAGACGGTCTTCTTCACTTCGACATCAACGAAGTCACCGCGCTTGCGCTTGATCGGCTCGTTGATTACCTCGAAAGGTCTCCACCCGTCGGGCGTCAGGTAATGGTCTGGGCGCTCAGGGTCAACCTCCAACTGCACCAGCTCAATGCAAGCGCCGAGCATGTTAGTCAACCCCCAGACGATGTGCGTATTAGAACCCGCCAGAATCAGTGGAATGCCCGGAATGATGACGCCGGAGAGATCAACGCCGTCATAGCAGAGCCGTGCGCGATACCAGAGGTTCGGCACGCCGAGACCCGTGTGCATGTCGTTGGCGAGGATGGCCTTGCCGTGCGCCGTCTTTGATTTGTCCACCGCCCAACAGTTGGAACCGGCGGCCACGCCTTCGGTACGCACTATCTTTTTCTTCAGCGCAACGTCGCCCGTCTGCGCTTGCTGGCTGAGAAGTGAAGCCACTTGAGCGCGCGGGAACGGTCGTACCGGCCTGTCAGATTCGTCGCCCCATCCGAGCAAGGTCATGTAGGGGCTGGCGTCTGGTGTCAGGAACGCTACGACCTCCTCCGGTAGTATGCTCTCCATAATCGCCAGCGTTCTCCGCTTGCCTTCTTCCTCCGCGCAAAGGCTCTGGAACATTTGCAGCAGGGCCAACACGCAATCCTCGCCGCGCCAAGTCTCAGGCTGGTATTTCAGGAGAAGAAATTCAAAAGGGCGTGTTCTCATCTGCGAGATGTAAGCGTTGACACCCTCACTGTAGGCGAGCAGGCTTTCTTTCTGTTCTTCCGGCAGGCCGGAAAAGATGTCCGCCGCGATGCGGTTGCAGCCGATCACCCTTTGCGTGGTGTCGGTCTCCAACAACCCCTTGCCGAAAACCTCCGTCAGCCTCCCGGCGGCCCCGCGCCTCAACAAGTCCATCTGAAAGAGCCTGTCGCGCGCAGACACGTACCCGAGAGCGCGCATCGCATCCAGCCGTGATTGCGCGTTGATAGTGGGAATCCCGAACTCATCTAAGGTGACGACAACAGTTCCGTCCAGACCCTTGAGATTCGCGTCGCGCTCAAGGCGCGGCATGGAGGCGCGCAGTTTGGGAATGACGATGAACAGCATCAGAAGCGTCAGCCTGTTCTTTAAAGCGAAGCCGACCACAAACAGCGCGCATAGACCGAGAGCCGTCCATCTCAACTGCTTCGACGAGAGAACCGGGTAGCTCTCCGACAGATTGCTCAGCAGCCACACCACGCCCGCGATGAAAAGAATGATTGAGAGAACGACTAGCGCAATCGCCGACCAGTGTGCGCGGAGAAGCCGTTTGAAGAGTTGCATATCAATGAAGAGAGAGGCCGGAGAAGTGGAATCAGTGTTCGGAATTAGTCATCACATAGACATCTATCCGCCAAATCTTTTCTTTCATCTTCGAGTGTTGTTATTGATTCTTCGGCGCAGGTCGGCGATGTCGCTCAAGTCAGTCCGTGCATCATCTGATTCGCACTTCCAGCCCGCCGCTCAAGGGGTCTTCATTCTGAAGTTGCCACAAGGAAGCGTAGAGACCTTTGCGGGCGAGAAGTTTCTTATGCGTTCCCTCTTCGATGATCTTTCCCCTTTCGAGGACGAGTATTCTATCGGCAGAGCGAATCGTAGACAGCCTGTGAGCAATGATAATAATGCTCTTTCCTGATGCCGCCTTGCGGAGAGACCTTTTGATGGCCGCCTCCGTTTCGTTATCAAGTTGAGAGGTCGCTTCGTCGAGGGCGAGTATCGCCGCGCCGCCAAAGAGTTTCAGGAGCGCACGCGCAATGGCGATGCGCTGTCTCTCACCGCCCGACAGACGTTGCCCACGTTCCCCGACTTCAGCCTCCAAACCGCCCGGCAAGGATTCGAGCAGGTTGAGCGCCTCGGCGTCGCGCAGCGCTTCGACGATCTGCTCCTGCGATGCGTACTCCTGACTGTAGAGCACGTTCTCCCGAACAGTCCCCTGAAACAAGTGCACTTCCTGACTGACGAGACTGACCGCCCCCCGCAAGTCTTGTAGATTCAACTCCCGAATATCCTTACCGTCTAACAATATTCGCCCGGAGTCCACATCGTAGAAGCGCAGGAGAAGGTTGAGCAGAGTACTTTTGCCAGAGCCGGTCGGGCCGACGATGGCGAGCGTCTCGCCAGCCTTTAAGTTGAAGGAGACATTTTCCAGCACCTTCATCGAAGGGTCATAGCCGAAGGAAACATCCTCGAAGACGACCTCGCCGCGCACACTCCCGGCGGGCAGAAGCGTCGGGCCACTGCGAATAAGAGGGGTCGAGTCCAGAACTTCAGCTAGTTGCTCCGCCGAATTGGCAGCGCCGTGATAGAGTCGTGTGATCTGCTCAACGTCCTTGAGCGAGGATAGCAACTGCGGAAACAAGAACGCTGAGAGCACGTACTGCTCTTTTGTCATCCTACCCGTCGCCGCCAGATAACCACCATATCCGGCGGTGAGAAAAAATCCAGCGTTGAAAAAAGTGTAGTTAAGTTGGGCCTGAATGGCCGAGACCGACACGGCTTCGAGTGCAGATTCCGACAGTTGCGCGTCGGAATCGCTCAGCCTGTGCGTCTCCCTCTGCTCGGTGGTAAAGCTCTTGACATCGGCGATGCCGGTGAGATTGTTTTCGAGCATCTGCGTGAAGTTGCTGGAGGCTTCACCCGCGCGCGCATAACGCTCCCGCGCCTGTCGTCCATAGACCCGCGACGACAACATCACGAACGGCAAGGTGAGAAAGGTGAGTAGCGCCAACCCCGGCGAGGTGACGGCTATCAGTGTGCCGTAGACGGTTATGATCATCCCTAGCTCAACCATCTCGTCGCCCGCCCGTTCGACAAACTCTCTGATTCGCGCCGTGTCCTCCGTGACGAGGTTGATGAGATGTCCCGTCCCGTAGCGGTCGAAGAAGGCCATGTCCTGCATCTGAATTTTGGCGATCAGTTCGGTGCGCAGATTGTGTTGAGTGGTTTGTGCGAGCCTCCGCCAAGCCTTCTTGCGGCGATTCCGCGTCAAAAGTTCCGCCACGACCAGCAACAGCGAAAGCCCCGTCATGAAAAGGATGCGCGAACCTTTACTGACCAGTCCTAAAGCGCGCAGAAAAGCGGGACCCTTCCCTTGCGCGGTATTAAAGATACCGACAAAAGAGAGACCCAGAATGGCGCTCACGGAATGACCGACGATAGATAGCCAAGCCGGCCCGACCAGATGTTTGCGTTCGGGCAGCGAGAGCTTGATGATGCGGGAAAGTGGTGAGGCGGCGCTTGAGTTTGAATTTCCCTTGATGGTGCGAGACGAGAGGTCGTCCAAACAGTTCAGGATGAGGGACTCGACGTGAAGACCAATCGTTTCGGGAGCGTAAAGGACTAAGACCCTACCGGATACGGGGTTGGCGTGGGCATCGAGGACGCCTGGATATTGCAGCAGCCCCTTCTCCAATTCTTGCGCCAGATTGGGCCTGCGCCCAATCGCCTTTACCTCCCAACGCTCTCGGCCACGTATGGCCGAGAGCAATCTGATACCCCATGTTTCTCTCGGAGAGCCCCCTCTCCTGCTGGTCATTACATAACCTCCCGGTCATGCTCTGAAAGCTCTTGAGTGGCTTCCGCTGTCAAATCACCTATATCTTCGATGGCCTGCTGTGAGACTTCTTTGACCACCACACTCGCCCGGAGGCCCAGCTTGATTCCCTCTTTAACGAGAAGCCTCCAGTTTTGAGCTAGAACGACCCCCGAGGCCAGACCCGCGAGGCCCACGAAAAATGTCCTCTTTTTCATCTTATTTTTGCTTACACCGCTTGAGGAACCTACTTCTTTGTCGAGTCCGGTGTATGGAGCGACTCGTAGAGATGGTGGCCGGTGGTGGCCCGCGTAAACGAATTGGCGGCTACTATAATCAAGCCGGGCAGGCCGAAAACCGCTCCGGCGACAAGACCGAGGGCGGCATGAATCCCCGCCTGTTTGAGGTCTCCGTTAAGAAGATGGCTGCCACCCGGAATCACCACCTCACTGGCGAACTGTAAACCCGTCTTTACAGTTTGCATATTCTCTGTTGCGCTCGGCATTTTTTCATCCTCCTGTGTGTGTCTAGTTGGCTCAGGCGAAGCTGGACTGCTTTTACCACGGCTGCTGACTTTACGCCGCGTTCTGATCCCCTCTCGCATAGCTGAGATATCGCCCCCTTTCGGCTAACTGTATTCCTAAAGCTGGTTTTCCGCAAGGAAATTTTTCTCTTGCTTTTCAATAATGAGAGAAGATTATCGGACGTTATAAAGAATGAGAAATGTTGAAGTTCAGAAATTGAAGATTTGTTGAATGTTAAGAATTGAAGATTGTGAGATGAAGGTGATCAATAATTGCGCTGGCCGGTGCAGGTGTTCAAAGTTGAGCAATTGTCTGGTTTGAGTTGTGCAAATTCTGGGCATCGCGGAGTGCCTTCCATCCTGTGTTTCATTCCGCGTTGTGTCGAGGAGGTTGAAGGCGTGCCGGTTGTGGTTCTTACGCGCGTTCAATCCGCGCTCGGCTCACGATGCTGCTTAAGGATGGAAGCGAGCAGCCCTGCCGGAGCGCGGAAGGTGGTCTGCTGAAGTGCCGCTATGGCTGCCGGGAGGTCGACTAATGCCTTATCGGCGGCGGTGACGAGCACGGCCAGCGTGCCTGAGACGGCGAGCCCCCGCGCGGACGCCTCACGCCGCGCTTTGCCGTCGTCAAGGAGGAGCAGGTCGGCTTTGAGTTCCTCGGCCAAGGCGATGGCCTCGCGCTCGCCTACACCGAGTTTCAGTGCAGGGTTGGGCGACGAAGCCACGCGCACCTCCACCCACTCCGGGCAGGCGCTTATCCACGCCCGGACTTTCGCGGGCGTGCCTTCCCTCTGCATCTCGTCGCAGACGGATTGCGGCAGGATGACTCGACCGTAGAGATCGTGCAGCAGGTGAATCAGGTCGATGAGGATGAGGTAATTGACGGGCGTGGTGTCGGAGATGACGATCATCGGGAGAGCACTCGCTCGTTAGCTTCCACGTCCCGACGGAGGTCTTCGGAAGTATAGTTGAGGTCAGCACCATGCTCTTTGAGAAAGGCTTCCGTATCCCAGACGCAGAGGCCCAGCATCTCGGCAACCTGACCAGTGCTGAGAGCCTCAGAGCGATAGCCTTCGAGGGCGACGGCCTCAAGGGCGCGGCGTGGTAGATCACCCCACTTCTCTTCGAGTTGGTGTTTGATTTCCTCGGGCAGTTCTATCGTAACTGGCATCTCGACCTCTTAGTAACCTTTAGACATACTTAGCTGAAAGATTCTACCACGTCAGAGCAAAGAATTATGATGGAAACTAATGGCTCGGTATTCCCCAAAGCTCCTTTCTCTCAGGAATAAGGTATGCCTGACCCACGAAAGTGCCGTGTTCCTCCACGGTCTCAGCTGCAAGACACTAAAGACCATCTACGTTACTTATGCTTGGTCGGGTTAGATTGCGCTTTGATGTCGGGCTTTGACAACGCCAAAGTGGACGATGAATTTTGCCGGTCTTTGCTTCCAGCCGCACGAGCAAGGATGTCTCATCTCCTTTCTTAAACATCTCCAATTTTAACCGCCGTTTGCTCAGCCGCGAACGGCGAAAGCGTATTTAGACGGCGGGGTCTAGCCGCCTACGGAACTCCTGTCGTTCATCGGCGGGCTTCCGGCAGGATCAATTTCATCCATTTTATAGGCCAACGGCGGCACGAGCGACGTGATGTAATGATTCCACAGGGAGCGCAGGCTAACGTAAGTCTCAGCGCCGGCTTGTTCGTCGGCGATGGTCTCAATCTCCGCTTGTCGCAGCCGCCGTAAGGCAGCGTAGTACCGCTTCAGCCAGCGTTCGCCCGCCGTACTCGGTCGGCTTGAACAGCGGACTTCCGGTGTCGAGTATCCACAGGCGGTCGGCAGGGTCAACGACAACCGATTGCACCGAGACGAGCGCGGCAGCGGGATCGTTCTCGTCGGTTTGGTTGAATGCCTCGTCAGGATAGGCGACCGCCTCACCGTCCCGGATTTCGGCGACGGTGAACTTAACGTCGTCGCCCCACTTCGGGAAGTTGACGAAGATGCGACCCTCATGCGAGACGCTCGCCCCGGTCAGCATCGCGCCGTGAAAATAGGCGACCGGCTCCAACTCGCCTACGGGTTCGTTCGTCGGCGATGTTCGCTGTTGACTACTGCTTGACATAGTGTGCTCCTCCTTGCTCCCTTCGCCCGCCAACAAGTTCTGGTGCGAAGGCTCGTTGACGGCAGTTTGTTCGCCCTTGAAGTGGTTCCGCGTCTTCTTCAGGGGGCTGATGCCGAGCGTCCACGACGGCGGATCGCTCGCCGGGAAAGTCCCCATCACGTTATAGTCAATCTCGGCCTCGCTCATGTTACGAGCGGCGGCGCAAATCGCGGCGCTCTTTAGTCTGTCTTCCTCGTATCCCATACCCCTCCTCGTTCACACCGACAACCCGCGAACTGATTGAAGGGCGGCGGCACCTCCACTACGGCGCGCGTGTGAGAGTGCGAGCCACGCAGGGCGGTGTTCGCTCACGCCCGCGCATGGGTTGCCGCCCCGACACCCAGTTCGAGCCACGGTTTTCGCAGGACATCGCTCCGAGCACTCGGGGCGGCTTTGCTAACCAAGGGTTTCACGGCTTGAGGACGACCTTGATGCATTCCTCCCTGCTGTCGAACATGCCTTGTACTTCACTCCATTCGATAGTTTAAAGCTGACGGGCAACAGGGAAACGCTCGCCACAAACAACAGTGATGGCGCGCCGATGTCCGTGGTTATAAATGAGTAGCCACGACGATGACGGAGTTGTGAAGCGTACAGGAAGGGGGGGCAACGTTTTTCCAATCAAAAACTTGCTCTTACATGTAGACCAAACTGCGCGGCGTACTCCGCGCTATGCGGGCACTTATATTTGCTATCTTCAATTCGCTGCTTGCCTTTCATTTTAATTATCGGCTGTGCCAGTTCTCCTTATTCATCGTCGCGGATTTCAATCGGCACAACTTGAACGGTTGCATCACGGACTTCACCTAGGAAACGATTGATGACAGACCCGTAGAACAACACGTCCCAGCGCGAGCGGGCTGATTGCCCGAAGACGACGTGGGTGATGCCCTCACGCCGGGCGAAAGCGATCAATGCATCCGCCACGCATTTCGCCTTGAGCTTAACTACCCTGGCACCAAGCTCTTTGGCGAAACTGATATTCTCAGTCAGCGCAGCCATGTCTTGAGGCTTGATTCGCCCGGGTTCTTCACGAGGCGTCTCTACATATACGGCATACCAGTCGGAGGCGAGTCGTCCGGCGATGCGTGACCCTATGCGTAGGAGGCGTCTGGCGCTACCACGCGAGGCGAACGCGACCATCACCTTCTCAGGCATCGCAGCCTGCTCCAACCCTTCCCGCTCACGATAGTCGTGCGCCCGCGCGGCCTGGTCTTCGGCGGCCTGCCTCAGAGCCAATTCTCTGAGCGCGGTGAGATTCCCTTTACGGAAGAAGTTGTTGAGTGCCTGTTCTATTTTCTCGACGCTATAGATCTTGCCCTGTCGCAGACGAGTGCGCAGCGTGTCGATGGACACGTCGACGTTGACGACCTCGTCCGCGCGGCGCAGGAAGCTATCGGGGATAGTCTCCTTGACTCGCACGCCGGTGATACGCGCCACAACGTCGTTAAGTGATTCGAGATGCTGGACGTTGACGGCGGTGATGACGGAAATGCCCGCACTGAGGATTTCCAACACGTCCTCATAGCGTTTATGGTTCTTCGAGTCCGGCACGTTCGTATGCGCCAACTCATCAACGAGAACCATAGCCGGTCGCCGCCGGATGATGGCTTCCACATCCATCTCCGCGAGCGTCACACCGCGATACCCAATCCGGCGCAGTGGAATGCGCTCCAGATCGCCGACCAACGCCTCCGTTTCTACTCGATTATGGGTCTCGATGAATGCGATACAGATGTCGGTGCCCTGTTTTTTCAACAAGTGCGCTTCTTCCAACATCTGATAGGTCTTACCGACGCCTGCCGCAGCCCCGATGTAGACGCGCAACCGTACCCGCTCGCTCTCCATGAGCTTGGCAAGAAGTGTTTCGGGTGATGGTCTGCGGTCAACTTCTATCATAGGGAAGACCTCGCCTCTTCCTATTTCGGCATTGGTTTGCTCTCGTCGAGCGCGAGATTGAGGATGAGTACATTGACAACAGGCTCGCCCAAGAAACCTAACTGCCGCCCGCTGGTATGAGCGTTCACCAGAGCGCGCACTTCCGTCTCACTGAGACCGCGCCCAAGTGCGACGCGTGGCACCTGAAACTCGGCTGCTGCTGGCGAGATGTGCGGGTCGAGTCCCGACGCGGAAGTTGTCACCAGATCAATCGGAACGGACACGCCCGGGTTTTCGGCTTGCAGTTTTGCCACCTCCGCTTTTACACGCTCAATTAACTTCTGATTGGTCGGGCTGAAGTTAGAGCCGGAAGAACCGTTTGCATCGTATCCGGCAGCTCCGGCTGCACTGGGGCGCGAACGGAAATATTCTGGTGATGAGAACGGTTGGCCGATAATTCTAGAACCCACGATGCGGCCATCCTCCGATCTAATCAACTGTCCGTTAGCTTTGTCAGGAAAGATAACCTGCGCTAACACGGTCACGACGAACGGGTAAACGATTCCGAGCAGAAGCGTCGTGACAATGGTCATTAGAATCGCGGTCAAAAGATTTCTTCTCATCAAAATTCCCCTTACGCCAATCCTACGGCTGTGATAATCAGGTCAATGAATTTAATCCCAATGAACGGCACGACAAGCCCACCGACCCCGTAGATTAGCAGATTGCGCCTGAGCAGTGTCGCAGCAGACATCGGACGATATTTGATACCACGCAGTGCCAGCGGGATGAGACCGATGATGACGAGCGCGTTGAAAATCACTGCCGAGAGGACGGCTGACTGCGGCGTCTTCAGCCCCATGATGTTCAGCGTATTGAGGACAGGGAACGCGACTGAGAACATGGCCGGGATGATGGCGAAGTATTTCGCCACGTCGTTGGCAATCGAAAACGTCGTGAGTGCTCCGCGCGTCATGAGCAGTTGCTTGCCGATCTCAACGATCTCGATCAGCTTAGTCGGGTTCGAGTCGAGGTCAACCATATTGCCCGCTTCTTTCGCAGCCTGCGTGCCCGTGTTCATCGCCACGCCGACATCTGCATGAGCAAGAGCAGGGGCATCGTTGGTTCCGTCACCAGTCATGGCGACCAGCTTACCGCCCCCCTGTTCACGCTTGATTAGCGCCATCTTGTCTTCGGGCGTGGCCTCGGCGAGGAAGTCGTCCACGCCCGCTTCGCTGGCAATTGATTCGGCAGTAAGCGGGTTGTCGCCCGTAATCATGACCGTCTTGATGCCCATCGCGCGCAGTTGGTCGAAGCGCTCACGCATCCCGCCTTTGACAATGTCCTTGAGGTGAATCACCCCGAGCGGCTCATGGTTATCAGCGACCACGAGCGGCGTGCCGCCGGAGCGCGCGACCCTCTCTACTATCTCGCGTAGCTCTTTCGATGCCTTGGAGCCATTGCCTTCCACATACCTTTCGATGGCATCAACCGCGCCCTTTCGTATCTCGCGCTCATCAAAGTCCACACCTGACATGCGCGTCTGGGCAGTGAAGGGGATGAAACGGGCGGCGTGTGGCGCGAGTTCGCGCCCCCGCAGGTGGTACTGCTCTTTGGCAAGCACCACTATCGAGCGCCCTTCAGGCGTCTCATCAGCCAGAGACGACAACTGCGCGGCGTCGGCTAGATCAGTCTCGCTCACGCCTAGTAATGGGATGAACTCTGTGGCCTGCCGATTACCGAGCGTGATCGTTCCCGTTTTATCCAGCAAAAGCGTATTGACATCACCAGCCGCCTCTACCGCGCGCCCCGACATGGCCAGCACGTTGTGCTGTATGAGACGGTCCATCCCGGCGATACCTATGGCCGAGAGCAATCCACCAATGGTCGTCGGAATCAGGCAGACGAGCAGTGAGACGAGCACGAAGATTGACTGCGAAGCGTTGGAGTAGATTGCGAACGGCTGGAGCGTGACGACAGCCAGCAGGAAGATGATTGTTAATCCTGCGAGCAGGATGTTAAGCGCAATCTCGTTGGGCGTCTTTTGCCGCTCTGCGCCTTCGACGAGCGCGATCATGCGGTCAATGAAAGTCTCGCCGGGGTTCGAGGTGATGTGCACCCTGATTTGGTCGGAGAGCACACGCGTGCCGCCCGTGACGGCAGAGCGGTCGCCCCCAGCCTCACGAATCACTGGTGCTGATTCGCCCGTGATGGCGGATTCATCTACCGAGGCCACACCCTCGATGATCTCGCCGTCGCCCGGAATGAATTCGCCCGCCGAGACGACGACGATATCATCACGACGTAGCTGCCGCGCGCCGATAGTTTCCATTTTTCCATCGGGCAAGAGTCTATTAGCGGTCGTCTCGGTTTTTGCTTTACGAAGTGTATCAGCCTGAGCCTTACCGCGACCTTCAGCCATCGCCTCGGCGAAATTAGCGAACAGTACCGTGAACCAGAGCCACAGCGTAATTTGCAAGGCGAACCCGACATTCCTTTCACCCGCAGCGATGTTGCGAATGAGGAGGAGCGTGGTGATGGCGCTTCCGACCTCGACGACGAACATCACGGGGTTTCGCATCATCGTGCGAGGGTTTAACTTGACGAGCGCATCCAGAAGCGCGCGCCTGACTATCGGAGCATTCCAGATAGCTTTTTTCTTCGATGTTTGATCCATATCTCAACTCACGGAAATGTCTTTCCCGCAACCATCAGGAGGTGTTCTACAACAGGGCCGAGACTTAAAACCGGAAAGAACGTTAAAGCGCCGACAATGACAATCACGCTGATCAGAAGCGTGGAAAAGAGCGGCGTCGTGACGGGGAATGTGCCCAGAGAAGGCGGCACGCTCCTTTTGCGTCCGAGATTACCCGCAATGGCGAGCATTGGGATGATGACGAAGAAGCGCCCAGTAAGTGTGGCGAAGCCGATGGTCGCGTTGTACCAGAGGGTGTTGGCCGAAATACCCGCGAACGCTGAACCGTTATTGCCCGTGCCGGACGTGAACGCGTAGAGCATTTCCGAGAGGCCGTGAGGCCCGGGATTGGCGATGCTCGCCGTGCCGAACGAAGGCGAAACGGAAGAGAGCGCCGTGAAGACGAAGATCACCAGCGGAAAGATGAGCACGGCCAGCATCGCCATCTTAACGTCGTAGGCTTCGATCTTCTTTCCCAGATATTCCGGCGTTCTGCCCACCATCAGCCCGGCAATAAAAACCGCCAGAATGACGAAGAGCAAAATGCCATAGAGGCCAGCGCCAACGCCGCCGAAGATCACTTCGCCGAGCATAATGTTAGCGAGCGGAACGAGGCCGCCGAGCGGCGTGAAGCTGTCGTGCATCGAGTTGACAGCCCCGCACGAGGCGTCGGTCGTGATGGTGGCGAAGAGTGCGCTGTTAGTGATTCCGAAGCGCACCTCTTTGCCTTCCATGTTGCCGCCGGACTGCTTGCTGCTCGCCACTTGATCTGTGCCCATGAGTAAGGGATTCCCGCGCGACTCTGCCCAGTACGCGGCAGTTACTCCAACGAGAAAGAGCACGCCCATCGCCCCCCAGATAGCCCAGCCGTGCTTCTGCGCTCCTGTCATTCGTCCGAGCGTGTAGGTGAGACCCGCGGAGATAGCGAAGATCGCAAACATCTGGATGAGATTGGCGAGCGGCGTCGGGTTCTCAAAAGGGTGCGCGCTGTTGGCGTTGAAGAAACCACCGCCGTTCGTGCCCCACATCTTGATTGCTTCCTGAGAAGCCACTGGCCCCTGAGCGATGACTTGTTCAGTGATAACTACCCGGCTCTTCGTGCCGTCTTCTGAGGTCTGCCCAACCGTCTGTGGGTTGATGAGCCTTGCGGTGTCATAGGCGCGGAGGTTTTGCACCACTCCCTGAGAAACCAGCAGGAGCGCGATGACGAGGCAGAACGGCAGCAGCACCCACAGCATGGCGCGTACCATGTCCACCCAAAAGTTGCCGAGGGCATCGGTTTCCCTCCGCGCGATCCCGCGAATAAAGGCGATAGCGAGTGCGATGCCTACGCCTGCGGAAACGAAATTGTGGTAAGCCAGCCCTGCCATCTGCGTCAGGTAACTCATCGTCACCTCTGGCACGTATGACTGCCAGTTCGTGTTCGTCGTGAATGAGGCCGCCGTGTTGAACGCGAGGTCAGGTCCGACGCCAGAGAGTTTTTGCGGGTTGAATGGGAGCACACCCTGTAAGCGCTGTATCAGATAGAGCACGAGCATAGAGACGACACTAAAGAGCAGCATCGCCGTTGCATATTCTGTCCAACTCATCTCGCGCGTTTCGTCAACGCCGGTCAGCCGGTAGATGAGCCGCTCGACCGGGCGCAGCACAGGGTCGAGGAAGGTTCGCTCGCGGTTAAAAACGTGCGTCATGAAGAGACCGAGCGGCTTTGTGACGGCAAAGATGAGCGCGAGGAAGAATAGAATTTGAAACCAGCCGTTGAAAGTCATGGCTAAAACCTTTCGGGCCGCAGTAGTGCGTAAGCTAGATAAATGAGTAAGAGAGCCGAGACCGCCAACCCCCAAATCCCCTCAATGTTCAAGACCTTCCTCCTCGTCCAAATCGTCCTGTTCCCGCATCCAGCAATAGCGTTTGAATCGCACGAAGGCGAGCAGGAAGAGCAACGACCAGAACGCTGCAAGTAACTCACATCCAAGCTCACACATTACGCATGCCATCTCAACGAAGCTTCTCGCACCCACGCAGGTATAAGAGCGCAAGAAGGAAGAAAAGAATCGTCGCGGCGATAAAGATTAAGTCGGACATGCCCTGCTGCCTCCCGGTCAGTTGAAGTTGTAACCCAACTCGAAGTAGAAGAAGTGATTTCCACTCGATGCGTTGGCGTTACCGATGGAGTATGCGGACACGCCGGTGAGCTTTTTCGTCAACTTGTATGCGACGCCCGCCGTGAAATAGCCATTCGAGTGCTGGCCTGTGAACCAGTCGGCGTTGATGTTCAGCTTCTTGGTCACGGGTTGCTCAAAAGTGAATTGACCGCCCGCGCGGTTCGCGTTTGGCGCGACGACGTTCTTACTGAAGAAGTAACCGCCAAACCCGACGCGTGTGTTCGACTTGAGCGTCTTTTGCACCATCGTGTATGCGTACGTCGCCAATTTATAGGACTTGTTGCGAAAGGGGATGAACAGGTTGTTGCCGACCGCAATCGCCCAGTCGTTATCCTTGCCGTCATAAACTTTCCACTTCACGGCTGGCACAAGCGTAGTTGCGTCAGTTCCCGGCTGAACATTTCCAAGTACATTTAGTCCGACCTCGACGCGCCCACCCACAGCCACCACGCCGCGCGGCACGAACGAAGAGAATTTCGGCTCGTTCGGCTGCGCGCTGATATCTAGCTCAAAGTAGACCCTGCCCTGAGCGAGCACGTCCGTGGTCGGCACATTGAAGACCGTCTGCTGCGCCTCAATCTGGGAGTGCAGCCCGCAGGACAGCATAAGAATCATGGTGGCAGCTATGCGTGAGCGCGCATGCGAATTACTTTGTGCTACTTTCTGAGCGCTGTCTGAATTTACCCGACCGTCCTTCTCCATTCGCTTCTCTAAGAGATCGAGGCAGTGCGCGCCCACAACCAGCAGCGGGATTGTCGAAAGCAGAAGAATGTTTCCCGCACCATGCAGAGATAGACCGTTACTTGCATCCCCCAGTGCCCATGCACCAGCCGACAGAAGAGTGCCAAGGACGGCTGCGATGATTCCTCCCGCAAGACCGAATACTGCGCCGCTGGCTTGCCACATCCATTTGCCGCGACGCGATGCAACATATAGTTCTTTCAGGTGAGCCTCCGTCTCCTTCAGACCTCTGAGCGCTTCGTTATCTCTATTCATCGTTTTCACCTCGGCCTACGACACAAAAAGGGCGCTGAAGCACACGCTCCACGCCCTCTTCGACCGCGAGACCTATTCGTGCCCTTCTCCGGAGAAGCCTACGAGGTTAGCTGACGGGCTCGGACTGAGAAGTGTCCTTCGCCAGAGAAGCCCGCTGACGACAGCCTCTCGAACGATACGCCCCGTGTCCCTCGGCGCGCGCCCGCTCCGAGGGACGTTGGTTCCCCCGCGTTGTTCGTCACACACCACTTCAGGTGCGGCAAACAACTTCGGCAGACAAGTTGTCAACGGCAAGATGTCACTACCCTCTTGCCAGCAACAGAAGGCTACTCCTGCTCGCATAAAAAAGGGGTAGATGTTTCATTAAAAGTTCGTTAAAGACTAAGAAGGGTACAGAGGAGGGTTTACTTGCCGGGATCGAACCGGTAACCAATCCATGGCTCGGTCAAGATATGGCGGGGTTTGGCGGGGGTTGGCTCAATCTTCTTACGCAAGTGCCGGATGAAGACCCGCAGGTACTCGGTCTGGTCGACGTAGTTACTGCCCCAGATGGCGGAGAGCAACGCGCGATGCGTGAGAACTTTACCGGGATGACGAACGAAGTGAACCAAGAGGTCAAATTCCTTCGGCGACAAATGCACCTCCTGCCCGCGCACGGTGACGTTGCGGGCTTCGAGGTCGATGCGAAAGTCTCCCTCCTCAACGATGGTGAGTGCTTCACTGATCTCGGCGGGCGAGCGACGTAGAGTTGCACGCACGCGCGCCAGAAGCTCTCCCATGCCGAAAGGTTTCGTCACATAGTCGTCCGCGCCCGCATCCAGAGCTTCGATCTTAACGGACTCTTCGCCCTTGACCGAAAGCACGATAATGGGAACTTCAGTGATGGCCCTCAGGCGTCGACAAAACTCCAAGCCGCCCATATTCGGCATTGAGAGATCTGTGACTACAAGATTCGGCGTCCAGAGGTGAAAAAGTTCGAGTGCGGCTTCGCCTTCTGCGGCCACGCGCACGTCATAGCCGTGCTTCGTGAGACCGCTACGCAGCACCAGCGTGATCTGCTGCTCGTCATCTACAACAAGTATTCGCTGTTTTTCATCCATCGTGGTCAGATATTGCGGCGCTCAACTGCGGAGGTTAGGCTTCCTTTAAGTTGATCCTCTGCGGGTAGCTGATCTTCATTCCCGACCGGAACGGTGAAAGTCACGCGCGTTCCACGCCCGCCCGTGCCATCCTCTACCAGTATGTGGCCGCCATGCGCCTCAACTATCCCGCGCGCGATTGAGAGACCTATGCCTGCCCCACGAGGACGATTCTGAATCGTCGTATCATCCTCAGTAGCACGAAAGAATTTCTCGAAGACTCGCTCACGCATCTCTACTGGAATGCCGCTGCCCTGATCCTCTACAC
>CAXTRQ010000072.1:0-5146 GCA_964246705.1 uncultured Pyrinomonadaceae bacterium
TTAACACCCCCCCCGCGCCCAAAGCCGCTAAGTTCGTCGGCGCGCGACGTTGAGGAGTTAGTCATGAAGGATTTAAAGAGATCGTTAGAGGTACATCAAGTTTTATAAATTCCGTGCGGCGCGGTTGACGCTTCTTGACGGACGACTGGATTGTTGTTGGGATAAAATAATCAAATTGCTTGTCGCGCCCGCAGCGCCATTGAAGGAAAACAATTTTAGATGAAACGTGTGCTGATTGTAGATGACGACAAGGAGTTGAGTGAGTTGGTTGTCGAACTTCTCGTTGATGAGGGCTTCGAGGTCGAAGTCGCTAATGAGAGTGAGAAAGGTCTAGCACGCGCGCTCTCCGGCGAGCACTCAATCGTCGTCCTCGACGTGATGATGCCGGGCATGAGCGGCTTCGAGGTGCTGCGTCGTCTGCGAGCCGAAGGATCGGGCGTGCATGTGCTGATGCTGACGGCGCGCGGCGAAGATGTTGACCGCATCGTGGGGCTGGAGATTGGGGCGGACGACTACTTATCGAAACCCTTCAATCCGCGCGAACTGGTTGCGCGCATCAACGCCGTGTTGCGTCGCGTGCGTTCAAACGAGGTCGGAGCATCCGCAGGCGCGGTGGGTTCCGACGCTGCACCTGAACGCCTCAGCGCCGGGGACGTTGAGGTGAACACACACACGCGGCAGGTGCATCGCGCAGGTCAGACGGTGGAGTTGACCAACGTCGAGTATGAACTTTTAGTGCTGCTAATTTCTTCGGCGGGGCGCATCGTGACGCGTGAGGAACTCGTGCGCTCGGCTCTGGGGCGCGAGATTTCGCCGTTCGACCGCAGTATTGACATGCACATCAGCCATCTACGCAAGAAACTGGGACATCATGTCGGCGAGGTCGAACGCATCAAGACGGTGCGCGGCGTCGGCTACATCTATGCTCGGCAGAGAGAGACGGATGAGGGGCGAGATTGAGTGTTCGCGGCGCGTGGTGAATGAGGGGCGTATTGATGCGCAGTCTTTTTCTGAAAGTCTTTCTGTGGTTCTGGTTGGCGATGGCGCTCGTCATCGGGGCGCTGTTTATCACCACGGAGTTGACGCGCAATCGCTCACGGTTCCCCATGTCCACAGGGATGGATCGGGCTATGGACGCCTTCGCACGGCTCGCAGCGACGACCTTCGAGCGGGAAGGGCGCGAGGGCACGCTCAAATTATTTGGCGAGCCTGAAGGCGACCCCGTCGTTAACTTTTACCTCTTCGACGAGCGGGGCGCGGAGGTGACGGGGCATACTGCCACGCCCGCCATACTAGATACGGTGAGGCGAGCCGCCGCGAGCGGTCGCGTCATCAGGGGCGCTCCCGGCGAGAGGATTTTCACAGCCCACCCGGTCATGACGGAGGGCGGGCATCGCTACGTCCTCGTAGATTCGATGGGGCCGCAGAGACCATTCTCCGACAACCCGTTGGCGCAGGCGTTACGCGTGCTTGCCGTGCTGCTGACGGCGGGCGCTCTGTGCTACCTGCTGGCTCGTTACATCGTCGCGCCGGTCGTCAAGCTCCGCGCCGTGACAAGGCAGGTTTCGGGCGGCGACCTCTCTGCGCGCGTCGGCCCGCTGCTCGGCAAACGGCGTGATGAGTTGGGCGCGATGGGGCGCGACTTCGACACGATGGCGGCGCAGATTGAAGCCTTGATGAGCGCGCAGCGGCGACTCTTGCGCGACATCTCGCACGAACTGCGTTCGCCGCTGGCGCGTCTGAACGTCGCCCTTGACCTTGCGCGCAAACGTGCCGGAGACGGAGCGGCGAGCGCGCTCGCACGCATCGAGCTTGAGGCCGGACGGCTCAACGAGATGATCGGTCAACTACTCTCTCTGTCGCGCTGGGAGACGGGCGCGAACGGTATAAGACGCGAGCCGTTAGAGTTGGCTGCGCTCGTGCGCGAGGTGGTGGAGGACGCAGACTTCGAGGCGCGTGCGCAAGATCGCTCGGTGAAGGTCGTAGAGTGTGATGAGTGCCGGACTGTCGGCACGCCCGCGTTGCTGCGGAGCGCCGTCGAGAACGTCGTCCGTAATGCTGTCCGTCATGCGCCGGAAGGAACAGAAGTGAAAGTTTCATTGCGTTGCCAACGTGAGGCGGCTGGCAGCTACGCCGTACTCAACGTGCGGGATGAAGGCGCGGGCGTGCCGGAGGCGGCGCTGGCTGACATCTTCCGCCCCTTCTATCGCGTTGACGATTCGCGCACACGCGAGACCGGCGGAACGGGGTTAGGATTAGCCATCACGCAACGAGCAGCCAACTTACACGGCGGGACAGTCACGGCGGCGAACATTCCGGGCGGAGGGTTCGTCGTCGAGATGCGTCTGCCGCTCAATACCGAGTCCGTCCACACTACATGCTGACCTTCCACAATACCGCTTCGTCTTGTCAAAAACCCGTTGGTCATAAAGTGAAACTGGTTCTGTCTCTTTTCTTCTTCGGCTCGAAAGTGTGAAGAGAAGCTGAAGGGCATAAGCCTGTGTACGCTCATGTCCGTGATGCGTTCTCAGCTTTTAGTCGCATGAAGACGTGAGCGAACCTTTACAAAACTTTACATGACGCTAACCGACTCTTTACAGCACTATTGCGCATTGATGCGTAACATAAGTGACGGTTCGACAAAGAGAGGTGAAGTCCCGCAATAGCACTGCTGCATGAGGAACTAGCTGAATGAGAAACTACATGTCAAGCAAGCCGATAATTCTCATAGTTGATGACGAGCCAGCCATCCGGGACGGACTCAGTTTGGTACTCGAAGAAGGCTATGAGGTGCTGCTGGCACGTGATGGGATAGATGCGGCGCACCTGTATCTACGCAACATCGAGCAGGTCGCCGCTCTCGTCACCGACTTTGATATGCCACGACTGAACGGAAGATTCTTGATCGAGTGGGTACATCACATCCGACCGCATTTGCCCGTCATCATAATGACCACCATCCAAGGAAGGGGAGAACTCACAGACCTTTTACGGCAACCGACCGTCAGCTTTTTATCCAAGCCCTTTCAGCCTGCTCAAATCCACGCACTCCTCGACAGCGTTCTTCGGACAAGAAGGGATGAAGCTGCCTGAAAGGATAAACCTACTATCGTTGAGTGGAGAAAGCTCGTTCGGGACGAAAAGCAGTCCGTCAGCTTTACAAAACTTTACATTGGCTTGACGAACTCTTTACGTTGCGTCGCGGCGTCGCGGCGTCAAACATTCCAACTGATGATGAAAGGCGTTGTTATCCACGCCAAATGCTTGGACGGGGAAACTCTTTTTCCGTCGTTCAGCACGCATGCGGAGCGCCGTCCGCCCCGGCGAGAGAATTAGGAGTTAACATGAAAGCAGCGAATCGAACGATGGGAGCCATCCTCCTTTTAATCTTCTATGTAAGCACTGTTCCGGCACAGCGTGCGCGCACCGTCGAAGACACCCCAAAGGTTAGAGAATCAAAAACAGCGAAGGCTGCGCCATCCTCCGCTGGCGCGCCGCAACCCGTGAAAGCGAAATATGAGGGCGGCCTCTTCGGCTACCCGAAAAAGGTTGATGGCACGCTCTCCTTCGACGACGTGAACCGGCGCTTGCTCTTCCGCAGAAAAAATCAGACAGAACTTTTCTCAATCTCTTACGAAGCGGTCGCGGCAGCTTTCGCCGACACCCAATCGAAGAGGCCGAAAGCTGCCGGAGCCATCGGCGGCGCGAGCATTTACACTCTACCGGCCTTACTAATCAAGAAAAAGTATCGCTATCTTACGCTGCAATACAAAGACCCAGACACACAGGCCTCCGGCACGACAAGCTTCAAGTTGCAGAACAAAGAAATCCTCACGTCAGTCTTATCGGAGCTTGTCGACAAAGCCGGTTTGACTCCGCGCGGTGAGGTTTTTGTCAGGCGCAAAGACTTGTCGGCAACACCAGCGACCCAGTAGAGAAGCTAGTTGGATGGCTTTCAGGAGCAGTCATGGGAATGAACGCACGCAAGCCGACCGTCCTCGTTGCCGATAACGAGCCGCTGACGCGCGCCCGCATCGCGTTGGAGTTGGGAGACAGTTACAACATTCTTCTCGCGTCCGACGGGTTGGACGCGGCTCGCCAGTATGAATGTTGCGGTCAACAGGTCGCTGCCGTCATTACAGATTTGCGAGTCGCGCGTCTGAATGGCATCGCTCTAGCCGGGTGGCTGCGGCACATCAATCCGCGTCTTCCGGTCATTATCATGGCGGGCGGGGCGTTGGATACGGATGAGTTAGCACAGCAACTCCAAGAGCAGAAGGTGTTGCTGATTATGAAGCCTTTAGTTCGTCACAAACTCAAGGCACTGCTTAATGAAACGATCAGGATGAACCGGGAGGCATAGAAGACGACAATGGTGACAGCCGAAGTTTTTCAAGTCTGGCCGGAGTTAGGGCGCGTGCAGACAAAGGAAATTGACCTCACAAAATGTCCCGAGCTGGAGTTGGCGAGAAAAGCGTCCAGAGGGGATATGCGCGCCTTCGAGGAAGTCTACCGGCGTCATCAACGGCGCGTCTATAGCCTCTGCCTGCGAATGACGCAGAACGGGGCGGAAGCGGAAGATATTACGCAGGAAGTGTTCGTCCACCTCTTCCGCACGATTGGCAGTTTCCGTGGCGAATCGGCTTTCACGACATGGCTGCACAGGCTCACAACCAATGAAGTCCTCATGCACTTCCGCAAGGTGAAGAGCCGCCGGGAGGTGTTTGATGATGACGAGACGACGACAGTGGGAGCAGCGCAAAGCGTCGAGGCCGCGCGCAGGATGCCGATGATTGACCGTTTAGCATTGGATAGGGCGCTCGCGAAATTGCCGCCGGGCTACCGGCTGGTTTTTATCTTGCACGATGTAGAGGGATACGAGCATGAAGAGATCGGGCGCATGCTTGGGATTGCGACCGGGACTTCAAAATCACAGTTGCACAAAGCCCGGATGAAGCTGCGTAAATTGCTCAGAGCATCCGCTGATAAGGCACATCAATGATGTGCTTTGCGCTGCGATACGAGTGAGTCGGATAACAAAGAATTTTCCTGCCCAACCCAGACAGAGCCACTACAAACTATTTGGACGTTATCAGTCGCGGGGGGGGGGGGGGGGGGGCGTCGGGTAGGGGGGGGGGGGGGGGAG
>CAXTRQ010000072.1:5156-26966 GCA_964246705.1 uncultured Pyrinomonadaceae bacterium
TTTGTTCCGTCCCCCCTTTTCGCTTTTATATTTTTTTTTTGTGCTGGCCCCCCCCGCGACTGATGTTTTATTACGGCTTGCGCTTGCAATCGGAGCTACTATGCTCAACAAATATTAAAAGTGAGATTCACAATCAGGATCGAGATAAATGAACATCTGGCAAGAGATTGTTATCTTTGCCGCAGCCTTCATGGCGGGAATGATCAATTCCGTCGCCGGGGGCGGCACGCTTCTTTCATTCCCGGCGCTTATCTGGCTCGGTCGTGACCCCATTATCGCTAACGCTACGAGCACTGTCGCTTTATGGCCTGGCTCTTTCGGCGGCTTAATCGGCTTTCGACGCGAGCTTCGTAGCAGCAAGCGTTGGGCTTTGTGGTTAGGTCTTCCATCTCTCGTCGGCGGAGCTTTAGGAGCATTCCTTCTTTTACATACTTCATCCGGCACGTTCTCTCGCATCGTCCCGTATCTTATTCTTGGGGCGACCGCGTTACTGGCCGCGCAGGAACAGGTCACTAAGAGACTTCAACTCACAAGCCACGAGCAGCCGTCTCGCGCGTGGTGGATCGGCGCATTCTTCTTTCAGTTTTTGGTTGGCATCTACGGCGGCTACTTCGGCGCAGGTATCGGCATCCTGATGTTAGCCGCCCTAGGGCTGCTGGGGATGACTGATATTCATGAGATGAACGGGCTGAAGAATCTCTTCGCGCTTTTTATCAACGGGGTCGCGGCTCTCTACTTCATCCTATCCGGCGCGGTGATTTGGATAGATGTGTTGGTGATGGCGATTGCCGCCATCACGGGCGGATATTTCGGTGCGGGAATAGCGCGGCGGATGGGTCGGAGGTTCGTGCGCCGTGTGGTGATTTTTATCGGGTTGGCGATGGCTGTATCACTATTCTTTCGTGGGTAGCGATGACCGCAGATGAAGGAAGTACCGGCTAATTCATCCAAACATAATCTAAAATAGTGGCTCTCTCGCTTCCACTTCGCGCGGCCATGACGGCGGATGCTGCGCACGTTCTCGTCGCGTGCGTGTCGCTCTTGCTTGCTGTTGCCATGTCCCAAATGCGTGCGCCCTTCTGCGGTGGGATCACGGCTCGCGCGCCTCTCTCGCCAAACGCGTGATAGCACTGGCGGTCATCGTAACCACCGTCACCCGTGACCTGCGAAAGCTCACCCTCGACGTGCGCTAACAACTGAGGCAGCACTTGCCTATCGCCATAGTTGTTCGTCGTCGCCACCGCCGCCAGAATCTCGCCCGCTGCTTCATTGACCCCGACGTGCAACTTGCGCCATGTGCGACGATTGCTTTGCCAACGGCATACGCAATAAGTTTCTTCGGTTGAGTTATAATGTTCTCGAAGCTGCGAACCTTGACGGATGGCAGAACATCCCGGCGCGTGACGGTAATCCACGCAGAGAAATGGTTTCTTGACAAAACTCCGTGTGGCTCTCCAGACACATCTCGCCGTGTGTTGGGCTTGGTGTCTTTCTTGTATCTCAATGTCTTCGTTTGAAGGAGAAAGTGAACATGATTTCCCCTCTATCTTCGACGGCTGTGCGCCGACAAGCAGTTCGCCTGCTCACGCTCGGTGCGCTGATTACCAGTCTGTTTCTCGCCGCCCCCTTACCGACTTCCGCTCAGTCGCAAGCGCTCAACGGTCAGATCGAGGGCACAGTTGCCGACACGACTGAGGCGGCAATTCCGAACGCCACCATCACCATCACCAACGTCGAGACGGGTACGATACGCTCCGTCACGAGCGACGAGACGGGCATCTATCGCGCGCCGCTGTTGCCGCTCGGCTCTTATCGCATCGTGGTTGAGGCTGCTAATTTCAAGCGGCTCGTGCGCGAGGGCATCACGCTTTCCGCAGGGCAGACGGCGACCGTTAAGCTGGTGCTCGAAACCGGAGGGATAGAGGAGCAGGTGACCGTCACTTCGGATGTGGCAATCGCCGATCCGGGTAAAATTGATGTCGGGCGCGTGCTGGATAATCGAGAAGTTCATAATCTCCCGCTCGTCTCGCGCAACCCTTACAACTTCGCTCTCTTGCAGGCGAACGTGACGGGTCGTCCGAACGTCGAGTTCGGCGTGCCGCGCATCAACGCCAACGGCTACGCGCGTCGCACCAATTATCAACTCGACGGTAACAACAACACGCAGTCCGACCGCTCAGGCATCCGCCTGATGCCGATCTCGGAAGTCTTCGTCAGCGAAGTGCAGCTTGTGACGAACGGCTTCGCGCCTGAGTTCGGCAACACGCCCGGTCTCATTATGAACACCGTGACTCCTTCAGGGACTAATGGTTTTCACGGCAATGCCAGCTATCGTTTCCGTCGCACGGCCTTCTCGGCGCGACCGTTCTTCTTCAATCCCCTGCAACCAAAGCCGAGCACCAAAGTTGACGATATTTCTTTCGCCGTCGGCGGGCCGATTATCAAAGACCGCTGGCACTTCTACACTGGATTCGAGCGCGTCCCGCGCGACCTCTCAGGCGAGCCGCAACGCGTTATTACAATTACCGACGCTAACCGTAACGCTTTGATCGCCGCAGGCGTCAGCGCGTCGGCCTTCCCCGGGGGCATTCCGACGGCACAGAAGGGCAAGTTTTTTATCGCCCGTACAGACGTGCAATTGACGGACAAACATCGTCTGGTCGGTCGCTACAACATGTTCCGCAATCTCTCCCCCAACAATATCGCGGGCGGCCTCACCACACTGGAAAGAACCATAGACTTTGTTGACCAGTCCGACTCGGTCGGTATTCAGTTGGTCTCGACCCTCTCGCCGAACGTGCTGAACGAGTTGCGCTACCAGTACGCGAAGCGTTATTCGCAGCAGGTAGCGAATGAGTTTTCGGGCACGGGACTTTCGATTGTCATCAGCGGCGTCGCAAACTTCGGCGCGCCGGAGAACGCAGACACCATCCAGCCGCTCGAAGTCTCCAACCAACTGCTCGACAATCTCACGGTCACGCGCGGCACGCACACGATGAAGTTCGGCGGCGGCTTCAACGTCATAGACAGCACACAGCGCAGCGGCCTTTTCTCGCGCTACACTTTCCCCAACATCGCGGCCTACGTGGCTGCGCGTAATGGCACGAATCCACGCGGCTACACGAACTACACGGAGACGCTCGGCAATCCTGAAATTGCTTACGGCTCGGTCTTCTACCAGTTCTTCGCGCAGGACGATTGGAAGGTGACGCCGCGATTGAAAGTTAATTACGGTCTGCGTTACGACCTCTACGACATTCCGAACGCTCCGGCGGATGCTCCGCTCGATTTCTCGCGTGATTTCCGCGTGGACAAATCTAACTTCGCGCCGCGTCTCGGCGTCGTCTACGGGTTGCGCGAAGGAGATCGTCCGACGGTTCTGCGCTTCAGCGCCGGAATGTACTACGACACTCCGCAGACAGACCTTTATCGCCGCGCCATCATCAGCAACGGCACAGGGCTGTTCACAACTTTCGCCGTCAGCCCGACGACGACCGGCGCTCCGAACTTTCCGAATACTCTCGGCGGTCTTCCGGCGGGCACGGCGCTCCCGCGCCAGAGTATTGATGCCGTCGCGCCGGATTTCGACACCTTGTACGCCATCCACACCAATGCACAGATAGAGCACGCGCTCACGAGAGATTTGTCTATGACCGTCGGGTTCATTCAATCTCTCGGGCGGCACATCCCTATCTATCGCAACATCAATCCGATTAATCCCGTCCGCACGCTGGCTGATGGCAGGCCGGTTTTCAGCACGACCGTCAACGCCACGACGCGGCTGTTCCCGCAGTTCAACAATATTCTGATGGCCGAGTCGGTCGGCAATGCCAGTTACACCGCCGGGATTGTTTCGCTCAACAAGCGTTTCTCCAGAGGCTACCAGTTCAGTGCCAATTACACTTACTCGCACGCGATTGACGATGCCCCGGAGCAGAACCTTGTGGCGGCGACCGCGTTTGCTCTGTCCGACCCGACAGACCGCCGACGCGACCGTGGCAACTCATTCGCCGACCAGCGTCACACCTTTGTCATGAGTTTTGTCGGTAGGCCGGACTTCAAGTTCGAGAACCACTTCTGGGAGCGGCTGCTGAACGACAACCAACTCGGCGTCATCTTCACCGCCAACAGCGGAGAGACATTCGACATTACGACCGGCGCTGATCTGAACAACGACGGCGTGAGCGGCTCCGACCGCCCGCTCTTCATCGGGCGCAACACAGGCACGACCCCGAAATTCTATAACGCCGATATGCGTTATACACGCTACATCCGTTTTGGCGAACGCTTCAGCGCCGAAATTCTCGCGGAGGCGATTAACGTCTTTAACGTCAAGCGAGTCATCTCCGTCAACAGCGTCGTCGGGACGAACGCAAATGGCGGGCTGCTCGCTCCGCTGCCGGATTTCTCGACCGTCGGCCCGACGGGCAGCGACAGCCGACAGTTTCAACTCGGATTCAAGTTCAACTTCTAAAAACCTGAAAGAGCAAGTCCCGTGAGGGACGAGATGTCTATAGCTTTGGCGTGTCTCCTTTGTCCGCAGCCCCGCGAGGGGCGACACCGATGCCGCTCCTGACGGGGCTTGTCATCTAAGAGATGCGCTGTTCTATGAACATCTCGTCCCTCACGGGACTTCTCAAACAAACTCTCATGAGCGCAGGAACAGAAGGCAATTCAACTGATGGTAATTGAAGATGCGTCGAAGGCTCCCGGCCAGCAAAGCGGCGTTGAGCAAGACCCGCAACTGATTCGCGGCGTCGGGCTGGCGGGCGCGACGATGCTCAACATGATTGATATGATCGGCGTCGGCCCCTTCATCACCATCCCGCTCATCATCGCCGCGATGACGGGGCCGCAGGCGATGCTGGGTTGGATTTTCGGTGCGGTGTTGGTGGTTTGCGATGGACTGGTCTGGGCTGAGTTAGGCGCTTCGATGCCCGGCTCCGGCGGTTCCTATCGCTACCTCGGCGAGATTTACGGTCAGGGACGGCTTGGGCGCTTGATGTCGTTTCTCTTTATCTGGCAACTCACCTTCAGCGCGCCGCTGTCTATTGCGTCAGGTTGCATCGGCTTTGCGATGTACGCGGCCTATGCCTTCCCCGGCCTCGATCAAACGATTGCGTCCACGAATCTGAATCTTCCACTGCCGCTCGTCGGCGACTTGAATGTTAGCGTGCTGGTGACGCTCGCCTCTTTCGTCGCCGTCGGCGTGTGTCTGCTTGCCGTCTTCCTGCTCTATCGCAAGATTACGATTATCGAAAAGCTGACGCGCTACCTGTGGGTCGGCGTCATGCTGACGATTCTATGGATTATTGTTTCCGGCATCTGGCACTTCAATCCGGCGTTGGCTTTTGACTTCCCCAAGGATGCTTTCACGCTCCGGCCGGAATTTTTCACCGGACTCGGCGCGGCGCTCTTGATCGCGGTCTATGACTATTGGGGCTACTACAACGTCTGCTTCCTCGGCGGCGAGATGCGCGACCCCGGACGGACTATCCCGCGCGCCGTGCTGCTCTCGATTTTTCTCGTCGCGCTCATCTACATCGTGATGAACATCTCGATTCTCGGCGTCATCCCTTGGCGCGAGTTCGGCGCGACGGCGGATTCCGACGCGCGACGCTACGTCATCTCGACTTTCATGGAGCGGCTCTACGGTCACTGGGCGGGATTGCTGGCGACGGCGCTCATCATGTGGACTGCCTTCGCTTCGGTCTTCTCTCTGCTGCTCGGCTATTCGCGCGTGCCTTACGCTGCCGCGCAGGACGGCAACTACTTCCGCATCTTCTCGCGCGTCCACGCGCAGCACCGCTTTCCTTATGTCTCTCTGCTCGTGATGGGCGGCATCGCAGCGGCCTTCTGTTTCCTGCGTCTCGCAGACGTGATTGCGGCGCTCGTCGTGATTCGCATACTCGTGCAGTTTCTCGCGCAGATTATCGGCGTCATGATTCTGCGAACGAGACGCCCTGAGATGCCGCGACCTTTCAGGATGTGGCTCTACCCTGTCCCGGCGATTGTCGCGCTTCTCGGATTTATTTACGTCCTCTTCATGCGTCCAAACTTTCAGAAGGAAATGCGTTACGCGGGGGTGCTGGTGTTGCTGGGTCTCTTGGTCTATTTCGTGCGTGCGCGGATGCGCGGCGAATGGCCCTTCGGCGGCGCGATTGAGGATTGCAAGACATCCGACCGAAATTTGCTCTAATTTTTTGAGGTGCTTGATGGCTCATTCAATCAAACGTCCGATTGTTATTATCTGTGCGCTGGCGCTCTTCGTTTCGTTGCTGCCGAACTGCAACACACGGCTCGCGGCGCGGGCGCAGGTGCGCGCCGAGTATAGTCAGGGAGCGGTTGGACTGGGACAACTGCTGTGGAGGCTTCAGACCACGGCCAGCGCCATCCACACGGGCGCGCACCCGGACGACGAAGACTCTGCTCTCATCTCGCGACTCGCGCGGGGCGAACATGCGCGAGTCGCCTATCTCTCGGCAAGCCGTGGCGAAGGCGGTCAGAACGTCATTGGCTCGGAACTGTTTGAGCAACTCGGAGTGATTCGCACGGAGGAGCTATTACAGGCACGCAGGCTCGATGGCGGCGACCAGTTTTTCACCAGAGTTTTTGAGTTCGGCTTCACCAAGACGCGAGCCGAGGCCGCAGAGAAGTGGGGGGAACGCAGCACCCTCGGCGATATGGTGCGCGCGATTCGCAAGTATCGTCCGCTGGTGCTCATCTCGCGGTTTTCGGGCACGCCAGCCGACGGGCACGGTCAACACCAGTTCATCGGCTACCTGACTCCGCTCGCCTATCGCGCGGCTGGCGACCCGAAGGAATTTCCTGAGCAGATTGTCGAAGGCTTGCGCCCTTGGCAACCGCTCAAGCTCTACGTCAGCGAGGGTTTCATGCCCAGCGATAACTCTTCAGAGCAACCATCGCTGCGCGTCAACACCGGGGCTTACGACTACCTGCTGGGGCGCACTTACTTTGAAATCGCAGCCGAGGGGCGCAGCCAGCACAAGTCTCAGGAAATGGGCAGCCTCGAACTGCGCGGCGCGCAGACGAGCGGCGCGCGACTGCTCGACAGCCGCGTGGCGAAGTCAGCACAGGAGAAAAGCGTCTTCGACGGCATTGATACGACCATCGGCGGCATCGCCAAAATCACAGGACTGCCCGGTGATCTCATCGGAGGCGAACTGCTGACCGCCGGGAAGGCGGCGGCGCGCGCGCTCGCCGATTACAATGCGCTTGACCCGTCGGCCATCGTTGCTCCGCTCGCTGAAGGGCTGCAAGCCACACGGCAGGCACGCGCAAAACTCGCGCAGGGAGCAGCCACAGCCCGAAATAATTCTTATTACGATGCCGATTTTCTGCTGGCGCAAAAAGAGAAGGAGTTCAGTGACGCGCTCCGGCGCGCGGCGGGCGTGACGGTTGACACGCTCTCCGATATGGAGACGGTCGCGCCCGGCGAATCGTTCGTGGTTTCGCTCCGCGCCTTTATGCCGGATTCGGCGGCGGTGCGCGTCGGCGAGATGAGATTGAACGTTCCGGCAGGATGGCGCGTCGAGAAGATCGCCGAACCGGCGGCTCCGCAGACAGGCTTTCGCAGGTCGCGTGAGACGACGCCGCACGCGGCCTTTTATCGCGTGACAGTCCCGAAGGATGCGCAGCCCACGACACCTTACTGGCTGGAGACCCCGCGCACAGGCTACCTGTTCAACTGGGGCGCGTCTGCGGCGATGAACGAGCCGTTCTTGCCCGCGCTCATCAACGGCGAAGTGAAGTTGGAAATCGGAGCGGCTCAAATCACCGTCAGCCAGCCCATCCAGTATCGTTATGCAGACGATATTCGCGGCGAGTTGCGGCGCGACCTCAACGTCGTCCCGGCGCTGACGCTCTCACTCGACCCCGGTTTGATTATCGCCCCGGCTTCGACCAAGCCGCAGACACGGCGACTGACCGTCAGCGTGACCAACAACTCGCAATTTGAGATGAGCGGAAACCTGCGCCTGCAACTGCCCGCCGGATGGTCTGCGAAACCGGCGGAGTCGCCCTTCGAGATGAAATCGAAGGGGCAACGGACGGCGCTGGCGTTCGACGTGATGATTCCGGGCGGCGCGCGCGAGAGCGATTATAAAATCGGCGCTGTCGCTTCTTCCGGCGGCGAGAACTACGACCGCATAGCGCGCGTCATCAGCTATCCGCACATTCAGACGCATCGCCTCTACATGCCCGCCGTTGCCAACGTGCAGGTCTTCAATCTCGAAGTCGCCCCGGTTAATGTCGGCTACATCATGGGCAGCGGCGATAGCGTGCCGGCGGCCATCAGCCGGATGGGTGTTCCTGTCACCTTGCTCGACGAGAATGATTTGACGACCGGAGACCTCTCGCGCTTTGATACCATCGTCGTCGGTATCAGAGCTTCGCAGGTACGACCTGACTTCGTCTCCAGCAACGGCAGGCTGCTCGATTACGTCCGCAGAGGGGGCACGCTCATCGTCCAATATCAGCAGCAGGAATATATCCAGTTGAACCTCGCGCCCTTCAAGGCCGAGATGGGGCGCGTCGGGACGACGAGTGCGCGAGTCATTGACGAGAACGCGCCGGTCAAAATTTTGCAGCCCTCACACCCGGTTTTTAACTTTCCGAATCGCATCTCTGACGCAGATTGGAAGGGCTGGGTGCAGGAACGCAATCTTTATAGCTTCACGAAATTCGCCCCTGAGTATGTGCCCCTGCTTGAGTCGGGCGATCCGGGCGAGCAGGTTCAGAATGGCGGCGAACTCTACGCGGAGTTTGGGCGCGGCAGATACATTTATACTTCTTACGCATGGTTTCGACAGTTACCGGCAGGCGTTCCCGGCGCGTACCGTCTATTCGCTAATCTCTTAAGTCTCTCAAAAGCTCCCCGCGCCGAGGGGCATGCAGGCCAAGCGAGGAAATGACAGACACGAATGGTTATATCTTAGGAATAGACGGCGGTGGAACCAGCACGATCTGCCTTCTGGCAGACAGCGCGGGTCAGACGCTCGCACAAGTCGAAGCGCCGCCGTCGAATCATCGCAAGTCCGATCTTAATTCCGTGCGCGAAGCAATCAGAAGCGGGCTTGATGAACTCGCGCGAAAGGTGGGTCTGAACAGCGCGGGGAATTTGCGTCTGCTGTCAATCTGCGCGGGGTTGGCCGGGGTAGATATCGAGGCTGATGTACAAAGTCTGACGAGCATTCTTCGCAGCCTGACCTCGGCGGATTATCTGCAAGTCGTTAACGACGGCGAGATTGCTCTGGCAGGCGCGCTCGACGATACGCCGGGCGTGCTCGTCATCTCCGGCACGGGCAGTATCGTGTGGGCGTGCGCTGCCGACGGGCGACGCGTGCGCGTCGGCGGTTGGGACTACGTGTTCAGCGACGAGGGCAGCGGCTTTGACATCGGCACACGGGTTCTGCGTGCCGTCGCAGCGGCGCACGACCACCGCACTCCCCCGACGTTGCTCTCCGACGGCGTTTACCAATCGCTCGGCGTTAAAGATTTCGAGGAGTTGTTCTACCTCATCTATCTCACAGAGATAACGCCACAGGTCATCGCCTCGCTGGCTCCGCTGGCTGACAGCGCGGCGGAAGAGAATGATGCCATCGCAAAGAATCTGCTCGAAGATGCGGCACTGGAATTGACCGACCTGACGGCAGCGGCGGCACAACAAGCAGGGTTAAATAACGTGCCGCAATTCCCTGTCGTCCCGGTGGGCGGTGTGTTGCTGGCGAACGGGTATTTCTCGCAGCGGTTCCGAAAGTTGGTGTCCGAACAATTCCACAATTCGATCATCACGGAAGCGCAGCATTCTCCGGCGGAAGGCGCTGTGCGGCTCGCATTGCGAGCATTATCCGAGGCCAGCCCCGACGCTGGCCTCGGATAATGTCGTGACCTAATCTGCATGTGAGGTGTTATGTCTGAAAACGCGCTGAAGGAAATTGAAACCGAAGAGTCTGTGTTGCTTCGCGCGGCGAGCGAGAAGTTCCCGACGCGGACGTATTCTGAATGTGTCTTGAACGATTGTTTCGAGGATAGCAAGCGGCTGTTCCTCGACGCGTTGATTGAGGTGGATTGCGCGCACGCCGTCATGTTGGCAGAACGCGGAATCATCACGCAGGAAGAAGCGCAAGCATTATTCGCCGCTCTGCGCGGCCTCGACCACGAACGCATCCGCGCCACCATCTACGAGGGAAGTTTTGAAGACCTCTTCTTCTACATCGAAAATCTCATCACGGAAGCCTGCGGCGAAGACATCGCCGGTCGCCTTCACACCGCGCGAAGTCGCAACGACATTGACGTGACGATCTATCGGATGCGTTTGCGTCTGGACGTGCTCGAACTGGCGCGCGCCGCCATGAATCTCCGCCGCGAATTGCTCAATGTCGCCGCACGCCATCACGAATCTGTGATTCCCGCTTACACGCACACGCAACCGGCTCAGCCGACGACTCTCGCGCACTTCATGCTGGCGATGGCCGAAGTTTTGGGGCGCGACATCGAGCGACTTGAGCGCAGCTTTGATAACCTTAATCACTCTCCCTTGGGTGCGTGCGCGATTACCACCACAGGTTTTCCCATTGACCGTCAACGCACGTCCGAGTTGCTCGGCTTCGACTCGCCGACGACCAACTCCTACGCGAGTATCAGCGGCGTTGATTACTTCACGGAGGTATTGTCCGCCCTCGCCGTCATGCTGATTAATATCGGCAAGTTCGCACAGGAGTTTCTCTTGATGGCGATGCGTGAATTCGGAGCCGTGCGCCTCTCGGACGGTTACGTGCAAACTTCCAGCATCATGCCGCAGAAGCGCAATCCGGTCGCGCTGGAACATGTTCGCGCACTGGCGAGCAAGGCTCTGGGTCAGGCGACGGGCGTCTTTGTCAGTATTCACAATACGCCTTTCGGCGACATCAATGACGTGGAAGACGACCTGCAACCATTAATCATCAATGCGTTGAGAGATGCGCGCCGCTCCATCGCCCTCTTCGCCGCCGCACTCTCGACCGCAACATTTAACACCAACATCCTACGTGAGCGAGCCGGTCGGGATTTTATTACTGTAACGGAACTTGCCGACACGATTGTGCGACGGGAAGGACTGCCCTTTCGCACGGCGCATCAAATCGTCGCGCGCTCCGTACGCTCCGCTATCGAAAGCGGGAATGAACTAACTTACGCAATTTTACAATCTGCCGCACAAGGCATCTTAGGCCGGTCTCTGAGCCTGACGGCTGAGGAGGTTCGGGAGGCGCTCGATCCTGAGCACTTCGTCAAGATACGGACGATCATCGGCGGCCCCGCGCCGGAGGAGACAAAACGTGCGCTCGGCGTCGAGCGGGAACGTGAACTCAACGACGAGCGATGGTATCAATTCAAGATCAAGGCGCTCGATGCATACTCGGAGAATCTTCGCGTTCTCGTCGGCATCATGCCGCAAAGTTCAAGGTGAGGGCTTCGCCTTGCTACTCCAAAAGCTTTTGGGTCAGGCGTGCTCGATAGCGACGGTCGTGGAAAGAATCAAGCCTTGAATGTTCTGACTCAACTGGCGCATGCGGTAGATTCGCTCCGGCCTGTCGTCTGCGCGCTGTTCGGGTGGGCAAGGTAAATCCATCAACAGATGCTCTATCCTGTAACCCAGCCGGTGCGCCGACGCAAAGGCGTAGGAACGCCAGCCCCAGCCGAGATCAACATCCGCAAAATTCAGATAAGGCACTAGCTTCCGGTTGAGTAGGAAAGGGCCGTAGGTGAAATCAACGTGTTCGCCTGTCACTTCCGCACAGCAACGGTTAATGGCCGACTCCGTGTGCCGCTGAAACTCCGGAAAAGTCGAGAAGCTCGCTTCCGAGCGACTCACCAGCACGACGCCGACTTTCGTATCGCACGACGCGTCTGAGATAAACCGTCGTAATCCGCTACGGAAGAAGTCTCTCTTGTCCGGCTCGGTGTAGAGGATGAAGGCGGCAGCCGAGTCGTGAGCCGCACGCACACTTTGTCTGACCTGCGCCCAGACGCCCGGTTCGCTTGCCTCACACACTTTGAAATGTGGAAAGCCATGAAGAAAATCGTTGAACTCTCTGCCCGATCCCCCGTCGGTAATGAAGACGGGAACATTGAGTCCGGCGAGGTGGCGCAGAGACTCGCGCAGTAATTGCTCTTCCGTAGCGTCGCGCGCCCAAGTCATCGTCACGATTGAAATATCACTTTTGTCCATCGTCAGTCGCAACCGTCGCCCGTCAGCGATGCTGTAGAAATAACCCGGTCATAAGTAGAGCAAGCCGACAGGTATCACGACTCCGAGAATTATTACTCCCCACACAACACGCCGGTCAGTGTTGTATTTAAAAGCCATGTAGAGACCAAGCACGCTGGTGGCGATGAGGCCGAGCGACATCAGGACGACGAACCATTTCAGAGGGAGCGAAGGACGAACATTGCGGTCTTGAACAGGCCGTTGGTTCTTGTGGACTTCAGCAAATCGAACAACCCAAGCAGGCGGCGTGTAATCGCTGCCCTTCGGAGTTTCTTGTAACCTGAAAGTCTGGAGAGCGCCCGAAAGCGCAAAGAAGATAAGCATGGGGCCAAAGAAAGCGCCAAGGTAGAGGTGAATCTGTCGAATCCGTTTCATGACATGAAATTATCATAATGCTTAAAAAAACAGCCAGCCGCCCGCGCCACGGCAGACCCGACGACGGCGTTACAATTAAACGATGCGGCTTCTTTGCGTGTCGCGCCTTGCGTGATACTCCTTCGTCGCCAAAGCCGCAACGATGAGCGCGGGAAGAATTTCCGAGTGAAATTTGTTGAATGTTTATCTGAGCGGCGCGCGCATCGCAACGACTCTGTTATACTTGCCGCTGTCTCGTAAGTGACTTGAGTAATTAACTGGCGCTATTAGAAACTTCACTCTTCCCGGTGCGCCCCATCCTTATCGCAGACAGGAAATCTCATCATGCGAACAGTCGAAGAATTTCCAGTTCCTCATAAGAATCGAATTTTAACTTCCCTGCCCCCGGAGGAATCTCAGCGTCTCCGCCGCTATCAGGAGATAGTGCGCTTGACCGCAGGCAAGATACTCTATAACCCCGGCGACCATATCCGGTACTTGTACTTCCCTCTGGGCGGGATGGTCTCCTTACTTTCGACCACGAGCGACGGCGCGAGCATCGAGGTGGGGATGATCGGCAATGAGGGAGTCGTGGGACTCCCCGCCGTGCTGGGAATTCCCACTTCTCCTTACCAGCTTATGGTACAACTTGCAGGCAGCGGCGTGCGCGTGCGTGTGGAGGCGGTGCGGGAGGAGTTTAACCGTCGGGGGCGGCTTCACGACCTGCTGCTCACCTACTTGCATACCTTGCTTGTCCAGCTTGGTCAGTCGGCGGCCTGTAATCGCTTCCACACTTTGGAAGAGAGGCTCTGCCGTTGGCTGCTCATCAGCCGCGACCGCGTTAACTCGAACACCATTCGGCTCACGCAGGAGTTTATCTCGCACATGCTGGGAGTCCCGCGCACGAGCGTCTCAACGACTGCCAACAATCTTCAGCGCGCGAAGCTGATTAGCTACAGTCGCGGCAAAATCCAAATCCTCGACCCGCGCCGCATGGAAGAAGTCTCGTGCGAGTGTTACGCAATCATTAAAGAAGACCTCACGCGCTTTCTCGCCGCATAGTCCCAAAAAAAATCCCTATATGTCGAGTTTTCGACAGACGGGAAGTTCGCACCCGTTGTATATTCCGCCCCTCGGAATTAACGCATGTATATTCCGCAGACTCGAATTAACTCATAGGCGAGTTCCTCCAACTCGCCAGATTCAGATTAACTAAAACCTGTTAGGCCCGGCGCGCGACGCTCATCTCGCCGTGTCTCGTGTAGATGGCGGCGCAGCCTCGCTGCGCCCGAGAGGTCGGCGTGTATTTTCACGGGCGACGATGTCCATAAGTTTGTTTTTAGGCTTCTGTAAGAGCAGACCTGAGAGCACTCGCCAAGGAGAAATTCGGATGTTAAGAAAGTTAGTTGCACTGTCAATCTTTACTACGCTGATTGCCCTGATGGTGGTGATTCGCACTAACACCGCGTTGATGCAAGCGCCGGGAATTCAGGGCGACGAAATCACTCTTACAGGTCGCGCGCGACGAGTCAAAGCGAGCGGCGTGTATCAACTTAACATTACTACTACAGGTGAGTTCGACGGCGTGCCGACCTTTGACGACGCGCTCGCACGCTACTCCGTGATGGTTGTCGAGCCGCTGCTGAGCAGGACTTATGTGATTGACGACATAGGTCTGCGGACATGGCATAAGTTCAGGGTTCAAGAAACGCTGTCACAAAAACCTTATTACACTTGCTCTGGCTGCGTCGCAGGAGGCATGCCGACTCCGCCAGCCGACATGCTGCCGCTCAACAGTAATGAGATTCTCGTCTATACCGGCGGCGGCGATACGGTGATCGAAGATGTCGCGGTCAAAGAGACCATTTCCGATTCTCACACCTTCCTGCTGACGCAGAAATACCTGCTGTTCTTGAACTACGACGCCAGCCAACAGGCCGGAGCCGTAGACCTCGGCCCGGAGGGCATCTTTATGCTCAGGGGAACCGACGCGCTCGACCCCGTGCACGTTGATGCCAACGGAATTGTGATCAGTAGCCCTGTCTCGGACGGCGTCGCCACGAGGTATGCCAATAGTCTCACCCAATTCAGGAACGTGCTCAATCCGCCACCGCCTCCGACATCCTGCGACCCGGATGGCTCGCGTGAGATGAATTGCTATAACAGCGGTGGAGATTGGAATCCTACCAATTGCAGATGCACCGTCTATAACGACCCATGCGCCAGCAGGCCGTGGAAGTGCGATCAAGGACCGCTCACGTACTGAAGGTCACCTTGAGTTTCAGAATAAACCCCGAAGTGTTTTGAACGCTTCTGTGGACGTGCTCTTCCGGCCAGTCCGGTGAAAGATGCAGATTTAAGGAGTGCTGGTTTATGAAGTTTATTTTGTGCTGTGTGCTTGGAATCTACTCACTCGGTATGGCGGCTTATACGATCTCGCAACTGTCACCCACGGATGCCGCCTGTACCAATTGCTTCAAAGGAGAAGGAGCATTCATTGACGGCAAGGGCCCCAACGGGGAAGCGAGTACGCCGCAAAACCGCTACGTCAACGTCGGCTTCGTGGTTGGCGCTAATAGCGTCTACAAATTTTCCGGCGCGGAGACGACTAAAATCTCAGACGCCATTAATAGCGCGGCTAACAGTTGGAATACCAGAACTGGTGAAAACGGTGAGAGGATTCCCTACACCGTCCAGCAAAGCGCCGATGCCAACAAGGTGAATGTGTTTATCGGGCAGGTCAAAGAAATTCCGGGCAAGAAAGAAGCCTGCGCCGGAATTCAGGTTGAGAAGGACGCGAACGGTAAAATCACGCAAGCCTCACTGATTATCAGAAGCGACGTGTTTGCGAGGCTCAACTCGCAGCAGGTGGCGGATATTATTGAGCATGAACTGGGGCACTTCTTCGGCCTCGCAGATATTGACGCCTCGCATACCGGGCAGTGCGAGAGCGTGATGGACAGAGCGTCTGCCACTTGCGTCGTGAATCATGACATCAGCCCGGGCGACGTGACCACAGCCGTCAAGTTCGTTAACAATAATAGCAACTGTAATAGAAAAAGAGGTGTGGAGTTGAATATTCTGGATACTGATCCGGGAGGGTTCATTGATCCTATTCCAGACCCCTACTATTACCCCTATCCGATTTGCTACAACTTCTACGAAGAGCGGGTTGCTGAAACCTGAGTCACCATTAACGGTGATAGAAGTTGCCGCATAGATAGCGTGTTCTACGTTCTCACGGATTCCTTCTGCTTCTACTAATACCTGAAGCGGCGTTGCCAAGAAAGTTGATTGTTCGGAGGTCAATAAAGATGATGAAGCGTAATTTAGTAATATCACTGGTGCTGATGTTGACTGTGTTGGTTCCGCTTGGGTTCGCTCTGGCCGGTGGCGGCTTGACGCAGCGCAAGCCGATGCCGCCCGCCGCTCATGAGTCTGCGTCGCGTAAGACTTTGCGCGAGGAGAAGGCCAAGGCCGAAGACCCTCGTCCGCTGAAAGAGCGCGCGAGGGGAAAGAAGGAGCGCTACGTTGAAAGTGCGAACCCGAAGAAACCCAATGCCTTTGCCGATTTGAAGGGGCTTGCCGGAGACAGCGTGGCTGTCATCATCGGCACTCCGCAGGACAATGTTTGCAAGTTGTCGACCGATGGAAGAACAATGACGATTGACTACAAAGTAGCGGTCGAGCATGTCTACAAAGGCAAACTCAAGGAGGGAGCCACGATCACTGTGAGTATCCCCGGCGGCGTCATGCAGTTCGACGACGGGAGCACCGCCGAGGTGAAAACACCTTGGTTTAAGAAGTTGCAGCAAGGAAATGCCTACGCCCTGTTCCTCACACAAGGCGAGCGCCCCGGAACCTACGTTACGACCGGCGAGGCACAGGGTGTGTTTGGGATACCCACGACCACGGAGGATCGAACCGTCAAAGCTCATTCCGGGCTGTTGAAGGATTCAATGTGGAAGTACAACGGGATGAACGTCTACGTTTTCCTCAATGAAGTCAAACAAGCGGTGAAGAAAAACAAACAAGCCTGATGGGCGCATCGCTCACGGGTTCGCGTTTGGTATAAAGAAGCGGCTACTGAGCACAGAAAGCTTGGTAGCCGCATCTCTCCTTTAATGCGTGAGATGTCAAAAAAACCTCTGAAATATGGAGGGCAAGCGGCATCTCAAATCAAATAGAGGGCACCCAGCATCTAAGACGAGGTGTCAGCAGCAGCTTGAATTTCTGCGCCGGACGCCACATTGATGGCTCACGGGCTGCTGCGGAAAATTGTCAAAGGATTAGCTTTGATGCAACATTAAACTCAGCTTCTTGATTCGGGAGTAGAGAACAATATGAAGAGATACAGCATGATTCCACTGTTAGCCGCCTTCCTGCTCTTTAATGCCTATTCGGTTTCGGCTTGCGTCTGCGCCGGAACGCCGGGTGTGACCGAGGCGTTGAACCAATCGGGCGCGGTCTTCTCCGGCAAGCTCGTATCGGCGGAGTATCAAAAGGGAGTCTCCAACGAATTCAAAAGTATTCAAGAAGATATGACCGGGAAGAAAGTTGACTACGAGGTTCTGGTGCTCAGGTTTCAGGTTGAACAATGGTGGAAGGGAGGCTCAACCGCTGAAGTAACACTTCTGACCGGCCAGACCCGAAACCCTGACGCCTCGGAAAGCATCTCCGATTGCGATTACCCATTCAAAGTAGGAAAGCGTTATCTGGTTTACGCCTCCGACTCAGACGGCAAGCTGCGGTCAGATGCATGCACGAGAACACAAGAATTGAAACGCGCGAAAGCGGACTTGAAAGTGCTCGGCGAAGGCAGAAAGCCCGGAGAGGGTATTTAGTCCTGCGGCGCATCAGGTTTAACGTGAGTTCGAGATAAGCTCTGGCAAAGGAATTTCCTCAACCCTAAAAGCGACGGGAGCAACCGGCTGTTTACTTATCTCGAACTTGTGTTATTACTCGTCGGCGAATTTAGTCTGCCATCCGACCGCCTTTAATCGCTACCTGATATCAAGTAGGTCAAAAGCCACGTGGCTAATCTTTCTATCGCACCAGATACACGACTTTTCGGGCGGGCGTCGAGTTGATCACGAGGTCTATCGGTGCATCGGCATTGTACGTCTCGCAAATCAGATTCTCGGCGACCATCGAATCTACGGCCTTGGAGAAGAAGTATCCCTGACCGTACTCACATTCGAGTTTTCTCAGGGTGGCGAGTTGCTCCTTAGTTTCCACTCCTTCGGCGATAACATTCATCCCCAAATTCTGCGCCAGCGTGACAATCGTTCGCACGATCTCGATGTTCTCGGCATCCTCGGACATACTCGTGACGAACGAGCGGTCAATCTTCAACGTGTCAATCGGGAATTTATGCAAATAGCTCAAGGATGAATATCCTGTCCCGAAATCGTCGATACTGAGTTTGACGCCCAAGGCTCGCAATTTCTTGAGCATCTCGGTCGCCGTCTCGACATCATCCATCACGGCGCTCTCTGTAATCTCTAACTTCAATCCTTTCGGATCAATTTTCGTGTCCTTGATAATCTGCTCGATTCTTTGAATCAGGTCGCTCTGAATAAATTGCTTGCCTGATAAATTCACACTCACGAAAAGCGGCGGGTCGGAAGGAAAAATCTTCTGCCATCTCTCCATCTGCCTGCACGCCTCTGTCAGCACCCACTCGCCGATGTCAATGATGAGGCCGGTTTCCTCCGCGAGGGGAATAAAATCAGCGGGCGAGATGAAACCCTTCTCAGGATGTTTCCAGCGCACCAGAGCTTCAAAGCCGCTCAACCTGAAAGAGTCCAAATCAACGATTGGTTGATAATAGACGCTGAACTCTTTTCGCTCCACGGCGAGTCGCAATAAGGTCTCGATCTGCAAGCGGTCGTTAACACGCGCGTGCATCGCCGAGTCGTAAATTTCGTGACGGTTTTTACCTAAAGATTTTGCACGGTACATCGCGGCGTCAGCGTCTCTCACCAATACGTCCGCCTGACGGTAGCTCGTCCAGATGGAAGCAATACCAATGCTGACGGTCATAAATATCTCGCGCCCACTCAGCGTGAAAGGAGCGGTCAGCGCGCCCTTGATTCTTTCGGCCAGATATACGGCGTCGCTCTCTTCCAGAATATCTTCGACGAGTAACACAAACTCGTCGCCGCCGAAACGCGCGACGGTGTCGCCCGCCCTGACGCATTTTCCGAGACGCTCCGCGACCTCGACCAACAACTGATCTCCGATGGTATGACCGAGGCTGTCATTGATAATCTTGAAGCGATCAAGGTCGAGATAGAGAACAGCGAACTTCCGGTCTTCATTCCGCTCCGCCCGTGCGATGGCAAGTTCCAAGTGATCCATGAACATTGCACGGTTGGGAAGGCCGGTCAGCACGTCGTGGAGCGCCTCGTGCTGAAGTTGAGCTTCGACCCGTTTGCGGTCGGTTATATCTTGAATCTGGAAAATGAGCGGCCTCGCCGTGACGTGAGATTCCCCTGCAAAAGAGGCATTCCAGAGTCCCCACACTTCCCTTCCAGACTTGTGCTGAAATCTTATTTCACACTGGTCAACCGTATTATAGTTTTGTCGTAAACGCCGGAGCGTTTCCGTGGCGGGTCTGATGTCATCCGAGTGGATGATGGTCAGGAAGTCCACCGACAGAAGTTCCCGCTCTGAGTATCCCAGAAGATTACACAGCGCCCTATTAACTTGAAGCCAACGCCCCTCTGCCGAAACTAACGCCATGCCGATAGCAGCAAAGTCGAACGCGCTGCGGAAACGCACTTCGGCGTCGTCCGACTCGTCATCGCTGTCCGTCTTGTCCTGAGTGAGCGTAGCGCCTCCAAGGTAAGAATTTTTCTTGTAAGCGACCACGGCGAGATAACTAATCGCTCCTGCCGTCCACACCATAATGGCTGTATTGAGACCGGCGAACTGCGCGACGGTGGCGGCTAACCCGGCAACGACGCCGACAGCTAAATACTTGCCCAAGGTTGTCAGGTAATCATCCAGCAAGGCGTGACGCCAAGACCGTCGCGCATGGATGTCCGTCTTCCATATCACAAAGACGAATGTGCTTAAAACAGACTGGCAAACCACAGCCAAGACCATCGCGGTGACCGTCTCAAGGCGCAACTGTTCCTGTCCGGGTAGTGTGAGAGAGCCGCTGGTGACTTCCAGGAGGAAAGCCAGAAACAAGATTGAGGTGACGGATACGGCGGAGCGTGAGAAAAGCTGAACCACGTCCTTACTATAATTAAGCAATACACACGGAGCGATAACAAATGCGAGCGCCACGGTCGGCCTGCCGCCGAAGAGCATCAGTGAAAGTAATAAAAAACTGTCAATGAAGAAAAGCCGGTTGCTTGCGTCGTCAACCTTCGGCGAAAAAGCCGAGCAGAGTTGAATGGCTATGACAGCGAAGAGGACGAGAGACGGTGAAAGAGTTGAGACCGGCACAAGAGCTACAAAAATACAAAAGGCTGTCGTGTACGAGGCCACTAGTAGTTTGCTGTTCATGCTCAATGGTTCGCGTGTTGACGTGTTTTTCATTAACTTAGGATGGAACATTCAAGGGGTTCGCGTAGGTAAGTCGCATCTACGGCGCGCAAGTCACGCTCAAGAGTAGCAACTAAAGTGCCACACCCCATCGGCAAAAAATGCTGTAAATGCCCGCAAACTTATAGAGTTTTACCGGCGGAATTGACGGAGGGTTCAATGAATCAATCAGGATGACATGCCCCCGGTCGGAATGACGCGCTGACCGAATTTTTGCGATCATCGCCTAATCAAGATGAGGGAGAGCCAATCAGTCGAAGAGTGCTGAAGCGGGATGGACAAGTTCTGGATGAAAGACATGCTGATGCGCGGAGATAGAAGCCAAACTAATCTCTTAGAGCAATTTTTAATTGGACGTATAGCAATTAGTGTTCACCCCCACAGACACAGAGGGACGCGAAAGGGGGTACAGAGCTTTAAATAACTTCTCTGTACAGCCTTCGCGTCCCTGCGTCTGCGGGGGGAAATGTTCCTGCCCTAGAAGACGGGTCGCTATCTTATCGTTTATGTCCTATGCCACTCTTCAAGCCACTGCGACCGCGACATGCTTGCTTAACAGGCGTGAAAGCGCTTCCTTAGAAGTCGCACCCACGATGCGTTCCTCTTCCTTGCCGTCCTTGAAGAGGATCATTGTCGGAATGCCCTTGATGCCGTAGCGTTGCGAAGTCGCCGGATTATCGTCCACGTTGAGCTTGACGACAACGGCGCTTTCTTTATGCTCGTCTGCCACGGCTTCGACCGTCGGATTCATCATCCGGCACGGCGCGCACCACGCAGCCCAGAAATCCACCAGCACCGGCTTTTCCGATTGAAGAACTTCTTTCTCGAAAGAATTGTCGCTAATCTCTCTAACATGTTCGCTCATTAGTGTTACTCCCTCTCACTTATTCGTTGAACCGTTTTGCATCAATCCGCCTACTGATATATATATACAATCATCTATATGCCTTGTCAAGGAAAAACCTGCCGGTAGTCTGCGAGCGACTGTAGCAATTCTGATTTGACACCCCCCACCTCACCGGAATACCTTCACGCAGGATGGGCAGGCTTTGTAAAATTGAACATGAAAGGTGGGCACAAATGAGCAAAGAACCGGAGAATGATGAACAGAGAGAAGAAAGCCCGGCGGAGAAACTTCAGGACAGCACGCCGACCGGCTCGCTGACGCCGGGCACTCAAAAACCCGAAAGTGAAGTCCAGAACGAATCGGGTATGAATACAGAATAAAGCAGCGTAAGCCTCTTCAATAAATCGTCAGTAATCGGTTAAAGCGAAAGGCCAGCGCGTTTACTCTTTTCAATTGAAAGTACAGGAAATAGGATTCACCACCGTAGAATGCGGAGGTTGCACAGAGTTTCAAGTTTCAATGTTTGAAATTTCAAATCTGAAACTCGTCTTGGCGCCTTGGCGCGAAATTTTTGATGAGGACAGAAGAAAGTTTCGCGCCAAGACGCCAAGAAGAGAACTTTCTTTTCTTTGTGACTTCCCGTGTCCTGCGGTCTCTGCGTTGGTGAACTATCAAGCTGCTCGACATTCATCTTGGCACTATTCGCCGTGCGTTGGTGTAGATAATTTTCATAATGTGAAGCTCCATCTGTTTCTATTCAGCTATCGTGTAAAGGCAAGCA